>NZ_JBHJUV010000105.1:0-14112 GCF_042268025.1 Streptomyces sp. NPDC056161
CCGAAACAAGACGCCGCATGCCTCCCTCATTCCGAGCTAGACCATGCCTGACCAGCGAAAATCAAGCGATCGTGTTCGGTTGAGATACGGCTTCTAAGAGATTCCGCTGGTCCGGGCGGCGGTATCGCGGCGCTTGCGACGGCGCCCCTACCCGCGGGATCTTTTAAGTCATGTCTGTTCCCGTCCTGCCCCGCACGCCCGTCCGCCCGCCCTACGACGCGGAGCTGTGCGCCCTGCTTGTCAACAGTCCGCCGCCCGCGACCGTCACGGCGGACCTGATCGAGTCCTTGCGGGCCGTTCCGTTCACCGCCCCGATCGAAGAGGTGCTGAGCACCCGCGCTCTGGACCACCGGGTCGTGACCGTGCCCGGCGCGGAGGGCGAGCTGACCGCTTCCGTGTTCACACCCCGTGGTAAGGCCACAAGCGGGGCCGGCATTTACTTCCTGCACGGCGGCGGCATGATCATCGGTGACCGGTTCACCGGCATCGAGAACATTCTCGACGGGGCACAGGAGCACGCCACCGTCGTCGTCACTCTCGACTACCGGCTCGCTGCCGAACACCCCGACCCGGCCCCGGTGGAGGACGCCTACGCCGGCTTCGTGTGGACCGCAGCCCATGCAGCCCACGCCGACGAACTCGGGATCGACCCCGGCCGGCTCCTGATCGCCGGCACCTCCGCGGGCGGCGGCCTCGCAGCCGGGGTGGCTCTGCTGTGTCAACGGCCATGTCGTTCTCCCCGTAGGCGGCCAGGAGTTCGCCCCGCTGGCGGCCGTCGAGATGTCCCCGGTGGCGGCCAGATAATTCCCCGCCCTCGGGTCATTCGGGTCAGCTGAAGGGCTTCACTCCCTGTCCGCTGGTGGCCTGGGTGAGTCGGTAGCTGTCACCTTGGGTGACGGTGATGTGAGCGTGGTGCATGAGCCGGTCGACCGTCGCGGTGGCCAGGGTCTTGGGCATGATCTCGTCGAATCCGGAAGGGTGGAGGTTGCTGCTGACGGCGACCGAGCGTCGTTCGTAGGCGGCATCGACCAGGCGGTAGAAGCCCTCGGCGGCGTCTGGCGAGACCGGCAGCAGACCGATGTCGTCGACGATGATCAGATCCGAGCGGATGATCTTCGCGAGGGCCCGGGCGATCGAGTCGTCCGCGCGGTGCCGGCGGACCAGGACTCCGAGGTCCTCGATGGTGAACCAGGAGACGGTCAGCCCGGCCTCGACCGCGGTCTGGCCGAGGGCCTCGGTGAAGTGGCTCTTGCCCGTGCCCGAGGGCCCGCAGATGCAGAAGTTCTCCCGACGCCCAATCCATTCCAGGGACTTGAGGGCGTCCTGGGTGGGTCGCGGGATGGCGGACTTGGTCTCGTCCCAGTCGCCGAAGGTCTTGCCGGTGGGGAACCGGCCCGCTTGCGGCGTGTGTGGAGGTTGGCCCGGTCCCGGCCGGCGGCTTCCTCGGCCAGCAGGACGCGGACGACCTCGGCAGGGTCCCAGCGTTGTGCCTTGGCAGTGGGAATCAGGTCGGCCAACACCCGCCGCAGATGAGGGAGTTTGAGCCGCCGGGTCAGCTCGATGGCCTCGGCAAGGGGGTCGCCGTTGGTGCCGGGAACGGTGCGAAGTGTGGCCATCAGGCGAGGTCGCTTTCGTCGTGCTCGGAGACGTCGGAGGCGGGCTGGGTGGGCAGGCCGAAGGAGGACCAGGCGGAGGTGCCGGGCTGGAGGGAGTGTTCCTCGCTGCGGCGGACGGGTTCGGTGTGTTCGCGGGTTGCCTGGTAGTCGACGATGGACAGCAGGTCCTTGTCCGCGAAGCGTGCGGTGACCGCGGCGGTGCCCAGGGCCCGGTCGACCTCGGCCACCGAGTAGAGCTTGGACAGGGCGACGGCCTCGGCCATCTTCGCCTTGATGCGGCGGACCCCGGCCGCCCCTGCTTCGACCAGCCAGGACGCTGCCCCGGGACCGAGCTGGAGGAAGGCAGCCTCTTCTGCCGAAGTGGCTTTCGGGGTGCGGTCGTTGTCCTTGTTCTCCCGCGGCGGGTAGTGGGTGTCGTCCAGGACCGGGGTGCCGGGCTGGCCGCGGCGGTGGCGTGCAGCCTCGCGGGCCGAGCCGTCCTCGCCGACCGCGGTGACGATCAGTTCGTCGCCGTGGAACCGGGCCCAGACCCGGTTGTCGATCAGTTCGTGCGGGACGGAGTAGCGGACCCCTTCGACGGAGATCGTGGACTCCCAGTTCACCCGGCGGGTGGTGCCGAACGCGGCGGTGAACGGCCGTCTGGGCAGCGGGTGCAGCCGCTGTCGTTCCTCGGCGAGCCGCTCGATGGGCTTGCGCCGAGTCGCCCGGTGGGTGCGGGAGTTGACCTCGTCGCAGAATGTCCGGCAGGCCGCCTCCAGCTCGCCGAAGGTCTTGTAGTGCTCGCGCAGGTTGACGTCCTTCGGCACCAGGTCGGCCTTCGCGATCCGGACCGTCGCCTCGGAACCGCCCTTCGTCTCCGGGTCCGCGGGCAGACACGTGCGTATGGTCGTGCCGTAGTGCCGGGCGACCTCGACGAACTCCGGGTTGCGGACCGCGATCCCGGCGACGTGATCGGTGGTGACCGTCTTCTCGTTGTCCGTCAGGACGTAGGCCGGCACTCCGCCGATCCGGCGGAACGTCGCGTCCAGGCATGAGGTGACCGTCGGCAGTGTCTTGTCCCAGATCGGGATCACGATCCGGAACCGGGACCAGGCCAGCCAGGCGCACCACAGGATGGTTTTGCGGCCCTGGATGGTCGGTCCGTCGCCGAAGTCGTATTGGATCCACAGCCCCGGCTCGGTCACCCACGGCCGATAGACCCGCCGTCGACCGGCCCTGAACTGGGCTTTCGCCTCGGCAACAGTGCGGCGGGTGGTGCGTTCCCCGCCGGTGAAGCCCATCGCGACGATCCTCTTGTGCACCACGTCCGCGCGGATCTTGCCGTGCGAACGGACCACCAGCTCCTCGATCTTCGGCAGATAGTCGTCGATCGCGCGGGCCCGGTGACGGCGCTGGTCGGGGTGCTGGCCGGCGGCCCGCATCTTCACATAGCGGGCCACCGTGTGGTGGTCGACGCCGGTCAGTTCGGCCGCGGCGCGATAACTGCCCGTGAGGTCGTACGCCTCAAGGATCTCCATGATCTCCCTGCTGTTCTTCACCCGCCCGAGCCTCGCCGAGCGGGATGCGTCCAATGCGAGCGGGGAGATATCTGGCCGTACGTGGGGAATCCCGTGGCCGTCAGTGGGGCGGTAAATGGCCGCCTATGGGGAGCTTGTCATGGCCGCCGTCACTCTGCTGGCCCGCGACCGCCAGGGCCCGAAGGCCATGGCGCAGCTACTGATGAGCCCGATGCTGGACGACCGCGACGACACCGTTTCCAGCCGCCAGTATTCGGGCACCGGTTCGTGGAGCCGTGACAGCAACGACACCGGCTGGAATGCCCTGCTCGGCGAGCGGCGCAAGTCCGACGCCGTCTCCGTGTACGCCTCCTCTGCCCAGGCCGCCGACCTGCCCGGTCTGCCTCCTGCCTTCATCGACGTCGGCTCGGCCGAGGTCTTCCGAGACGAGGATGTCGCCTGCGCCTCCCGTCTCTGGGCCTTCGGCGTGCAGGCGGAACTCCACGTCTGGGCCGGCGGCTTCCACATCTTCGACGGCGCTGCTCCCACCGCGGCCCTGTCCATAGCGGCCCTCAAGGCCCGCTCTGCCTGAGTGCGCCGCACCCTCGGCGTGTGACGCCGCGGCCCATATCCAGTCACCCCACCCGTCGCCATCACTGCACCGAGATGACGGAACTCTCATGACCATGACCTATCTGGTACAGCCTGAGCAGCAGCGGAAGCTCGACGAGTGGATCGCCGGAGGAATGTTCTCCGTACTGCTCGACAAGGGCGCCACCGGGGGACGGCTCGCCGTGGGCCGCTTCGACGTGGCCAAGGGCGACGCCCCGCTGTTCCATGTGCACACGCGCGAGGACGAGGTGTTCATGCTCATCAAGGGCACCGCTTGGGTGCGGGCCGGGGAGGAGGAGCACGAACTGCGTGAAGGAGGCATCGTCTACCTGCCACGCAACATCCCGCACTCCTACCGCGCCGACCTCCTCATGATCGCCACCCCGGGCGGCATCGAGGGCATGTTCCGCCATGCCGGGCGGGACCTGCCCACACCACGACCCGAGGGATTCGAGATCCCCAAGTCCCAGCCGGCAGAGGCATCGGAACTGTACGGCGGCGTCATCGTCGGCCCTCCGCGCTGACCGGCCGCTGTCCGGGCCGCGCCGGGCGGGAGAACGGCGGCGCACCGAGTCCGCGTCCTCGGCGGCCCGCCTGCCCGCCTGCCCGCCACCGATACCAGCATCCCAGCCCCGACCACCGCGACCGGTGGGCGCGCAGGCACCGGCCGCTCAGGGGACCGCCATGCCCCTGCCTGTCCTCGGCGCGGATGTCGACCCACTCGTGCTGCCCGTCGGCCGCTCCGGTGAGCAGGCACTGCTCATCGACGGCCTCAGCCTGGTCCTGATCACCATCCAGGACCACCCCTACCAGGCAGCCTTCGACGACACTTGGACACTGCTCGGCTTCCTGGCAGCACGGTCCCGGCACGTCACTGTGGTCTCCACGGTCACCTCACTGCCGCTGCGCCCGCCCTCCGTGCCGGCCAAGGCCGCCGCGATCCTGGACCGGCTGTCCTGCTCCTGGGTGCAACTCGGCCTGGGCGCCGGAGCCTTCTGGGAGGCCAATGCGGCCATGGGCGGGCCGCGCTGCGAGCCGAGGGCAGCGGTGTCCTCGACGAGGCGATCACCGTCATCCGCGCGATGTGGAGCGGCGAACGCAGCGTGCGCACCCACGGCGCGCACTACTCCCTGGCGGGAGTGCATCCCGGCCCGGCGGCCGGCCCCGGTCTGGGGATCTGGCTTGGTTCGTACGGGCCCCGAACACTCGCCCTGACCGGGGCCCGGGCCGACGGCCGGCTCCCCCCACACGCCTACCTCGGGCTGGACGCGCTGCCTACGGCGGTCCAGCGTATCGACGACGACGACGCCACCGCGGCGGGACGCGATCCGGCGGCGATCCGCAAGGTCTACGACATCGCCGGCCTGATCCAGCCCGGCTCGGACGGCCCGTTCCGCGGACCCACCGCCCAGTGGGCCGACCGCCTGGTCGAACTCGTGCGCACCGTCGGCATGAACGGCTTCGTCATCTGGCCCGAACGGGACCACGAACGGCAGATCCGCGCCTTCGCCGACGACGGTCGTACCCGCGGTCCGCGAAGCCCTCTATCAGCACAGCTGACTGCCCCGACGACGGACAAAAGCCTTCTCTGCCCCCTGGCACCGGCCGCGCTGACCCCACCGGGCGCGGCGGCGGCCCGTCGCCGCCACTTCCCCCACCTTCCCGTACACCGCAAGGAGACCCGTCGTGTCCGTCACGCACTTCACCCCCGAGAGCGGCCCCGTCGTGTTGGTCGACCACCAGGTCGACGCGATGGGCTGGGCCCGCTCCGCGGTCTTCGACGACGTCAGGCTGAGGGCGCTGGCCTTGGCCGCGCCGGCCCTGGCCAGGGCCGCGAAAGCCGCCGAGTCGGCACGGACCCCGTCGCGAAGCGGCACCACCGGGCAATTACTTGGCTGGCCACACAATCGGTGGTACCTTCATTTCAGGTGGCCAGCCACCTAACTGCTGTTCGTGCATTACTCACCCGATCAAGGAGTTGTCATGAAGGCCATCGTCTTCGACCGTTTCGGCGGAACCGAGGTTCTGCACGAGGCAGACGTCGACATCCCGCAGCCCGGCCCGGGTCAGGTCCGCGTCCAGGTCAGGGCGGCCGGTGTCAACGCCCTGGACGGAAAGATCCGCTCCGGAGCGCTGGAGACGGTGTTCCCGACCCCCTTGCCCGCCGTCCCCGGCCTGGAGGTCGCCGGCGTGGTCGACGCGCTGGGGGAGGGAGTCGAGGGGGTGCGGCTGGGCGACGAGGTGCTGGGCTGGTCGGACACCGGTTCCTACGCGCAGTACGCGCTGGCCACCACCGTCGCGCCCAAGCCCGACGGCCTCGGCTGGGCGGAGGCGGTCGCGCTTCCGGTGGCGGGCGAGACTGCCGAACGTGTCCTGAACATGCTCGGCGTCACGGCCGGAGAGACCGTCCTGATCCACGGCGCCGCCGGAGCGGTCGGCACGCTGGCCGTGCAACTCGCCGCGGCCCGCGGCGCGCGCGTCATCGGCACAGCCGGACCCGGCAACCAGGAGTACGTGTCCTCGCTCGGCGCCACCGGCACGCTCTACGGCGAGGGTCTGGCCGAGCGAGTCCGGTCCCTCGCGCCCAAAGGCGTGGACGCCGTGTTCGACGTCGCCGGCCAGGGGGCTCTGGAAGACTCCGTCGCCCTGCGCGGCGGCACGGACCGGATCGTCACCATCGCCGACTTTCGCGCGCACCAGCTGGGTGTCGCCTTCGCCGACGGCCCCCAGGACCGCTCGGCCGGCCGCCTGGCCGACCTGGCCAAGTCCGCCGCGGCAGGCGACTTGGTCACCACGGTCGCCGCCGCCTACCCGCTCGCCGAGGCCGCCGCCGCCCAGCAGATCAGCGACGGCGGTCATGTCCGCGGCAAGCTCGTCCTCACCATCGGCTGAATCCTTCACTCGCCGTATTCTTCCTGCCCGTCCATCACCTCGTACCGAAGGAACACCATGCTGAATGCTCTGTGGAGTCCGACCGTCGCCGGGGAACTGGCCCTGCCGCACCGGCTGGCGATGGCCCCCATGACGCGGGACCGGTCCACCCCGGAAGGTGTACCGACCGAGCTGAACGCCGAGTACTACGCCCAACGTGCCTCGCACGCTCTCATCATCACCGAGGGCACCCAGCCCTCCGCCGACGGCCAGGGCTACCTGCTGACCCCCGGCCTCCACTCCGAAGAGCAGATCGCCGGCTGGCGCAAGGTCACCGACGCCGTGCACGCAGCCGACGGACGGATCGTCATCCAGCTCATGCACACCGGACGCATCGCCCACCCCGACAACACCCCGCACGGGCGGCAGCCGGTGGCACCGTCCGCGATCCGGCCGGCCGGCGCCATGTTCACCGCCACCGGGCCGCTGGAAATGCCGGAGCCGCGGGAACTGTCCACCGGCGAGGTGGCCGCGACGGTCGAGGACTTCCGGCGCGCCGCCGCGAACGCCATGGCCGCCGGCGCCGACGGCGTCGAGATCCACGGCGCCAACGGCTACCTCGTGCACCAGTTCCTGGCCGGCAACGCCAATCGGCGCACCGACCGCTACGGCGGCTCCCTGGAGAACCGCATCCGCTTCGCAGTGGAGGTGGCCAGCGCTGTGGCCGACGAGATCGGCGCCGGCCGCACCGGCTTCCGGATCTCCCCCGCCAACCCGTACAACGACATCTCCGAGGACGACACCCGCGAGCTGTACCCGGCCCTCGTCCGCGCCCTCGCCCCTCTGAACCTCGCCTACCTGCACGTCGTCCACGCCGGCGACGAAGAGCTGCTGGACACGCTGCGCGGGCTGTGGCCGACCACCCTGCTCCTCAACCGGGCCGGTGCCGATCTGCCCACGCGCGCGGCGGACATCGCCGACGGGCGCGCCGACGTCGTCACCGTCGGCGCCATGGCCCTGGCCAACCCCGACCTGGTCGAGCGGGTACGCTCCGAAGCACCGCTGAACACACCCGACCCGGCCACCTTCTACGGCGGTGGCGCAGCCGGATACACCGACTACCCCGCCCTTGCGGCCTGAGGAGGAGCGATGACCGACACCGCATCTCCCGTCCCGACGTCCCCCGGCACGGTCAGCGAGGGGCGGCTGAGCTTCGCGGTCTTCCAACTCGCCCGCGCCCACCGTGGCAGGGCCGCCGCCATGCTCCGGCAGATGCAGCTCCACCCGGGACAGGAGCTGCTGCTGATGCAGCTGTTCGACAGGGACGGCCAGACCCAGTCGGAACTCCTCGAAAGCGTCGGCCTGGACCACTCCACCGTCTCCAAGTCGCTGCGCCGCATGCAGGAGGCGGGCCTTGTCACCCGGGAGCCGGCAGAGCACGACCGGCGGGTGATGGTCGTCCACCTCACTGACAAGGGCCGCACCATGAAGAAACCCATCGCCGCCATGTGGCAGACCCTTGAGCAGGACTCGGTGCGCGACCTGACGGCGGCGGAGATCGAGACGTTCATCAACGTCGCATACAAGATCGAGCGGGCAGTCAAGGACCGCGACCACCCCGACAGCGACGGGAGTTGAGCCGGACGGTACGGCGCCGAGTGCCTGGCTCCTCCGCACATCCCATTGTCAATTCGGCCCTGCGTATGACGTCGGCTCTCAAGACCTGGTTGTGGCACGGCGAAGGCACCGCCGAGGGGCAACTGCTCTCCGGCATCGTGTCGTTCATGGCCGCCCGCACCGACCCAGGCGGCGCCGGCGTTCGGTAACCCCGCCGGTCCGACATCCGCCGGAACGGATCACAGCCGCGACCGAAGAGGCGTTCCACCTACGGATCCTCGCGCGCGGACACGGGCTGGGTCAACGTCGGCACCGACCACGACACCGCAGCCGAAGGCCAGGGTTCCAGGTCCACCGCACGCTTGCGGCCCCCCCGCACGCACTTCTTCGGGCCACCGACGATCTTGTCTGCGCCGTTGCCGATCAAGGAGGCGGACTCTGCTTCGTCTGTCAGCAGAGCGGCCAGGAGGGCCGGAAAGTCGATCTGCCCGAGCAATTCCGCAGCGCGAGCCACTTGACCTGCAGAGAGGGCCGTGGGGACTGGCCCGAAGGGGCCGAACTTGGTCTTGTCGGCGGAGTTCCTGGGCCGCTTGTTCGGGCGGTAGCCGGGCCCGTTCATGATCGCCTGGTAGCTGGTGTTGATGAGCCGGTCCAGGAGGGACTCGGCGACGACGGGGCTGGGGAAGAGGGGATACCAGTCTCGCTCACAGGCGAGGGTGCCGAGCATGTCCGGGTAGTGGTGCTGCCACTCGCCATCATAGGCGACGACGTCCGGCCATCCCCGGCGAGCGGGATGTTCTTGCGACACAGGCAGCACCTGATGCGGAAACGCGACGGGCACGGGGGCTCCCCATCACCTTGTGGGCCGGCCAGCGCTTACCGGTACGCCTTGTACGGTGACGGCTGCACCTCTACACAACACCGGGAGCGGTGTACGGTCCGGTAGAAGACCACGCTGGCGATATTGACCCGTCCCCCCGCTCCAACTCCCGCTCCAGCTGCTCCTATTGCCCGGGACTCAGCCGTTTTGCCGAGGCAGACCTCTTTGACCGCAGGGCGTCCGTACCGCCCTCCTCCCACTCCCGCCCGCCAACGCCACACCGAACCCGACGTCACCCGAAGCCCCCCTCGCGACGGCCCCGGTCTTCTCACCCCGGGCGAACCACTCTGCCGCCTCAAGACGCACCCGCTCCAGCTTTCTCTGCTCCTTGGGCGTCAGCCCGCCCCCATGCACGTACCGCATGACGACGTCGTACCGCAACGATCAAGAACCGTCACGGGCCACCGGACTCCACGAGTTCAACCTGAGTACCGCAGCGCCGGATGCGACGTCTCGCGGCGGGTCCACGGCTCCTGGTCTACGCCCACGCTGTCCATCGTCATTCCGGCGAAAAGACCCAAGGCCCCGGAGAACACACCCAACAGCAGGCCGGCCCAGTACGGGACGACATCCAGCAGGAACGGGACGGCCAGGAGGGCGCCGACCGCCGCGACGCGCAAGTGTGAGGCGTGCACCCCTCGGAAGTACCGGGAAGGCCGGGGAAGCGGTACGGCGGCGAGCGCGGTGTCGGTCTCATGCACCGCCGCGGCACCGGCACGCAGGTAGTGTGCGTGGTCCTCTTCCGGCGTCACGCCCCAGACCACATGGCCGGAGTCGGAGACGAAGGCGGCGGAGACGCTGCGCTCCTTGCTGGTGCCCTCGATGTCCCGCCACCGCGTCGGCCAGCACAGCCAGCCGCTGTGACCTACGAGTTGGGAGGCGGCATGAGTGAGGTGCTTCTCGCTGACGGTGATGCTGTGGCCGACGTGCGTGGTCCGGAGCCGGACGATCTGCTGTACGCCGGTGCCGACCTCGGACACCAACTCGATGTAGTAGGAGTTTTTGACGCCGATCCGGCCACCACCCTTCCCTGTGGGGTAGCGGTACGTCTCCCGCACCGGGGTACCGAACCGGACGCGGACCGCGTGCGTGGTGCCTGCGGCGGCGTCCTCCCTGAGCACGCGCTGCGCGCGATCGAGGTAGCCCTGGAGCATTGAGAGATTGCACAGGGAGAGCACGACGGCCAGAACGAAGGTGAGCAAGCAGTACGCGGCACCGGCCGCTGAACCCCGGCCGCTGTAGAAGGCACTGTTGGCCGTCACGAAGGGTGCCCAGACGGTGAGGTAGGCCGTGGTGACGAGCCCCCAGTCACGGCGCACTGCTCCCAGCTTGCCGGGGATCGTCTCCCGAGGAGGAGCGGTCGCCGGCAGCGGCTGCACAGCGGGGGCCGAACGAGACACCAGCAGCCAACCCGCGACGAACACCGCCGCCAGGGCCAGCGGCACGAGAACGTCCAGGCGCGGGCCGTGGGCATGCTGCTGGATCGAGGCCGTGCCCCATGCGATGGCTGCCGACAGCAGAGCCGCCGCGCCCAGAGTTCTGGCGGCCGGTGTGGAACGGTGCTGCATCCGGCCTCCCCCTGACCCCGACATGAAGATCTGTACGCGAGAAGGAGATTACGCCCTGTTGATCACCTGCTGGAAGGGGCGCGCACCAGCTGCATCTCCGCGTTGCGCGTCTTCGCAACGCTCGTGAGCCGGGTAAATCTGGTGTGCAGCAGATGATTTGGGGTGGAAACCACGCCGCACCGTTGGAATGACCTCGAACCTGGTCACGGCTGGACCCGGCCTGGCCCGTCCTTCCCCCACTCGCGAAGATGCCCGAAGGAACATCATGGTGGCCGGCTGGCAACGTGACCGCGATCAACATTCCATCCAGCTAGGAGAGTTGATTCATCACTCGGACGCCGGGAGTCAATACACGGGTTTCAAGCTTGCCGGGCATCTGGGCACAGCCGACGTTGCCGCCTCCATCGGCTCGGTCGGCGACGTCTTGGACAACGTTCTCATGGAGTCGAGGATCGGCCTGTGCAAAACCGAGTGATCGAACCCCGGCGGTCGATGGAAGTCGCTCTCCCAGGTCGAGGTGGCCACCACTGGGCGGGGCGGCTGGTACAACTATCGCGGTTCCACGGTGAGATGGGCTACGTTCCCCCCGTCGAGTACGAAGCCAGTCACTCCATGGAGTCCACAAAACCCCAGGTCAAAACCGAAATCTGAGATCTCTGCCGAACCCGGGGCGGTTCACCTCCGACCCCGCTTCCAGCTGATGACAGCCCACGAGTACCGAGCGGGGAAGACCGTCCGCTTCGCCGGCTGGGAGCAGGTCCCCGGCGCCGCCCGCAAGTCCGGCACAGCCTGAGCACAGGTCCCGAACCGGCGCCGCCGCCCCGACACGCCGTCAGAAGCCCGCACCCAACAACATGCCAACGCCGATATTGAGGTCGATGAAATATGGAATGCATAGGGAGAACAGAAACTCCTGTAAGCAACTGGACCCTTGCTGAGCTCCCTCGGTTCAACAACCTGGTACTGGCCGGCGAGGTCGAGCCAGAGACCATGGTCAGGGAGATGAACAGACTGCTTTTCACCCTGCCGCAGACCGATATGGTCTCGCACGACGAGGCCTGCAAATTGCTTGTAGAGCTCGGCATGTGGGGCACCTCGGCGGCGATGCACTTCCAGCGACGTGATCTCGGCAGGGCGAAAACCCATCCTTCGATGGGCCTGGATCAACTGGAAGTCGGATATCAGCGGGTACCGTTCTTGGTGTACTTCGCCCAACTGGCTACAGCCTCAGGTACTGGACATCCGGGTCGAGACGCCTACGCCTCGCTGATTAAGTGGAACTCGCCGGATATGAGGGCGTACTGGAGCGGTGAGTGTGTCGCGCGAATCCCTAGCGTATATGAGGATGGCATCACCCGAACCTACACGGGCGACATAGGCGAAGTCCTGTGCATTGAGTTGTTCGATCGCTGCGAGACCCTGGAGATGGCAGCCAACAGAGCGCTTTGGGCTATCTGGGAGCAAGGGTGTTCCGGTATGGAGCCGGACGAGATCCGGGACCGCTTCAATCAGGCCAACCACATGTTGATGGCAGCTCGCAGGTTGATGCTCGACTTCCAACATGGAGACGAGCGTGGCGCCATGTCTGCCAGCCGCTTCATGGATGTCTTCCGACAGTTCGCCGTTCACTGGGAGGTCGACGACATACCTCCGAGCGGTACCCAGGATATCGAGTTCATCATCCGCGACTTGATGAGTGGCACCCAGCCGTCGAAGCATCAAGCCCAGATCAGGAAGATCTACCCTGGCTTGCTCTCCAGCGAGCGAGAGCAGCTGGACAAGGTGATGCATTATTCTCCGCTGCCCTATGTTCTTCTCGATAGGGCTGGCATCAAGAAGTCGGATCTGGATGCGATGAGCGATGGCGAGGTCGCCGATCTGCTTTCCAAGTTCCCGGAGATCGCTGGCTGCTATCTATGGCTCCGGGCTTCGGCGATGCTGTCGGCCACTCACTTGATGCTGTCCAAGAAGTTTCTCTACAAACCTGCTCGCCGGCGCGAGGAGGAAGGCGCAGACGTTCGCACACCTGTACCGAACGACAAGGGGATCACTGGTTTGCCGGAGACGGTTCTCGACAGAATCAACGACGCAAGGAAGCATCATCCGTTGTTCAGAATCGGTTCACTGGGCGGTCGCCAGATCTGCAGCATATCCGGCATGATGGCTCCGCCCGATCTGGACAGCACTCAGGCGTTGTCGTTGCTTGGAATTTATCCACAATCACCTGTCTGATTGCAATGATGACGGTAGAAATCCGGCCCGGATCCACCTGTTGATGCGCGGCGGTGCCGTTTCCGGGAACGAGGAAGTGCCCTGTGAACTGCGATGATGGGAGTTCTTCAGGCTTCCGACACGCACGACCACGAGGGCACTTCCGAGATCCAATCCTCCCGCGCCGCGGCGAGGGTTTCCGCACGGTTCGATGATCCGAATCTGATCGCGTACGGCGGGCCGGCTCCGCTGGTACACCTGGCCGAGCTGTGCGGGCCTCCCGGCCTGGTTCCGGAGAGGGTGCGGTTGCCGGCTTCGAAGAACGGCACCGGCTCCTTCCCCGCGGCCGAGGGGATGGCCGTCATCGCCGGGATGTCAGCGGGCCGGGTGCCGACAGATCGATGACGTGGACCGTCTGCGGCACGGAGCGACGATGCGCCTGTTCTCCAGGGCAGGGGCACCGTCCGCGCTGGGCAGCTTCCCGCAGTCCTTCACACACGGACGAATCAGTCAACTGCACGCCGTCAACCGCCGGTTCCGGCCGGTCTGGCCGCGCACACCCCGCTGCTGCCCGGTGCGGACACGATCGCCTCCCTCGATCTGGACGACTCCACGCCGCCGGCGGCCCCGGTCCCCACCACCAGCCGCGCGCGCCGGGCGGTGGGGAGGGAGCCGATTACGGGACAGGGCCATTGGCTGAGGGCTGTTCCGTAAATGATTTACGACGTGCTGTTCGCTCTGGCCGGGTTCGCGGCGGTGCGGCTGACTGGACGGGGCCGCCTGGTCGGCAGGCTGGTCCAGTAGCTGTTGACGGCGCCCCTGTTCGTTGCGGTGCTCTTCGACGCGCTGGGTGAACTTCTTCAGCGCCTCATCCTCCCGGCCGGGCCCGTACTCGCTGTGCGGGCCGATGTCGAGCCGGACAGCGTTCGACTCCTCCTCGATGGCGTCGGCGGTCTGCTGGAGGAAGTCACCACGCCGTGATCATCACGTCGGACCGGGTGCGCCGAGGCCATCACCGCCGCTACGCTTCCACCGCCGCAGCCGATGATGAGCATGCCAGGGGGAGTCCGTGAGCCGACCACTACTGTTCCTCGATGTGGACGGGCCCCTCAACCCTTACGCGGCCAAGCCGGAGAAGCGCCCCGTCGGCTACACCACCCTCAGAGTGCCCCAAGACGGCGGGGCCCCAGAGGAACACCGAGCACTCTCGTTCCGTCGGCGGCCCGTGCGGGTCTGGCTCA
>NZ_JBHJUV010000106.1:0-13711 GCF_042268025.1 Streptomyces sp. NPDC056161
GGGTAGGCGCTGAGCGCGGCGGTCAGCCCGCTGTAGGTGTAGAACGAGTTCCGGCTCGGGAACATCTGGTTGAACTGCGCCTCACTGACCACGAACCCGGACGGGTTGCCGCCCCCGCCGCCGCCCGCCGGCGCGTTCCACTTCTGGTTGGCGCCGCCCGAACAGGTCCAGATCTGCAGCCGGGTCCCGTTGGCGCTGTTGTTGTCCCGCACGTCCAGGCACTTGTTCGCGGCCGGGTTGACGATGTCGTGGGCAGCGGTGACCACCCACTGCTGGTTGGCGCCGCCCGAGCAGTCCCAGAGCTGCACCGACGCGCCGTCCGCGGTGCCGCGGTCGACGACGTCGAGGCACTTGCCGAGCGCGCGCAGGGTTCCGTCGCCGGGGTTGGACCAGATCTGGGCGTTGGTGCCGTTGCAGTCGTAGAGCTGTACGGCGGTTCCGTTGGCGCTGGCGGCGCCGGCCACGTCGACGCACTTCCCGGCGAGTCCGGTGATCTGGCCGTCGGCCGCCCGGGCGTCGGTCGTGGCGAACAGGGTGGCGAGGAGGGCGGCGAGGACGGCGCCGATCAGTGTGCGGCCGGGGGTGACGCGTCTGACGGGCATGCGTCTGGCGGGCATGCGTCTGGTGTGGAGGATGGCCATGGTGAACGCGGCTCCTTGACGGTGGGGGAAGCGGAATACGGACGCGACCGCCGGGCCGTCGAACGGCGTCGGCGAGCGGATCTTGCGCGGTCATGGCGGAGCGGATGGTGACATGACAAGCAGAGGGCCGGTCGGGGAGGCCGGCCCGGAGGGTGCTGCGACAGCTGGTGGGTGCTAGGTCTAGACCATGGCAGGCAGGGGTGGAGCCGTCAACTACCCCGCGACCACCGGCGCTTCGTGGCAGTCGGCCCGAGCGGGGGCCGGTTCCGCCGGTGCCGGAGGGGGCGGTGTCGCCGGTCCCCGGGCGGTGCTCCGTCGTGCCGCGGCGGGTTTCGGCCCCGGCCGGTCACGCCTCCGCGATCACCTCGCGGACCTCACGGTCGGCGTGCGAGTCCTCGCGTTCCGGCGGTCGCGGACCTGCGCCTTCGGGCAGGTGACGGTATTGGGTCGGCCGCCTGGCGCGGTCCGGGCCTCCTCGCGCGGGCCCGGACGGAAGACGGATGACGGGGGCGGAAGGCGCACGCTGTGAATTGCGCGGATATGCCCCTGTCCGCGCTCGGTATGATCCGAGTCAGTGGCCGGAGCGCGCGGCGGTGCGGCGCGACGCGGCCGTCGACGATGGGACGTGGGCGGATGGAGCTGGAGTTGCGGCATCTGCGTGTGCTGTGCGCGCTCGCCGATGCCGGGAGCGTGGGCCGGGCGGCGTCCGCCCTCGGCTACTCGCAGCCGGCCGTGAGCACGCAACTCCAGCGGATCGAACGCCACCTCGGCGAGCCGCTGTTCGAGCGCGGCAGCGCGGGAGTGCGCCCCACCGCTTACGGTGCGGAGGTCGTCGCCCAGGCACGGGACGTCCTCGCCCGCGCCAACGCGATCGGACGCCGCGCCCCGGCCGACGCCGCCCGAGCGGGCCGGACCCTGCGCCTCGCGGCCACCAACTCGCCCATGCTGTCCGGGACGGTGGCCCGGCTCCGTACCCGACTGCCCGCGGTGTCCCCCGCGGTGAGCAGTGTGTACGCCTCCTCGCGCATCGTCGAACTCCTGGAGGAGGGCGCCGTGGACGCGGGCATCGCCGCCGACTACCCCGGGATGGAACTGCGGCACTCCGCGGCCGTGGGCCACCGCGGCATCGTCACGGAGCCGGACTTCGTCGCCCTGCCGGCCCGCCACCGGCTCAAGGACGCGGACCAGGTCTCGCTCGCCGACCTCGCCGAGGACGCCTGGTTCGTGACGCCCGACGACGGAGCCGGCTGGCCCGGCGTCTTCTACACCGCCTGCACCGCGGCCGGCTTCACGCCCCGCACCGCGCACGAATTCCTCGGCGACCAGGCACAACTGCTCAGCATGATCGCCGAAGGTCTCGGGGTGTCCGTCGTCCAGGCGACGGTCCGGCCGATCCCGCACGTCGTGATCAAACCGCTGGCCGGTACGCCGCTGTGGTGCCGGTACGTGCTCGCCTGGCGGCGCACCGCGGTCGACGACCAACTGGCCGAGGCGCTGCACCAGTGCGCCACCGCCGCGTACCGTGAACTGGCCGCGCAGGCACCGCACTTGCGGACCTGGGCGGCGCGCACCTGGAACGTCACCGGGCCCTCTGGGCCCGGCCGTGGCCCGAGAGGCGCCACAGCCGGCTGACGGGACCGTTCGACCGTGGGCCAGACCGGCGTTCGGCTCCCGGTCCCCGGGCGCGGGACCGCCGCGGCGCCCCCGGTCAGAGGTTCACGGCCCGCATGCCCGCCTCGTCGTAGCGCTCACCCGAGACCTCGGGAAGTTCCGCGGCGATACGGGCCAGGTCGTCCGCGGTCAGTTCGACGTCGACCGCCGCCGCGTTCTGCTCCAGATAGCTGCGGCGCTTGGTCCCCGGGATCGGCACCAGGTCGTCGCCCTGGGCCAGCACCCAGGCGATCGCCAACTGCGCCGGGGTCACGTCCTTCTCCGCGGCGATCTCCTTCACCTTGGCCGCGAGGCGCAGGTTCGCCTCCAGGTTGTCGCCGGTGAAGCGGGGGCCGCTGCGGCGGAAGTCGCCCTCGTCGAGGTCGTCCGGGGAGGAGAACCGGCCCGCGAGGAAGCCGCGGCCGAGCGGGGAGTAGGGCACGAACCCGATGCCGAGTTCCCGGCACGTGGGCAGCACGTCGGCCTCCGGGTCGCGCGTCCACAGCGAGTACTCGCTCTGCACCGCGGTGATGGGGTGGACGGCGTGCGCGCGCCGGATGGTCGCCGCGCTCGCCTCGCTCAGCCCGATGTGCCGCACCTTGCCCTCGGCGACCAGCTCCGCCATGGCGCCGACGGTCTCCTCGATCGGCACCCTCGGGTCGACCCGGTGCTGGTAGTAGAGGTCGATGTAGTCGGTGCCGAGCCGTTGCAGCGAGCCGTGGACAGAGCTGCGCACATGCTCGGGCGAGCCGTCCTGGCGGCCGACAGTGCTCATGTCGCCGGGCACGGCGTCGTCCATCCGGAAGTTGAACTTCGTCGCGATCACGTACTGGTCGCGGCGGCCCTTGACCGCACGGCCGACGAGCGACTCATTGGTGAGCGGCCCGTACATCTGTGCGGTGTCCAGGAAGTCGATGCCCAGGTCCAGGGTGTGCTGGATGGTCCGCAGGCCCTCGTCCTGGTCGGCGGAGCCGTAGAAGGCGGACATGCCCATGCACCCGAGGCCGAGGGCGGACACCCGGAGATCCCGCAGATTGCGCTGTTCCATCTGACTGCCGGCCTTTCCATGAGGGTTTGATCCTTCGCTCTCCGGGACGCTACGAGCTGGAGTGCGCTCGATGTCAAGGTCTCGGGGCGGCGGCCGTACGGCCCGAGAGCTTGACGCGCAGGAGCGCGTGCGCAGGGAAGCGTCTGGGACGCGCGAAGGGTGTGCGGACCCCGGACGGCCGTGCCCGATGAACGGGCCGTGCCCGATGAACGGGCCGTGCCCGATGAACGGGCCGTGCCCGTACGCGCCTCCATCGTGCCTTTCCTTCCCCTGTGCCGCACTCCGTCCATGGCCTCGGACCGGCGCCGGGTATCGAACGTCCGTACGGGGGGATCGCCGCGCACAAGCCCGCCGCGGCTGCCACACTGACCGGGAGGACCGTCGGCCACGATCTGACGGACGGTGGTGGTGAGCGCCATGACCAGTCAGTACGAGGACCGCTCCGCACCGGACCCACCTGTCGACCCCCGCGGCGACCCGTTCCTCTGCACCCGCTTCACCGCCCCCGGCCTGCCCCCCACCTTCCTGCGCCGCGAACGCCTGGCCCGGCACCTGGACCAGGGCCTCGGCACGCCACTGACGCTCGTCGACGGACCGGCCGGAGCCGGCAAGACCCTGCTGGTCGCCGACTGGGCCGCACGCCTGGACCGGCCGGTCGCCTGGTTCACCGCGGAAGGGGCGGACCGGGCGCCCGGACTCTTCTGGGCCTGCCTGCTCCACGCCCTCAGGGCCGCCGGGCTGGGACCGTCGCCCGGCATCGGCTTCCCGGCACATCCCGACGGCGTGGACCGGGCCCTGCTGGCGCGCCTCGCGGCCGACCTGAGCGACCGCACCGGCCCCGCGATCGTCGTCGTCGACGAATTCGAGCGCGTACCCGACACGGACATCGCGGACCAACTGGAGTTCGTACTGCACCACGCGGCGGCGGGCCTGCGGCTGATCCTGGTCACCCGGAGTGAACCGCTGCTCCCGCTGCACCGCCACCGGGCAGCAGGCAGCATCACCGAGATCCGCGGCGCGGAACTGGCGTTCACTCCGCGGGAAGCGGCCACCCTGCTGGCCTCGCACGGTCTGCGGCTCACCGGCGAGGGCGCAAACGCCCTGGTCGGCCGTACCCGGGGCTGGGCCGCCGGACTGCGTCTGTGCGCCCTGGCCGCACGGCAGAGCCCCGATCCTGAGCGGTTCCTCAAGGAGTTCGAGGCCGGACACAGCGTCGTCGCCGACTATCTGCTCACCGAGGTGCTGCGGCGGCAGCCGGCCGCCACCCAGGACCTGCTGCTGCGGGTGAGCGTCGTGGAGCGGTTCCGGCCGGGGCTGGCGGACGCGCTGACCGGCCGGCACGACGCCGAACGGATCCTGGCCGGGCTGCGCCGGGAGAACGCGTTCGTCGAACCCCTCGGACGGACGTGGTACCGACTGCACCCGCTGTTCGCCGAGATCCTGCGGGCCCACCTGCGAGTGCGGCACCCCGGCCTGGAGACCGAACTGCACCGCAGGGCCGCACGCTGGCTGAGCCGCTCCGGGTCGCTCACGGAGGCCCTCGTGCACGGCTTGGCGCACAGCGGTCTCGGAGACGGTGGTGCCGGAAATGGCGGTTCCGGAAACCACGGACCGGTGGACGGCGTACCCACGGCCGACGGACCCGTCGGCCACGGACCCGCCCACCACGGACTCGCCCCGCACGGCCCCGACCTCCGGTCCGCGCCGGTCGTCGAGGAACTGAGCCCGCGCGAGCGCGACGTACTGGGCAGGCTCGCACAGCTGATGTCCACCGAGGAGATCGCGGCTGACCTGTACGTCTCCATCAACACGGTCAAGACCCATCTCAAGAGCGCCTACCGCAAGCTCTCGGTCAACCGGCGGGCGGACGCGGTGCGCCGGGCCCGCGAACGCGGCCTGCTCTGAGCCGTCGCGCCACCGCGGCCCACTCGGGCGCGCACCGTGCCCGCGCTGTGGGGGCGCGGCCTCACCTGCGCCGGGTGAGGCCGGGGCGGGCCGCGGGACGGGACGGCGCGTCCTGGAGCTGCGCCAGGGTGCCGGAATGAGCGGCCGCGTGGACGGGGCCGGCCCCGGCGGGTGGCGGGCCGGGGCAAAACCGCCTCGATCAGGGGTGCGCGGTCCCGGACCCTCCCGCCTTCTTCCTGGCGGTCCGGGACCTCCCCGCCTTCCGGTGGTTCCCGGCCTTCGCCGCACCGCCCGGCGCGTTGGAGGCGGCGTACGGGTCTGGCTCCGCCCCCGCGGGTGCCTCCCGCTCCAACTCCAGCCGTACCTTGGCGAGTTCACGCCGAGTGGCGGCGCTGACCCGCGGGTACCGGGGGTCGATGTCCCGCAGGGTGCGGACCAGCACCGCCGCCGCGCAGGCCCGCGCGAACCACTTGTGGTCGGCCGGGATCACATACCAGGGCGCCCACGGGGTGCTGGTCGCGGACAGCATCTGTGAGAACGCCTCCTGGTAGTCGTCCCAGCGCTCGCGCTCACGGACGTCCGCCGGAGAGAACTTCCAGTTGCGTTCGGGTACGTCGATGCGTTTGAGGAAACGGATGCGCTGCTCCTCCCTGGACAGGTTCAGGAACAGCTTCACGATCCGGAAGCCGTTGTCGCACAGGTATCGTTCCCAGTCGTTGATCTCCCGGTAGCGCCGCTCCCAGACGTCCGGCCCGCGTGCCTCGGCGGGCAGCTTCTGCCGGGCGAGGTTCTCCGGATGCACCCGTACCACCAGCACCTCCTCGTAGTGGGACCGGTTGAAGATGCCGATCTCACCGCGGGCCGGCAGCCGGCGGGCGTAGCGCCACAGATAGTCGTGGTCGAGTTCCTCGGCCGAGGGCACCTTGAAGCCGGCCACGTGGACGCCCTGCGGATTGACCCCGCTCATCACATGCCGGATCGTGCCGTCCTTGCCGCCCGCGTCCAGCGACTGCAGGCAGACCAGGACGCCGAAGGTGTCCTGCGCGGCCAGGCGCCGCTGGTAGTCGGCGAGCAGGTCGACACCGGCGCGCAGCAGCTCGACGCCGTCCTTCTTCTTCCGGATGCCCGCCTTGTAGCCGGGGTCGAAGTCGTCGGCCAGACACACCTTCGAGCCGGGTTCGACCCGCAGCGGCTCGATGAACTCCGTGCTCCGCCGGACCCTGTCATCCGCCATCGCCCGTACGTCCCTTCTCGCCGGGCACCGCCGCGGGTCCCCGTGTCCCCGCAGGATCTCCGAGCCGGCCGCCCGCGGCCTCACCCGCGCCGGGTGAGTCCGGGACCACGGGCCGCCTACGGTCCGTGGCGGGCGCGGCGCCCGGACGTCCAGCCCGGTGCGTACGGTCCGGCCGGGGCGCGGCTCAGCCGGGCCGGTCGGTGGCGGGGTCCTCGCCCTCACCGCCGGTGGCGGTGGCGATCAGCCGGTCGATCAGCGCGATCAGCACGTCCCGGCTCGACTCGCGTTCCCGCGCGTCGCACAGCAGCACCGGGGTGTCCGCGGGCAGCGCGAGCGCGTCCCGGATGTCGTCGGGTGCGTACGGATGCCGCCCGTGGAAGCCGTTGACGCCGACCACGAAGGGGATGCGCCGGCGCTCGAAGAAGTCGAGGGCGGCGAAACTCGTCTGCGGTCGGCGCACGTCGACCAGGACCACGGCGCCCAGGGCACCGATCGCCAGGTCGTTCCACATGAACCAGAACCGCTGCTGCCCGGGGGTGCCGAACAGGTACAGCACCAGGTCCGACCCGATGCTGATCCGGCCGAAGTCCAGAGCGACGGTGGTGGCCCGCTTCCCCTCGATGCCGTCGAGGTCGTCGACGCCCAGCCCGGCGGCCGTCAGCGTCTCCTCGGTACGCAGCGGGGCGATCTCACTGACGGACCCGACCATGGTCGTCTTGCCGACGCCGAATCCCCCGGCGATGAGGATCTTGACGGTGTCCGGAGCGGCGACCACCCCGGCGGGGGCCGTACGGCCGATCTTGCTGACCATGAGGCGGGATGCCTTTCGTCGAAGCGGGAGTGCCGACCGGACAGGACGACGGCCGCAGGAGCCGATGAGCCGCCCTTCGGCTCGGGGGCCGGCCCGACGGTCCTAGAGCCGGCCGAGACCTTCGCGCACCTTCCGCAGCAGTTCCAGGTCCGGTGCGCCGCTGGAGACGGGATGCGGCCGGTGGGTGGTGATCCGGCCCTCCTCCAGCAGGTCGCAGAGCAGGATGACGACCACGCTCACGGGAAGGTCGAGGTGGGCGGCGAGTTCCGCGACGGCGATCGGCCGGGCGCACCGCTTGAGGATGCGGGCGTGCTCGGGCTGCAGCCGGTCCGCCCAGGCGGGCTGCGGATCGATCGCGGTCACCGTCGTGATGAGGGTGAAGTCGGCGCGGCTCGGCCGGGTCCGCCCGCCGGTCAGGGTGAACGGTCGTACCAGGCGGCCCGCCGCGTCGCCTCCGTTCACCTCACACGCCGCGGTCGGACGCGGCGACGACGCCTGCGCGCGGCGCCGCGCTCAGGTGCTCGCCGATCTTCTTCACCAGCATGTTCATCTGGTACGCCACCACACCGACGTCCGCGCCCTGGCTGGTGAGGACCACGAGGTGGGCGCCCGGACCGGCGGAGGTCAGGATCAGGTAGCTGTTGGCCATCTCGATGAGCGCCTGGCGCACCGGGCCGCCGCGGAAGTCCATGCTGACGCCCTTGCTGAGGCTCATCAGGCCGGACGCGGTCGCCGCGAGGCGTTCGGCGTCGTCGCGCAGGAACCCGGTGGACTTGCTGACGACGAGTCCGTCCTCGGAGAGGACCACGGCGTGGTTCACCTCGGCGACCCGCTCGACGAGTCCGGTGAGCAACTGGTCGAGCTGGGTGTGCGTGGCGGGGATGGGGCGGGTCATGTCAGCGTCCTTCGTGAGCGGTCGGCGGGCGGAGTCGGCTGGGGAGGTCCCCGTTCTCGGGCGGGGGCGCGGGCGGCTCCGCGCCGTCCGCGCGGGCCTGCAGCGTGCCGCGCTGGAACCCGCCGAGGGAGGAGGCGGCGCGTTCCGCGGTGAAGTCGTCGAGTCCGCCGTTCCCCTCGGCCGGCGGCGCCTCCTCGCGCAGTTCCAGGACCAGACTCGTCTGCGGCACACGGCGCGGCAGCGGGGTGAGACCGCCCGGGGTGTCCTGCGCTCGGGGGGCCGCGGCGGGCCCGGCAGACCTGGCGTGCCGGGCCCGCGGGACGACGGCCGTCGCCTGCCCCGTCCCGTTCACCGCGCCGGTGACGGCGTCCTGCCGCGTGCCGTGGTCCGTGTCGTCCGCGTGCGGACCGGGGACCGCCCGCCCGGCCGCGCCGGGGCTCTCGCGTACGACGATCTCGTGCGGTAGCAGGACGATGGCCATGGTTCCGCCGTACGGCGAGGGGCGCAGCGTGACGGCGATCCCGTGGCGGTCGGCGAGCCGGGCGACGACGAACATGCCGAGCCGCAGGTCGTCGGCGAGTCCCACCACGTCGAACTGGGGCGCCTGCGACAACTGGGCGTTCATCGAGGCGTAGTCCTCCTCGGACATGCCGAGGCCGCGGTCCTCGACCTCGATGGCCAGTCCCCTGGCGACCATCGCGGCCCGCACCCCGACCGGGCTGGGCGCGGGGGAGTAGGCGGTCGCGTTGTCGATGAGTTCGGCGAGCAGGTGGACCACGTCCGCGACCACGGGCGGGGCGAGACTCACCTCCTCTTCGGTGTGCACCTCCACCCGCCGGTACTCGGCGACCTCGCCGACGGCGCTGCGCAGGATGTCGACCAGGGAGACCGGCTCGGTCCAGCTGCGCCGGGGCTGCTCGCCGCTGATGATGACGAGATTCTCCTCGTAGCGACGCAACTGGCTGGCCGTGGAGTCCAGTTCGTACAGGGCCTGGAGGACGTCCGGGTCGTTGTGCTGCCGCTCCAGCGCGTCCAGCTTGCTCAGCTGGAGGTTGACGAGATTCTGGCTCTGCCGGGCGATGCCGAGGATGACCTTCTGGAACCCGCGCCGGGTGTCGGCGAGTTCGACCGCGGTGTGCACGGCCGTGCGCTGTGCGGTGTTGAACGCCTGTGCCACCTGGCCGAGTTCGTCACCTCCGTAGTCCAGCGGCGGGGTGGCCTCCTCCACGTCGACCCGTTCGCCCCGCTCCAGCCGGGCGACCACCTCGGGCAGCCGCTCCTCGGCCAGGCCGAGCGTGGCCTCCCTGAGCCCGTGCAGCCGCCGGGACAGCGAGCGGGTGATCCGCCAGGACATGCCGGCGCACAGCAGCAGGGCGACGAACCCGCCGACGCTCAGTGAGCCGGCCTTGACCAGCAGGTCGTGCGCCCTCGCGGTGCTGCGGTCGAGCAGCCCGGTCGTCTGACCCTGGATCAGACCATCGTATTCGTCGCTGAGTTCGGTCACCGCGGTGTTCCACTGCCCCTGCGCGTCGGGCAGCGCGATCCGCCCGTCCGTGCCGTCGGCCGTGGCCCGAGCGGAGAGGATCTTGTCCTCGATGCCCTCCAGCCTCTTCCAGGCGCCGCTCTGGAGGATCTGCTCGGCCTGCGTCTTGGCGTTGTCGCGCAGCGCGGGCACCACCTGGTCCTCGATCAGCCAGCGACGGGTGTTCACCAGCCGGGTGAACACGGCCCACCGGTCCCCGTCCAGGTGTCCGGACGACCAGGCCATGGTGAGCAGCGCGTCCTCCTGGGAGACCTGCTCCGCCGCGTGCTCGACGGCGACGAGCGGCATGGCCTCCGAGGTGAGTTCGCCGTCGTCGACCTGGGACAGCCCGAGGAAGGCGTGGATCTGGTCGTCGATGATCGTGCTGTACTGGTCCAGCACCTGTTGGGCGGTGATGTCGGTGGGGTCGTCGACCTGGCTCCGGTAGTACTCCAGGCTGCCGATCGACCCGATGACCGAGTACATGCGGTCCTTGATCCGGGACGGTGCCTCGCGGATCTCCTTCGCCTGCCCGACGAGTTCGGTCACGGCCGCGTCCGTCTGCTTGCGCTGTGTGTCGAGCGCCGCCCGGGAGCCGTGCGGAGAGGCGAGCCAGGCGGCGGACAGCCGGCGTTCCCGCTGGAGGGCGAGGGTGGCCTCGGTGCCCATGGCTCCGGTCGACCGGCTCAACTGCGCCTGTGACCGCAGCCGTAGTCCCTCCGAGAACATCTGGGTCGTGGTGGCGCCCCAGATGACGGCGAGGGTCACGCTGGGCACGAGGGCCAGCAGGATCAGGGAGAGACGTATGGAGCCTAGACGGCGCCGGGCGCCTGTCCGTGGAGACATCGTCGTCCTAGTGCGGTCTTCGTCGGGCGGGGGGAGGGGGGCGGGGAGAGAGACGGGTGGGGGGTGAGCGCGGCGGGTGGTGGGTGTCCCGTGCGGCACGAGGGGTGCGCGAGGATGTTATCCGTACAAGTGACCCCAGGTGCCGCACATGCTCGAATCGTTGGCGTGGACTGGGGTGAACCGGCCGGTCAGCGTGTCCCGTTGGCGGCGAACTGGGCCACCTCGGCCACGTTCGTCTTGGTCACGAAGGCGGGCCCGGTGAGTACGGGCGACTCCCCGCCGCCACTGATGTTGCCGTTGGTCCGGTACAGCCACAGCGCGTCCACGGCGAGATAGCCCTGGAGGTAGGGCTGCTGGTCCACCGCGAACTGCACGTCGCCGCTCTGCACGGCCTTGACCAGGTCGTCGTTGAGGTCGAAGGTCGCCACCCGGGCCCGGCTGCCGGCCTCCTTCACCGACTTCACCGCGGCGAGCGCGAACTGGGCGCCGTTGGTGACCACTTCGTCGATGCCGGGGTCCTGGCGCAGCCGGGCGGCGATGGATTCGGTGACCGTGGTCATGTCGGTGCCGTCGACGTAGGCGAGGGAGGTCTGGCCGCCGAACGTCTTCTTCACCCCGGCGCAGCGGGCCTCCAGGGCGATGTTGCCGCGCTCGTGGATCACGCACAGGGTGCGCTTGGCCCTGAGGTCGTCCAGCTTGTCGCCGACCGCCCGGCCCGCCACGCTCTCGTCCTGGCCGAAGTACTCCAGTGCGCCGCTGGACTTCCAGTCGTCGATGCCGGAGTTGAGGGCCACGACGGGGATGCCCGCCTTCTTCGCCTCGGTGATCGGGGCCTTCATCGCCTCGGGCTTGGCCAGTGTCACGGCGATGCCGTCGACCTTGTCGCGGATCGCGTCCCGCACCAGCTCTGCCTGCCCGGCACCGTCGGGGTCGTTGGCGTACGTCAGCTCGACGTCGTCCTTGGCCGCGGCGTCCGCGGCTCCCTTGCGTACCCGGTCCCAGAAGGCGTCCCCCCGGTCGCCGTGGCTGACCATGGCTATCTTCAGCCGGGCGGTGCCCGCTGCGCGGGTGTCGGCGGCCGACCGCGTGGCGCCGGCGCCGGAGCAGCCGGCGACCAGCAGGCAGCCGGCCGCCGCGGCGGCGGTCAGCGCCGCGGAGTGCGTCGGCCTGCCGGGCGCGGGACGTGGGGGAGACGTGTTCATGGGGGTGCGGCACCTCGCTGTGCGGCCGAGCCAGGGGGAAGGGAGCGCGGTCCCGGTGCTCGGGCGTGGCCCGCCCGGCCCGCTCTCCCCGCTGGAGCCAATCGTGTGTGACCGCGGGTAGTCAAGTGTGCCAATGGTGTGAGGGGTGGTCGGTGCCACATCGTGATGCGGTGGATGCGGTGCGGGACCGTAGAAGTCGGCCGAATCGGCACCGAGTGCCGCAATGTCGCCGTGGTGAGACGGTCACGGTCCGCACATGCGTGGGTGCTCGCCGCCGGGAGCGCGGTCCCGGGTGCGCGGACCCCGGTCCCGTGGACACCCGGGGACGCGGTCGGCCGGAACGCCGCCGGCAGCCGCCGGAAGAACGTCGCGGGCAGGCCCGAGGGCCGCCCGGGGTGACGTTGTCGGGGCGCGTCAGCGGTGGTCCAGGGGGCGAGGACCTGGTGCGGGCGTGCTCAGGGGACGGTTGTCCCGGTGGCGGTCCCACCGTCGCCGGTGCTCGGCTGGCAGGTGGGACACAGCTCGTGCAGTCCGTCGAAGGTGACGACGGTTCCCCAGCCCAGGCAGTGCTCGCAGTCGCGGGCAAGGCTCAAGTCCGGGTGGGGAGGCAGGAGGGGGCTTTGGTGGGCTCCGTGTGCCATGACGGGGTGCGGCTCCTCGAAGTCGCGGTCGCGGTTAATCCATTTTGTCCTTTTTGTTCGCGTCTGTCAGTGGTGAGTGTCACTGAGTGCCAGAAAAAGTCAGCCGAGGCGTCCGAGCCGGGCTTCCTGCCACAGGTCGACACCGCCGTCGGTGGCGTACTTGTCGATCTCGGCCAGCTCCTCGGCGTCGAGGTCGGCGTTCTGCAGCGCGGCGACGTTCTGCTCCAGCTGGTCGACCCGCGAGGCGCCGATGACCAACGAGGTGACGCGCCGGTCACGCAGGGCCCAGACCAGGGCCAGCTGCGCCAGGGTCTGCCCGCGGCGGTCCGCGATGTCCGCAAGGGCGCGCAGCCTGCGCAGCATGTCGTCGGTGAGCCAGGCGCGGTCGAAGGACTTGTCCTGGGCGGCCCGCGAGTCCCCGGGGACGCCGTCGAGGTACCGCCCGGTCAGCAGCCCCTGCGCGAGCGCGGTGAAACCGATGATGCCGAAGCCCTCCTCCTGGGCGAGGTCGAGCAGACCGTCGGCCTCGATCCAGCGGTTGAGCATGTTGTAGGAGGGCTGGTGGATGAGCAGCGGGGTGCCCAGCTCGCGCAGGATGGCGGCGGCCTCGCGGGTGCGCTCGGCGTCGTAGGAGGAGATGCCGACGTACAGGGCCTTGCCCTGGCGCACCGCGGTGTCCAGCGCCCCCATCGTCTCCTCCAGCGGCGTGGTCGCGTCGAGCCGGTGGGAGTAGAAGATGTCCACGTAGTCGAGCCCCGTGCGGCGCAGCGACTGGTCCAACGAGGCGAGCAGGTACTTCCGCGAACCGCCGCCCTGTCCGTACGGGCCCGGCCACATGTCCCAGCCGGCCTTGGTGGAGACCACCAGCTCGTCCCGGTACGGCGCGAGGTCCCGCTTCAGCAGCCGCCCGAAGTTGATCTCCGCGGAGCCGTACGGGGGGCCGTAGTTGTTCGCCAGGTCGTGGTGGGTGATCCCGAGGTCGAACGCGCGCAGCGCGATCTCGCGCTGGGTCTCGAACGGCCGGTCGTCACCGAAGTTGTGCCAGTAGCCCAGGGACAGGACGGGCAGGTCCAAGCCCGAGCGTCCGGTCCGCCGGT
This sequence comes from Streptomyces sp. NPDC056161, assembly GCF_042268025.1. NCBI lineage: Bacteria > Bacillati > Actinomycetota > Actinomycetes > Kitasatosporales > Streptomycetaceae > Streptomyces > Streptomyces sp. NPDC056161. Next base: position 13,493 of record NZ_JBHJUV010000106.1, read on the forward strand.
AGCGCATGGGGCCGGCGTAGCGCTCGGGGCTTGCGACGTGGTTCATCGGTCTTCTCCGGGTGAGGGGCACGGGGCGGCCCGTGCGGACGGGCTCCCGTCCACCCTGCTCCGCCGGGATCCCGAAGTCCAACCGTACGATCGCATCGGATTCAGCGCGGGCACTTCTCAATCCCGTGGCCCCCGCACACCGCCGCGCCGCCCCGGTGCCAGGACCGGGGC
>NZ_JBHJUV010000107.1:0-13069 GCF_042268025.1 Streptomyces sp. NPDC056161
GCCGCGTACTGTTCTCCGACTCGGCGCCGGACTCCGTCCCGGACCGGTGGCGCGGGGTCCCGTCGTCGGGTTGTCCGCGTCCTCCGCCGGTGGCCCGGGGTCCCGTCTGGTGGCCCGGGGTCCCGTCGTCAGGTGTCCGTGCTCCGCCGGTGCCCCGGGGGACCGCCCCGACCGGTCACCAGGCGTCCGTGCTCCCGGGCCGGTGGGGCCGGGAACCATGACAGGCGCCCGTCATCCCGTGCCGTCGGCGCGGGGACCGGTCACCAGGCGAATGCCTCCGGGGACGGACCCGGGCCGGGGAAGATCTCTTCGAGTCCGTCCAGCAGTTCCTGGGACAGCTCCAGCTCCAGGGCGCGCAGGGCCGACTCCAGCTGCCCCGCGGTGCGCGGGCCGACGATCGGGCCGGTCACGCCGGGCCGGGTGAGCAGCCAGGCGAGCGCCGCCTCGCCCGGGTCGACGCCGTGCTTGTCGAGCAGGTCCTCGTACGCCTGGATCTGGGCGCGTACGGCCGTGTTGGCGAGGGCGTCCGCGGAGCGTCCACTGGCCCGCCTGCCGCCCTCGACCTCCTTCTTGATCACACCGCCGAGCAGCCCGCCCTGGAGCGGCGACCACGGGATGACACCCAGGCCGTACTCCCGTGCGGCCGGGATGACCTCCATCTCGGCGCGCCGCTCGGCCAGGTTGTACAGGCACTGCTCGCTGACCAGCCCGATGGTTCCGCCCCGCCGCTCGGCGATCTCGTTGGCCTGAGCGATCTTGTAGCCGGGGAAGTTGCTGGATCCGGCGTAGAGGATCTTGCCCTGCTGGACGAGGACGTCGATCGCCTGCCAGATCTCCTCGAACGGGGTGTTCCGGTCGATGTGGTGGAACTGGTACAGGTCGATGTAGTCGGTCTGTAGTCGCTTCAGGCTGGCGTCCACCGCCCGCCGGATGTTCACCGCGGAGAGCTTGTCGTGGTTGGGCCAGGCCGGGCCGTCGCCGGCCATGTTGCCGTTCACCTTGGTGGCGAGCACCACTTTGTCGCGCCGCTCGCCGCCCTTCGCGAACCAGGTGCCGATGATCTCCTCGGTGCGGCCCTTGTTCTCGCCCCACCCGTAGACGTTCGCGGTGTCGAAGAAGTTGATGCCCGCGTCCAGCGCCGCGTCCATGATCGCGTGACTGTCGGCTTCATTGGTGAGCGGGCCGAAGTTCATGGTGCCGAGGACGAGTCGGCTGACCTTGAGTCCGGTGCGTCCGAGCTGCGTGTACTCCATGGGACCCAAGCCAACGACTTCGAGTGCGCTCTATGCAAGCGCATGGAGGAGCGCATGGAGGCGGGCGGAAGCGGGTGCTCCGCCGAAACGTCAGGGGCGGTGGTGCCGGTCGCGGGCGTCGCGGGGGAATTCGTCCGTGGTGAGGGTGAGGCCGAGGGGTGTGGTGGTCATGTCCACATCCGCTCCGAAGGAGACGGTCAGCTCACTGACGTACTCGCCGTCCTTGGGCTGCGTGTACAGGTGGCACTTGCCCTGGTACGGGTCGACGATCAGGTACGCGGCCACTTCGGCGACGGCGTACGCGGCCTTTTTGGGTCCGTAGTCGTTGTGGGCCGTGCCCTTCGAGATGACCTCGGCCACGAACTCGACGTCACCGCAGCGCCACAGGCCCCCGGGCGTCCGCTCGGCCCCCTCCGCGACCAGCGTGACATCGGAGGCGAAGCCGTTGAGGTGGCCGGGATAGTCGATGCGGACGTCTGACTTCAGGCGCTTGCGGGGGTACTTGGTGCGCAGCTGATCGTAGATCCCGGCGATGATCTCCCAGTGCGTGTCCCGCTGTGGCGACATGAATACGGCCCCCTCGACGATCTCGACCTTGTAACCCTCGGGGGTGGTCCGTTCAAGCGACTCGAACAGATCGTCCAGAGTCAGCTCGCCGTCTTCCTCGGCCATCTCGATCCTGTCTTCAAGGACGGTCATCGTGGCGCTCCTCCCCGGCCGCCCCACGAGCGGGGGCTGCCGCGCGGTACAACGATACGTACGGGAAGTCGGACCCGGAGAGAGCCGCGCATGACCGGAGACACGACTGCGGACACGACCACGGACAGACCGGAGACGGTGTCGAAGTCGTCGTACGGCTGGTCCGCCGTGTGCTCGGCGGTGGTGTCCTCGGTGCCTACCGGCACGGCTCCGCCACCCTCGGCGGGCTGCGTCCGGACAGCGATCTCGATGTGCTCGTCGTGGTGCGCGACCGTGTCGGCGACCGTCAACGCCGGAAGCTGACACGGGAGTTGTTGCGGGTGTCCGGTCGTGACGGGCGGCGGCACGTGGAACTGGCCGTCGTGGTGCAGGCGGACGTCCGTCCGTGGCGCTACCCGCCGAGGGGGACCGGCCCGCGCTGACGCTGACGCTGACGCTGGCGCGGGACGCCTACGCCGGCCGGGTCGAGGACGACTGGAGCGGGCGGCAGGCGCAGGACCGTGCCCGAGCCTGCGCCGAGCGCATGGCTGCGGCCGTGGCGGAATCCATCGAGGATGCCATTGCGGTGGCCGTCGCGAAGCCCGTCGCGGACCTGGGGTGAATTGCGGGTCTTCTGTGAAGATCAGGGGTGGGTGAGTTTACGTTCTTGTGGTCTTCGTCAGACCTTCGTGCGAAGAACCTGTCGGGATCTTTTCACCAGCCACGCAGATTTCTCGCGCTGTTGCTGCATGCGGGCTGGTCGGCCCCATTCCCAGACACGCGAGTACCGGTGTGGATTCCCGGGAGACCTGAACCCAAGGGGCAGTTGACCCGTTGTGAGGCCAGTGGTGTCTAATCAATTCCGCTGTGCTGGGCGTGTTCTCGCAGGGCGGTGTGAGACGTTCCGGACCCATTGACGCTCAGTCATGAAGGGGAAATTTTCTTGCATAAAAGGAAGTCGCGAAAGAAGCTGCTCGCAGCCGTCGTCGCGGTGGCTGCGGCCGGCTTCGCCCTGCCCGCCATAGCCCAGGCGGCCGGTCCCGGCGATTCGGGTGATTCCGGCCAACAAGCCGATTACGCCGACGCCGCGTCGAAATTCAAGGTCCCCGAGTCGGTCCTGCTCGGCGTCGCCTATGCCGAGTCCCAGTGGGACGAGCACAAGGGGCAGTACAACACCTCCGGTGGATACGGGCCCATGAGCCTCACCGACGTGACGACCGAGATGCTGGCGGGCGGCGGCGCGGGTGAGGCCGGACGCGCCGGACTCAGCGACGCCGCCTCGGACCCGGCCATGCACACCCTGACGAAGGCGGCGAAGCTCCTCGACGTCTCGCCCGAGGAGGTCCGGAAGGACTCCCGGACGAACATCCTCGGCGGCGCGGCGCTGCTCGCCTCGTACCAGAAGGAGTTGACAGGGGAGACGTCGTCGGACCCGGCCGCCTGGTACGGCGCGGTCGCCCGCTACAGCGGCTCCTCGGACCAGGCGGTGGCCGGTGCGTTCGCCGACCGGGTGTTCGCGCAGATGAAGAAGGGCGCCAAGCGGACGACCGCGGAGGGCGACCAGGTCAGCCTGGACTCCGATCCGTCCCTGAAGCCCAGCCCGGGTCAGCTGCAAGGGCTGAAACTGAACGCCACGTCGACCACCCCGCAGGCCGAGTGCCCGCCCGGCCTGCCGTGCACGTTCCTGCCGGCGGACGCGTCGAACTACCAGGTGGCGAACCGTCCCGCCGACGACCTGGACGTCAAGTACATCGTCATCCACGACACGGAGTCGTCCTACGACGCCGCGGTCAGCGCCTTCCAGAAGGCGGGCAACGGTGACGCGGCGAACTACATCATGGCCGCCGACGGCAGGGTCACCCAGATGGTGCCCAACCAGGATGTCGCCCTCCACGCGGGCAACTACTGGTTCAACATGCACTCCATCGGCATCGAGCACGAGGGCTTCGCCGCCCACGGTGCCACCTGGTACACCCAGAGCGTGTACCAGGACACGGCTGACCTGGTGAAGTACCTCGCCGCCAAGTACGACATCCCGCTGGACCGCGAGCACGTCATCGGCCACGACAACGTGCCCGGCCCGTTGGACGACTACGTCGCCGGCATGCACTGGGACCCGGGTCCGTACTGGGACTGGAACACCTTCATGGCCATGGTCGACGCCCCCGTCGACGACACCCCGCACGGGGTCGGCCAGGTCGGTACCGCCGTGACGATCAACCCCGAGTTCGCCGCCAACAAGCAGACCACCAAGGTCTGCCCGTACGACGACCCGACCGGTGAGATCACCGAGTGCACCGATCAGACCGAGCCGTCGAACTTCCTGTACGTACGCACCGAGCCGAGCACGGACGCGCCGCTGTTCACCGACCCCGGCCTGCACAAGGCCGACGCCAAGGGCACGGACGAGATCAGCGACTGGGGCAGCACCGTCTCCCAGGGCCAGCAGTTCGTGGTCGCGGAGGTGAGCGGCGACTGGACGGCCATCTGGTACGCGGGTGCCAAGGTGTGGTTCTACAACCCGGGCGGCGTCAACACCTCGCCGGCGACCGGCGTGAAGGTGGTCGGCGCGGCGGGTGACTCCGCGGTGGACGTGTACGGCTCGGGCTACCCGCAGCCGTCCGAGTACCCGGCGGACCTGAAGCCCTCCACCGAGGCCCCGCTGAGCGCGTACTCGATCCCCGCGGGCCAGGCGTACGTCGCCACCCAGGAGCCGGTCTCCACGGACGACTTCTTCAAGACCGGCGACGTCCTGGTGAAGGGCGCCGGAAAGCTCTACACGATCCAGTACAACCACCGCGTGGCGCTGGTCGACGCCTCGGACGTCACCGTCCACAAGGTCCGGGTGCGTCCGCGGCCCGGCACCTCGCAGAACTGACGAGCCGTCGGTTCGGCCCCGCCGACCACGACCCCGACCCCGACCCCGACCCCGTCCCGGTGCCACGCCGGCGCGGGGTCGACCCGTGTCCACCGCGGTCGGGGCTGTGGCCGTGGTCGGGGCCGTGGTCAGGGCTGTGGTCGGGGTCGAGGCCGGGGCCGGGGTTCGGGCTCATGCCTCTGCGTACCGCTCACCCACCCGCCACCCCAGCCACATCGCCTCCGCGAACGCCGACGCGATCTTGTGCTCGCCGTCGGGGCTCGGATGGGTGCCGTCGTAGGTGTCGGAGTCGATGTCGAACGACGGCGGCGGCTCGGCCAGCAGCAGTGGGGAGCCGGGCCGGTCGAGGTCGGCGACCGTCTTCGCCAGCAGGACGTTGAAGTGGGCCACCTCGTCCCCGAAGAGGGCGTCCGCCTGCGCGCGGATGTTGGGGACGACCGGCAGCAGCACCATGCGGATGCGCGGGTCGGCCTCGCGCGCGGCGCTGATGAAGGCGCGGGCGTTGTGGTCCGTCTGCTCGGCGTCCGTGTAGAAGCCGAGGTCGATCAGGCCGAGCGACACCAGGAGTATGTCCGGCCGCCGGTCCCGTATCGCCTCGCCGATCAGCGGGGCCATGTGCAGGAAGCCCTCGCCCCAGCCGGCCAGGTGGCCGCGCGGGAAGCCGGGGTCGGCGTAGGCGAGGGAGACCGGCGCGTCCGCCGCCTTGTCGTAGAGCGTCTCGCGCGGGCCGACCAGGGTGAACGGGCCGCCATAGGTCGCGCACAAGTGCTGCCAGAGCCGGTACCGCCATGTGTGATCGCCCGCGCTTCCGATCGTGGTGGAATCACCGACGGGCATGAGCCTGAGCATCCGCTCATGATGGTCGATCACGGCGCCCGGCGGGGTGTGAGGCCCACCACGTCGGGCCGACCCCGCGGCGGGATGGCAGGCTTGGCGCATGCGTCTCTCGTTGGCCCTCATCGCCGGGGTCCTGTTCACGGGTGCCCTCGTGGCGCCGCCCGCCGCCGCGGCCGACGGCGACCACGGCTTCACCATCAAGGACCCGCGGATCACCGAGTCCAGCGGCCTCGCCGCCTCCCGCCTGCACCCCGGCATCTACTGGACGCACAACGACAGCGACGACGGGCCGTACATCTACGCCGTGGACAGCGCCACCGGGCAGACCGTCGCCACGGTGACCCTGAGCGGCATCGGCTCCCCGCGCGACGTCGAGGCGATCTCCATCGGACCCGGCAACCAGATCTACGTCGGTGACATCGGCGACAACCTCGACGGCAGCTGGCCCTACGTCTGGATCTACCGGCTGCCCGAGCCCAAGGTGCTCAAGGACCAGACGATCCGCGCCACGCAGTACGTGGTGAAGTACTCCGACGGCGCCCGCAACGCCGAGTCGCTGGTCGTGCACCCCAAGACGGGGCGGGTCTACATCATCGACAAGAAGGAGGACGGCGGGCACCTGTACGAGGGCCCGGCGCAGCTGTCGACGTCCGGCAGCAACGTCTTCAAGCCGGTCGCGCCCGTCGACCTGTGGGCGACCGACGCCGCGTTCTCGCCGGACGGCACGCAACTCGCGGTGCGCGGCTACCTCGGCGGGATCCTGTACGACTGGAAGGACGGCGGCATCAAGCGCCGGCAGCGGCTCGACGTGCCGTTGCAGCGGCAGGGGGAGTCCGTGACCTACTCCGTCGACGGCTCCAAGCTCCTGTACGGCAGCGAGGGCGAGCAGAGCGAGGTGACGGCGCAGGACGCGCCCGCACCGGCCGGGGGCGGATCCGCCTCGCCCTCCAGCACCGGGAACGCCTCGTCCGACAACACGGGCGCCGGCCTGAGCACGAGTTCCGGCCTGAAGGTCGCGGCGGTGGTCGCACTGGCCGTGGGGGCACTGCTGTGGCTGCGGCGGTTGCGGCGGCGGGACTGACCGCGCGGCCGACGGGCAAGGGGGCTATGTACCCGACGGGCACGCTACGCGCCGCCGGGTACGGGGGCCGGGCGGCCGACGGGTATGGGGGCTACGCGTTGACGGGTACGGGTGCTACCAGCCGATGGGTGTGGGGGACTACTCGCCCAGTGGGCACGGGAGTTCGGGTCGGGCGCGATTCGGGGAGCAGCTGACCAGGGCCAGGGAAAGATACGAGGGACGTTCGAGGTAGAAGCCGAGCGACACGTCGCCGCCCGAGGCCAGCTGCTCACGAGCGGAGCTGACGAGGAAGGCGCGGTGTCCGTCGTCGCCCTGGGCCTCGGAGGCGAACCGGGACGCGTACTCGGCCAGCCGCTCATGCAGCCACCCGGCCGCCGCCGCGGGTTCCGGCCAGGTGCCCCGCACCAGAGAACCGGGTTTGACCAGCCAGTGGGCCGTCTCCAGCGGCGGCAGGTCCGACCTGGGGAACTCCGCGGCCACCTCGCGGTACCGCTGGATCAGCTCGGGTCTGCTTCCGGCGGGCGGCGGTTCGGGATGGGGCGGGCGGCGCAGCGCTTCCTGGTCGAAGCGGGCCTTCGGGCCGGTCCACAGGTAGCCGTGGTGGTGCACGGGGCGTCCAGTTCGGGGCGTCGGCGGATCGGAGAGCCGGCCGGTCCTGGCCTGCCGAGGGCGCGCCAGGACCAGCTGGGGCGGGGTCGGGTCAGACGACGTGCGGGCCGAACCGCGCCGGGTCGATTCCGGCCGCGTCCAGTTCCGCCGTGGTGAACCTCAGCGGCTGGGCCTGAGGCCGCTTGCTGTCGCCGAGGGCCCAGACGTCCTCGCCGATCCGGGCCAGCGTCACGCACCCTTCGCTGCAGGGGCCGCCGCAAGCCTTCACGAACGAGGCTCCGCCGATGTCGAGCGCGTACAGGTCGGTTCCGTTCACCATCGCTGTGCCTTCCTGCTCTGCTGACGCGGCCGTGACCGACCGCCGCCGCCTGTGACAGACGGGAGTCCATGAGGGGAGGAGTCCATGAGGGGAGAAGTGCATGAGGGGAGGTGGGCGATCCGATCCACCAGGTCTACGGCTGTTCGTGCACGCCCGAGGTGTGGTCCCGGATCTCGGTGGCGTGGCGTGCGGCCTGCGTGAGGTCACCGGTCTGCTTGCGGGTTAGGAGTTGCCGCCAGTTCGCGCCGCACACGGCACAGCCGGGGACGGGTATGCAGTCCAACAGCCAGGCGTCGAAGCCACGGGGGAGCTGTGGCGAGCGCTTCTGCTGCGGGTGCGTCTGCTGCGTGTTCGCCATGGCTGTCACGGTCTCCCAGGGGTCTCGCCGAGTGGTTCGGCTTCGGGTGATGACCGTAGGCGGGGGGAGGAAAGCAAGGAGTGGAATATTCTCGATTATTCTCCCTTGGTCACTCTGGATGCATGGACTTTCACTCAGAGGTACCTACATGCTGGGGCGCGAACATCGTCTAGACCCAGGGGGTTGTCGTACATGGCGCGCAGGTTGCGGTTCAACGGGACCGGGAGTGGTGTTACTGGATGCCCGTCCGTTCACGAGGACTTGGACAGCGGGGAGGTGATCGTGCATGGTCCTCCGCTCACGGATTCGGAGGACGTCTCGCAGCTCCAGCATCTCTCCGAGGGGGAAATCGCGATCGTGGTCCCGCGGGACTTGCTGGTGGACTGGACCCCGAAGGAGCGGACGAGGCAGGTGCGGACGATCGATCTGGACGAGTTCAGCGGCTTGTTCGAGAAGTTCGAGCACACGGCGTGGCGGCTGGAAACGCGTCGGCGCTACGCAAGTGACGAGGGCACCGATCGCTGGGAGCGTTTCATCAAAAACGGGACGGTCGGGGAGGACCCGGAACCGAACCCGTACTACACCTGGTGGATCGAGACGATGCGCGCCCACACCTCGCAGGGCAGGCGGATTGAGCGGGTACGCATCGTGGACCAACCCGCCACGACCGGTCAGCGTTACCTTCTCGACAGCGCGAGTTGGAACATCGGCGCTGGTGAGGACATCCGCAACATGTGGCGCACCGACGCGGACCGACTCCGGCTCCCTGCCGAGGACTTCTGGCTGTTCGACAGCCGCCTCATCGCACTCCTGCGGTTCGACGACGATGATCAGCTCACCCACGTGGACCTCATCACGGAGCCGGCAGAGGTGGTGCGCTGCGCCATGATCCGCGATGCTGCTTGGCATCACGCCGTACCGTGGAAGCAGTTCACGGCTGAGATGAGCAGCGACGCGTAGGAGTCAGATTGGGTACCGGTGAGCACGGACTACCAGCGGGCGCGTGAGGAACTGGGGCGAAGGCTCAGGGAACTACGTGTCGAAAGCCCTGATGGTCGGCTCACCGGTACGGAACTGGCCGAGCGGCTGGGGTGGCCCCAGTCGAAGGTCAGCAAGCTGGAGAACGGCAGGCAGACGCCGACGGACGACGACCTCCGGGCTTGGGCAGTGGCTGTGGGGCAGCCTGCTGTCTCTGCGGAACTGCGTGCCCGTCTGAAGGGCTTCGAAAGCCACATCCGTTCGTGGCGGCGCCAGTTGGCGGCAGGACATGCCCCGGTGCAGGAGACATGGAACGCCCTGGTCGCCGAATCCCGGGTTCTGCACAAGTGGGAGAACAACGCGGTCAGCGGCATGCTTCAGACCGCTGACTACGCGAGGCACATTTTCTTGGGTTACGCGGCACTCCAGTGTTCCCCACGGGATACGGAGGAGGCTGTGCGGGCCCGTATGAAGCGACAGGAGTGGCTGTACCAGCCGGGTAAACAGCTGAACCTGCTCATGTGGGAGGGAGCCTTGCGGGCGGAGGTCTGCCCGGCCGAGGTCCTGGCGGCGCAACTGGACCGCTTGGTCGGTGTGGTGGGCATGGACACAGTGCGCCTCGGCATCGTTCCTCTGGATGCGGGGCTGCGAATCCCGCCGGGAAACCCCTTCTCGATACTCGACGAACGCTTGGTCGTGGTCGAGGACTGGCACGCCGAACTCTGGCTCGACGATGCCGAAACGATCGCTCTCTACCGTCGGGTCTGGGACACCCTCGCGGAGTCGGCCGTCTTCGGCGCCGACGCCCAGCAGGTGATCGCCCGAGTCCGCCGGAACATCAAGGTCTGAGGACGTGCGGCCGTACCACGTCGTCGTGGGTCCTCCGGCCTCGCTACCCTTCACGACGCCGACGTCGTCCCCGCCCCGGCCTCCCGGTGAACCAGACCCGGCGCCTTCCCGTTGAAGTCACGAGCCGACAAGGAGAGAAAATGAGATATTCCCGTGAAGAAAAGACTGCCTACCTGGAGCAGTTCAAGGAATTCCATAAAAGCGGCAAAGGTGGCCAGGGTAAATTCGCCAAAGAAAATGGACTGGTGCCCAATACTTTCCAACAATGGGTAGCCGAATCGGAGAAGTATGGTGTGGAACTTGATATTGAGGTTCGTAATCATTATACCGATGAAGAAAAGACTGCCTATCTGAAGCAGTTCAAGGAGTTCCATGAAAGCGGCAAAGGTGGCCAGGGTAAATTCGCCAAAGAAAATGGACTGGCGCCCTCAGTTTTCTCGGGATGGGTGGTGGAAGCGAAGAAGTATGGTGTAGACCTTGAGGTCCAGAATCGTCAGCTCAACAAGAGAAAGAGTCCAGAGCAGATCAGGCATATCCTCGAGGCGTGGATGGAGGACTCGGAGGAGCGCACGTTGGTCGATTTCGGTCGTGAATGGTCCGATCCCGATCCCGATCCCATCAATGAAAGGACCATCCAGAATTGGGCCACGCATGCAAGTAAATATGGCCTGTCGCAGGAGGCGGTGGATGAGTGCCGAGATATTCGGCTTGCGGCGGTCGGCGGCAAGGAATATAAAGATCACGAGAAGAAGAGATATGTAGATGGCTTTTTTGGTCAAAGTGCATCGCTGGAAGAGTATGCGCGAGCTGAACGCATTCCACGTAAAACACTCAAGAATTGGGTGGAGAAAGGAGAGAGATATGGCTGGGAAACGTGGCGGGTGGATCTCGCCTTGAAGGCGGGTGCTCGTGTGGGTTTGACCTCGAAGGAGCGGGCGATGCTGGACGAGGGGAGGGGGCCCCGGCAGGACCAGGAGGTGGCGGGCACCGGTGTGAGTGCTCCGGTGGAAGAAATGCCACAGGAGGCCGCCGGGTCGCCTGCTGAAGCGGTTCCGCCGCAGCAGGCGTGGGAATCCCATACTCAGCTGTCCCTCGCGGAGTACGCAACTGGTGGCCTGCGCGCCCTGAGGGATTCGGCCGGACCCCTCGGTTCCCCTGCTTTGGTAGCTGCCGCCACGGGCGGTACTGCCCTGCCTGGCATTACCTCCTTCGATTGGGACGACAGCTGGGGCGACAGCGCGCCTCCCTCTCCTTCTCCATTGCCGAGCGTCCCGTCGGACTACCTCCGCGGGCCCGGCGCCTCCGCCTCTGTCTCCGACAACGGCCACGTCACGGGGCCACTTCCCGCGCTGCCGAAAGATGTTGTCCCACGACAGGATTACTTCTACGGGCCCGCCGGCTCGAAGGGGCCGGCGAGAGGCGGACGCTGAAGAGCCCGTCGGCGGCAGTCCGCAGGGATGTGCCGCCGACGGACGCGGTATCTGTCACGGGACGCCGACGTCGTCCCCGCCTCGGCCTCCCGGTGAACCAGGCCCGGCGCCTTCCCGTTGAAGTCACGAGTGACACAACATCCGCCCCGCGCCTGCTGGATCGTGCACCTTTCGGATATATCAACTAGGAGGAAAGATGCCACCTTCCACTGAAGAACCTTCCGCTGAAGGAAAGACTGCCTATCTGGAGGAGTTCAAGGAGTACTATGAAAGCGGCAAAGGCGGTCGGGCTAAATTCGCCAAAGAAAAAGGACTGGCGCTCCACATTTTCTCGGGATGGGTGGTGGAAGCGAAGAAGTATGGTGTAGACCTTGAGGTCCAGAGTCGTCGGCGCAACGAGGAAAAAGGTCCAGAGAAGATCAGGGAGATCCTTGAGGCGTGGATGGAGGACTCGGAGGAGCGCACGTTGGTCAATTTCGGTCGTGCATGGTCCGATCCCGATCCCGATCCCATCGCTGAAAGGACCATCCAGAATTGGGCCAAGAATGCAACTAAATATGGCCTGTCACAGGAGGCGGTGGATAGTTGCCGGGACAGTCGGCTCGGGAAACGCGACAGAAGGAGATATGCAGATGACGTGAAGAAGAGATATGTAGATGGGTTTTTTGGTCAAAGTGAATCGCTGGAATACTATGCGCGAGCTGAGGGCATTCCATCTAAAACACTCAGGTATTGGGTGAAGGACGGAGAGAAATACGGCTGGGAAAAGTGGCGGGTGGATCTCGCCTTGAAGGCGGGTGGTCGTGTGGGTTTGACCTCGAAGGAGCGGGCGATGCTGGTCCAGCCGAGGGGGCCCCGGCAGGACCAGGAGGTGGCGGGCACCGGCGTGAGTGCTCCGGTGGAAGAATTGCCGCAGGAGGCCGCCGGGTCGCCTGCTGAAGCGGTTCCGTCGCAGCAGGCGTGGGAATCTCGTACTCAGCTGTCCCTCGCGGAGTATGCAGAGGCTGGCGTGCTCGCCCTGAGGGATTCGGCCGGACCCCTCGGTTCCCCTGCTTTGGTATCTGCCGCCACGGGCGGTACTGCCCTGCCTGGCATTACCTCCTTCGATTGGGACGACAGCTGGGGCGACAGCGCGCCTCCCTCTCCTTCTCCATTGCCGAGCGTCCCGTCGGACTACCTCCGCGGGCCCGGCGCCTCCGCCTCTGTCTCCGACAACGGCCACGTCACGGGGCCACTTCCCGCGCTGCCGGAAGGTGCTGTCCCAGTACGGGATCTCTTCTTCAGGCACGCCGGCTCGCAGGGGCCGGCGAGAGGCGGACGCTGAAGAGCCCGTCGGCGTCAGTCCGCAGGGATGTGCCGCCGACGGACGCGGTATCTGTCACGGGACCCCGGCAGCCCCGAGGGGCGCGAACTACGCCGGCACCGGCGTCCTGCCGGTGGTCTCCCGGAAGCGGGCCCCGAACTCATCCGCTCTGGCCCTCGACAGCGATGTGTACGATCAGTATTTGCTGCCACCTGGGGTCGCGTCTCATCATCTGTCCACCGGATCGGGCCAGTCCCGGGACCACTCGTCTCGGTGGGGTGGTTGGTCGAATAATCCGTCCGGACAGGGGGCGGGTAACCAGTTCCGTCGTTCGTGAGGTGTGGGGTGTTCGTCGTGACACGGTCGGCGCGCGGTCTTGGCTGGTGGCCCGGCGGTGACGCTGTTCTGTTGGCAGTGGTTTACGGTCGCCCGGAGCATCAGGGGCTGAGGATGTACGGCCGTACCACGTCGTCGTCGGTCTGCCAGGTGGGTGGCG
>NZ_JBHJUV010000108.1:0-12808 GCF_042268025.1 Streptomyces sp. NPDC056161
TCCGACAGGTACAGCGCGACAGCGTCCGCCCTGAACTCGGGCGAGTAGACCTTCATCACCATAAAAGATGCCTCCTACCCGGCCCCTGGCGGGGCTGGGCTCAGAGGTGTCCACCCCTCGGGGACAGGTCCCCCTGGAGGAGTGTGTCGGCTGCGGCCGACGCAAGCCCGTCGCGAACCGGCTGCCTGACGGCCCACGCTGCCAGAACTGCCGGCCGAGGATCACCGCGGAATGCGGCATCTGCGGCCGAACGGCGCTCTGCGACATGTCCCGGGCCACCGGACAGCCCTGGTGCGACCGCTGCCAGCAGCGATGGGTGGCCTGCAGCGGCTGCGCCACCGTCGCCCAGGCCCGCAGCGGAACCTGGGAGGAGCCCTTGTGCGCGAAGTGCACCAACCCCGACCCCGACTTCTGGGGCCGCTGCCCGGTCTGCACCACCACCTGGCAGCTCAGCACCCGCCCCTGCCAGCGATGCGTCCTCGACCAACAAGTACGCGACCTCCTCGGCGGCTCGGACGGGGCCATCCGCCCCGAACTCGCCGCGTTCCACGACGCGTTGGCCAGCGCCGAGCGCCCCGACGTCGCCTTCGCCTGGGTCTCCCGCTCCAAGGCCCGTGACCTCCTGGAACGCATAGGCCGCGACGAGCGGCCCATTACCCACGAGGTCCTCGACGAACTGCCCCCGGGCAAGGTGCTGGCCCACCTGCGCAGTGTCCTGGTCGCGACCGGCGCCCTGCCGCCCCGCGACGAACGGCTCATCGCCCTGGAGAAATGGATCAGCACGACCGTCCAGGCCCGCATCGATCTCGCCGAGCGCCGGGTCCTGCACGGCTACGCGGTCTGGCACCACATGCGCCGACTCCGACGCCGCCTCGGTGATGACCACACCACCCGGCTCCAGGACCTGAACGTGCGCTGCCACGTCACCGCGGCGAACAACTTCATCGACTGGCTCGGCGGCGAAGGACTCACACTTGGGACCTGCACCCAGACGGACCTGGAACGCTGGATGGCCGACCCCACGGTCAGCTACCGCGACGAGACCGGCCACTTCGTCCGCTGGTCGGTACAGCACCGGCATGCCCGTGACCTGACCTATGGCACCGTCCGCTGGACCGGCCCGCTCAGCACCATCGACAGCGAGAAGCGGTGGGCCGACGCCCGACGCCTCCTCAACGACGACACCTTGCCGACCCCGGACCGCGTCGCGGGACTGCTGTTGATCCTCTACGCACAGAAGATCGCCACCATCAGCCAACTCACCGTCGGTGACGTCAGCTTCGACGGCGGCACCGTCTCCATCACGTTCGGCACCTCGCCCGTCGTCCTCCCCGCGCCGCTGGCCGCCCTGGTCCGCGAGCTCGTAGCGACCCGCCGTGGCAAGGCCAAGATCGGCACCCCGGAGGACACCCCCTGGCTTTTCCCCGGAGGCCAGCCGGGACGCCCCCTCGGCGACGACCAGATCGGCCAGCGCCTCCACAAGATCGGGATTCGGCCCAAGCAGGATCGCTCCACCGCACTGTTCACCCTTGCCACCGAAGTGCCCGCCGCGATCCTCGCCCGAATGCTCGGGATCCACATCAAAGTCGCTGTCCAGTGGCAACAGGCATCAGGCGGGGACTGGGCCGCCTACGCCGCCGACGTCAGCCACCGTGTCTCGGAGAACCAATGAGACTGCCCACCACCGTCCACCACGCACGCCTCGGGGCAACGGAGTTCAAGGTCATCCGCCCTGCCCAGCCACTGCCCCACGCCGTGCTCATCGATCACGACCGGCACTTGGATGCCTACCTTGACCAAGACGCCGCACGCCGGATTGGCGGCCTATGGTGTGATTCCGGGGTTCGTAGTTGGTGTGGTGAGGGTGGCTTGGGCTGGGGTGTTGTGGATTTTCTGATAGCGATTCCGGCGTCTACGGGGTGCTGGAGGCGCTGCTGATGGGGCATCTGGCCTGTGGTTGTTCTGGGTTCGTTGATAACGGTGCTGTGGTGTTGGTGATGGTGCCTGGCATCTAAAGGGCTGGTGCGGGTTTGTGCTGGTCAGCGGCTTGTTGTGTGGTCAGGGCTTGTGCGGGCGGTCCTATGCCGGTTCCGGCTGGGGCGGGTTGGCGCCGGTCCAGTACAGGGCGGTGTCGATGTCGCGTGCACTCCAGCCGTCGGCGTGTGCTGAGCCGTGTTGGAGGAGGTCGTCGAGGAGCTGGAGGTAGCGGCCGTAGCGTCCCGGTGTGGGGGTGAGGGGGAGGCCGAGGGTGTCGAGGGCGTGTTGGACACGGCGGTCGTAGACAGCCATCCGTGTGGGTGCGGCCGCGGTGAGGATGGCTGAGGCGAGGGCGTCGCCGGTGCGGAAGCCGGGCAGTTCGGCGATGATGCCGCGTCCGGTGCTGGCGGCTTTGCTGCGGGTGAGGGTGGTGTCGCGGACGGCGGTGACGGCCTGCTCGGTGACGGCTCGTACGTGGGTGTCGGGCAGAGACATGAGGGCTGTCACCCAGCGGGTCTGTGCGGAGAGCCGTTTCCAGACGACGAGGGCTGCGATGTCCGCCTTGCCGAGACTGCCGGTGTGCTCGGTGCGCTGCGCGACGTCGTGGAGGACGTCGTCGTAGTGGAGTGAGACGTCGGCGAGGTAGCCGGCGCGGGCGGGGATCAGGGTGTCCCAGGCATGCCGGCAGAGGGCGGCGAACTCGTCGCGCGGCGTCTCGGTGGTCGTCTTCATGTCCGCATCATCCCGTTCTGGCCGGTTGGCGGGTTCGGGGGCGCCTTGCTTCTTCGGCGAGGTGGTCGAGCTGGATGGCTTCGAGCGATTTTTTGGTGATGCGTTCGGTGCCGTCGCAGATGGCGGTGATGGCGGCTTGGCGGATGAGGCGGGCGAGGCTGCCGATGCGGCCGGCGGTGCGCTGGTGGAGGTAGGTGGAGTGGCGGGGGAGCGTGCCGGGTGTGTGCTGGGTCAGGTCGAGGGCGGCTTCCATGTCGGTGACGAGGTCGGTGAAGGGGCGGCGGGTGCCGTGGCGGGCGGGGAGGGGGCCGCAGGTGATGAGGCTGGCGCGGCCGGCGAGTTGGGCGCCGCGCACTCCGGTGAACAGGGGTGTGGCGGCGACGTCGATGCCGGTGTAGACGAAGGTCGCTCTGATGCGTTCGGTGAGGTCTTTCAGCAGGTCGGTGGCCTCCGCGCCGGTGGTCGTACGCGGGTTGAGGCGGTGGATCTCGTCGATGAGGATCAGGCGGACGCCGGCTTGGGTGTAGGTGTGGCAGACGGCTTCGGTGATCTGGGTCTGGGTCATGCGGGTGGTGGTGGGGATGCCGAGGTAGCGGGCGAATTCGGTGGCGAGGGTCTTGGCGGTGGCGCCAGGTGGCACCAGCAGGTACGCGACCGGCACCTGCTGGTGGGCACGTCCGGGCGGGGCCGGGTTCTTGCGGGTGTGGGCGAGGTGGCAGGTGCGCCCGACCTCGAGGAGTGCGGTGGTTTTCCCGGCTGCGGCGGGGCCGGTGACGATCAGTGAGGGGCGGGCGGTGGTCTGCTGGTGGCGGCCGAGAAGCATCAGGGTGCGGACCTGGGTGGCGAGGGTGTTGATGGCGGGGGTGCGGACGGTGACGAACGCGGAGTGGTAGGCGAGGCGTTCTTCCGGGCTGCGGGGTGCGTCGCCGGGCCCTGGCGGGGTCTGGGGTGGGGTGGTGGCGAAGTGCTGCCAGCCCTGCCAGGTGGTGATCGGCCACTCCGGTTCGGCTTCGTAGGCGTCCGGTCGAGGGACGTCGGCGGCGGTACGGGCACGCGGGCTTGTCGGGCTGGGGGAGTGGCTGGCGGTGGTGGTGTGTGGGCGGGTGGTCACCAGTTGAGGGCTTCCTGGGCGGGGTCGTAGAGGCCGAGTCCGGTGTACGGGACGGAGGCGTTGTTGTCGCCGGGGTCGTTCTCGCCGTCGGCCTGCTCTGCGTCGTCGGGCAGGTCGTCGAGGTCGTCGAGGCTGTCGTCGTCCGAGCCGTCGGCCTGCTGCGGGTCCGGAGGGCGGGTGGCGGTCGCGGGCGGGGGCGTTTTCAGCGGTGCGGTGCGGGTGAGCAGGCGCTGTTCGTCGGGTGTGGCGGTGCCGGTGTGGGCGCGGCGCATGAGCTGGTCGAGGGCGTCGGCGAGGTCGGCTTCGTGGGTGTCGCGGTCGCCGTGGCGGGCGGTGATGGTTTTGATGTGCTGCCAGGTGGCGCTGTTGAAGGGCTGGTGGATGTGGCCGCGGTGGATCCACGGGATCTCTGTCAGGTGTCCGTCGGGCAGGCGGATCCAGACCTGGCGGGCGTCGTGGGGGTTGGTGTGGACTTCCCATTTCCCGCCGCGCGCCGTGACGGGCGAGGGCTGGCCGCGGTAGGGGGCGAGGACATCGTGGTCGTAGGTGCGGTGGTCGATGCGGATGCCGCGTTCGGTGATGGCCTGCCAGCGCACCGGCAGCAGTTCGAGGTAGTCGCTGCCGCTCAAGGGGAGGGGCACGTGGCCGGCCACGGCGACCAGCGCGGCCCACATCTGGTTCGGTGTCAGCGCCTTCTTCGGCAGGGTGGGGTGGCGCAGGCCTTCGTGGGGGCGGTGGTGGTAGTGGATCAGCCATTCGTCCAGCAGGTCCTGCAACTGGGCGACGCTGAAGCATGCCTCGGTTTCGGCGGCGGGGCCGCGGCGGGTGACGTCGGAGCCGGTGTAGCCGGGCAGGTGCTGGCACAGCAGGGCGTTGATGGTGCCGAAGGTGCGCTCGACGATGCCTTTCGCGGCGGGGGCGTGGGGCGGGGTGGGCTGGACGCTGATGCCGAGGGTCTCGCAGGCGGCGCTGAACGCCGTGGACAGGTAGACCTTGCCTCGGTCCACGACGATCGTCTCGGGCACCACGACCGGCCGGGCGGCTGCGCCCTGAAGGCGTTCGTCCAGACTCATCAGCCGCTGTAGCTGCGGGAGTTGGGTGTGGGCGAGGTGCAGGGCGTCGGGCCAGGCGGGGCGGGCGGGGTGCGGGACGGCCATTTCGGCGAGTAGGAGGGCGGCGTCGACGGCCTTGGTTCCGGCGGGGCGCAGGACGGCGGCGAGGATGGCGCGGGTGGCGACGTCGACGGCGATGGTGAGTTCGGGCCGGCCGGTGGTGCCGTCGTCGAAGACGGCCAGGACGTCGAGGCGGGTGGTGTCGACCTGTACCTGTTCGCCCGGCCGCAGCGCCACGGTCGGGGTGAACGCCCGTCCGCCGGTGGGGGAGGGGAGAGTTCGGGCGGGGCGGTGGGGGTGTTCGGCGGGGTCGGCGAGCTGGTGGACGAGCCGGTAGAAGGTGGCCTGGGAGGGTATCGGCACGGTGCCGCGCCCGTGCCGGTCGGTAAGGATCTGCGCGACCAGGGGCGTCAGGCCTTTGACGGTGCCCTTGGAGCGGCCGCGCTGGCGGCGCAGCGCTTCCTCGATGGCGGCGATGACGCGTTCGTCGGTGCGCCCGGTAGGCACGGGCCGGCGGGTGGTGCGGTGGTCGACCAGCCCCCACAGTCCCTGCTTGCGGTAGGCCAGGCGCATGCGCTGCACCGTGGTCCGGGAGACAGGTCCGAAGCCGATCGCGGTCAGCTCCGCGGCCTTGGCCTCCTCGCGCTGCGCGAGCGTGAACCGGTCGGGGTCGTACTCGGCTCGGGACACCCCGCCGCTGTCCGTCCCGCCGGGCAGGCCGGACTCCACCTCGCGGATGTGCCGCTGCCAGGCCAGTGCCTTGCGCCGCGCGTCCTCGGGCGCGGTTTCGAACAGCCCCCACTGCGTCACGGCCTGGGGCATCTCGACGCCCATGATGGTGAAGGACGGGTCGGCGAACAGATGCCCGGCCACGACCGTCTCGTCTTCGCCTGTCTCGCCGGCGAGGTGGACCTGCTGACCCGCCACAGCGATGACCTGCCAGGTGCGGTCACGGAAGCGGACGTGCGCTCCGACCTGCAGCACCGGCCGCCCGCCACGCCGCACGCTCACCACCCATCCCCGCTGCCCGGGCCGCCACGGCCGTTCACCCTGCCGGTGCCGGTGGTGACGAGGACCCCCTCGTTAAGCGGCGTCGCCAGGTCGGTCGTCAGCTTTCCGTGCCACAGGGCGTGGAAGACGGCGGGCAGGACTTCGATCGGGTCGCCCACCGCTTCGGCGCCCTCGATCAGCGGCCGCGGCTGTGTGAACGCCTCACGGACGGCGGCCGAGAGAGAGGGACGGCCGGCGTTGCGGGGGTGGCGGTAGCCGGCCAGCCATTTCAGGTTCGCCGAAAGCGTCTTCTCCAGCGGCTTGAGGCGCCGGTAGCTCCAGCCGGCCTGCACGCACGCCGCCTCCAGGACCGTCGCAGCCCGCTGCGCCCGCTCGCCGCCGGCCTCCGGGTGGCTGGGGCAGTCGGCCAGCACAGCGGTGCCGTCGCGGTGGCGGGCGAAGAGCTGCGGCACCCACGAGCGCACCTGGCCACGCGCGTCCCGCCACAGTAGGCGGACCGGCCGCCCGGCCAGGCCGACCACCTCTGGGTCGCGGTCCAGCACCATCAGCTGCGCCCGCATCGCGGACGACCCGCAGGCCACATGCCGGCCGGTCGTGGCCGACCACCACTGGCCGGGCCCCCACCGCCGCCCCGGCACCACCGGGAACGCCGACACCGGCTCCAGCTCTTCGAAGGCCACCGCGAGGACCGCGTCCGCCCACCGCTGCTGCACCACCTGCCCGATGGGGTCGACGAAGACCGCCTCCCACTCGGATCCGGTGTCCGTCTGCATGTGCTGTGAGCGGCCACCTGCTGCGGCCGCTGCGTCCTTGCTGCCCACACGCCCCAGTCAAGCCCGTCCCGCCTCGCTGGCGGGCGGCTTCACGGATTTTGATCACGAGTGCCGGGCGATGAGGTATGCCCTGCGGATCACGGTCCGTGCACACCCTGCCTGCCTCCTGACACTTGCTCACCGCTCCTTTCCCGGCCGCCCGTTGCGGTGGGCCGCGAGTGCCTCGGCCAGGACATCGGCCGGCAGACGGGCCCAGCGCGCCAGATCCTCCAGTGCCATCCCGGCCCCGAGGGCTGCCGCTGCAGTCTCCTGTACGGCCTGCTCGATCAGCGTGGCAGCATGGCCGAGGTTGCCCAGCAACTGCTGAGCGGCGTCGGCGGTCTTGCCGTACTGGGCACCGCGCAGCTGGGTCAGCTGCTCTTCGGCGTCGTTGACCAGGCTGGTGATCAGCGCCCGCTGCTCGGCCGGCACCGCAGAGCGCCACGTGGTGCCCGAGCCGGGCGCGCTGCGTTCCTTCGACAGGACACGCAGCTGGGCGGCCATGGACGCGGTCTGGTGCTCCTGCCTCAGCCACCACGGATCGTTGCCGTAACCAGGAGGCCCGCCGGCGCCACGGCGCAGGCGGATGACGGCGCCCATCCACGAGGTCAGCGGGCCGCCGTAGTCGGTGGCGGCCAGCGGCCCCAGCCACCCCCGCCCGACCCGCTCGCCCAGCCGGCGGCAGAACGCCCCGTCGGCGGGCAGCGGCCGCGGCCGCCCGGCCCCGCTGTCGGTCCATGCCAGCTCGGCCATGGCCGGGTCCAGCAGCGCGTCGGCCACGGCCACCACCTCGGGGAAGACGACCGCGTCCCGGCCCACGATCCGCCACCGCTCCAGCTCTGTCCCGGCGTTGCCGCCCGCGACCTGGTGCAGCCGCCGCGGCCAGAGCGCCTCGCGCTCCCAGTGCAGGGCCTGCTCCCACCACCGGGCCACCACCGCGTGCGCCAGAGCGAACACTCTCTCCGGTTCGACTCCGGCCCGTGCTGCCCGCCGCGCCACCTTGGCCCACCGCCGCTGCGCCGCAGCCACTTCCGGCACACCCCGCACGTCCAGATACTCAAGAGGCTGGTCGGCGTCCGCGTCCAGGAGCCACCGCCCGTGCCGGACACACACCCGCTCCCAGCGCGGCGCGTACCGCACCACCCGCACCGCCGTCCCCGTACGCCCGGCGGTGCACAGGCGGCAGCCGAAGGCGACCGGCCCGGCGACCGCGCCACCGGTCCGCCACGCCGCCGCCGGCACCCCGTTTCTTCCGGCCGACAGCTTGGCGTCCTCCTGTCCCCAGGACGGCAACGCCCGCGCCAGGACGTCTTCCTCGACACCGCACAGGCATGCAAGGAGCTGCCGTCCGGCCGCGTTCAGCAGCACCTCGGCGTCGGCCCGCGCGCCCCCGCCGTCGTGCCCCGGCGGGTAGTTGCGCCACTGCCAGCACGACCGCAACACCTTCGCCTCCATCCCGTAGCGGCTCGCGATGCGGCAGATCAGTGACGAGGTCGTCTCCCTCGGCAGGGGAGCGGTCCGCAGCAGGCCGGGGTGATGGGTCACTCCACCACGGTCTCGTGCTCGCCGTGCCGGGCGGGCGCTTTCGCAACGGATGCCCGGCGGATCAGGCAGAGCGGCGGTCGTGGTGCCGGTTCGTTCTCATAGCGTCCCGGCTCCGCCTCCTTCCCGGGGCCGTGCTCCCATCGGCGGGGCCTTTCCGGACTCCCCGCCCGACCGATTTTCCTGTCCGTCTGCTACCCCTGTGACCTGCGAAGGCGATGCGACAGGCGGGGAAGCGGGGGAAGTTGGGAAAAAATCTTGGTCTCCGGCATCCGGATCCGGGCCCCCGGCGGCGTGTAAGGGGATGAAGGCCCTTGGGCCTTCATCAACGAGTTCGTCTCTACTGGGAGGCCTGGTCGATGACTTGGTCGTACTGGGTGGGAGCGGGCGGGGTTCCCCTGCTGTTCCTGCTGGTCTCCGTGATGCGCCGCACCCGCGGCATCACGGAGATGCTTGTGAAGGCGCATATCGAGACCCGTGTGGAGCGCGAGCAGCGCGCCACCATGGTCGCGATGGCGCAGGCCCTGCCCGACGGCGGCGCTGCCGCCCGTTTCGAGGAGGGCCGGCCTGCCTGGCTGTTCCGCAAGGACACGGCCGGGCCGGCGGGCCACCGGGCCATCACCACGCGGGAGGCCGCGTGAGTGAGGCCGCTCCGGGAGCGGACTTCGAGTCCTTCGTCCTTGAGACCATCGAGGCGTTCTCCCGACTGGCCCGGGCCCAGGCCGGCGATCTGCACAGCGCGGAAGATGCTGTGCAGGACGCCTACCTGAAGATGTACCGGCGATGGGATCAGCTTATCGCCGGCCGCGGTTCGCTGACCGCCTGCGGCCGCACCGTGGTGAAGCGGGCGGTCATCGACCAGTTCCGCCGCAACGAGCGGATGGTCCTGGTCCCGGTCCGTGAACTGCCCGAGACGGAATCTGGCATCGGCATCCCCGAGGCCGCCTACGAAATGATCAAGGAAGGTATCGACGAACTCGTCGCCAGCCTTCCTGAACGGCAGCGCGAGGTCATCACCCTGTGTGTTCTGCAGGACCTCAGCCCTGCCGTGGTTGCGCAGCGCCTCCAGATAAAGGAGGAGTCGGTGAAGCGCTACATCAAAGCCGCCGCCAACAACCTGAAGAAGTCCATCAACGAGCACAGCGAGGAGGCCACCGCATGACATACCTGTCCGCTTGGACGCACCAGCCCGAGGAGCGGGGAGCCATCCGGCTCCTCGCCCTGTGGCTCCTGCTCGAAGGCTCTGAGCAGTCATTTTCCAAGGGTTCCCGGATCGGCGGGGACTCTGTCCAGGCGGAGGGGGGCCAGCCTTCGGGCTGGCCCCCGGCCCCCGCCCCCTGCCTGGAAATCGTGGACGGAAACCACCGAATCGGCGCGGTCCGTGAACTACGCACTCTCCTGAAAAAGGAAATCGATGATTCCGCGACACCACAGGAAACGCGGCGCGTAGCAGAAATCCTTGAGTTCCTGGACAGGGATGATGTGGCGCGAAGCTGGTGGGAAAAAGCAGCACTCAAGGGTGACGAGGACGCGCGGGACTATCTTCATATCCTTGATGCCGAGAGGGAAGAAAACCTATCGGCATGCTGCGGACACGGGAAAGAACACGCTGAGGAGTCTTTCAGATCATTCGTGAGTGGCTTTGTGTGCCGGTCAGCCGGTATTCGCGTTGCTGTAGACAGGGTCGACTGGGCATTGGGGGAAGCCGGAGTCGACCTGTCTGAAGCAACACAAGCTCTCGTGCGTGAGATTGAGGACTTCCTGGCGCGCCTGGACCACACCACCGGCGGGCCACGGTGCTGACACGACAGCGCGTCACGCGCCCACAGACGGGAGAGTCTTTGTAGACCAGCTCCATGAGGCCTTCACGCGAGAAGGCCGGACGACTCGTTGAAGCGGCGGCCCATCCCCGCGCCCGCGGGGATGGGCCGCCACTGCATTACCCAAAGCTCCGTGAGTCGACTTACGGAGCCCCTCCGGCATCCACACCTGGATCGAGCACTCGCACTGCATACGGGGGACCACCACCCCCGGTCCCCGATTGATGCGACGTCAACTGGCACTGGACGCCGTTTACACTCGCCAGCATCGAAGCGTGCTGGCCGTCTGCGCGAGTCTCGCCCACTCCGCTTCCACACTGCTGCCGGGCCGGGGGATCGCCCAGCAGCAAGCACCGTCGAGCCGCGAGGACACAGGTGGGCTCTTGGCGAGTCGCCCCTGGTCCTCACCGGGCAGTACCCGGTCGCGATCCTGTCGGACTGCGCCGTCTACGCGTCCGACGGGCCGTCGCCGCTGGACTTCCTTCCTTACCAGGACGGCAGGCCGCTGCCGGGCGGCTTCAAGCTCGGCGTGAACCCGGGCCTTCGGAAGTCCTGCCGTCACGCTCCAGACAGGGTGCCTTGCCGACTTGGGACCTCAGGGCGGATATCGATGGTGCACAGCAGCGCCTTTTGGTGGGGGTGGAGTTGGTGCCAGAGGGTGGTCTGTTTGCGGGCCCAGCGCTGGAGTTCGGGTGGGAGGGGCTGGCCTGTGGTGTGGAGGGTGCGGTGTTGGTGGTATTTGCGTTGCCAGGCGAAGGGCCAGGGCGGGTTCCACCAGGGGTCGAGGAGGGTGAGTTCTTGCAGGGTGCGGGCGGACAGGAGGCCTGCGCGGGCTTTGCGTCGCTGCTGGATGAGCCAGTGCCCCAGGGCGAAGCCGTGGTGGTGGGTCTGTTTGAACACGGCGAGGTGCCCGTGGGCGGTGGCGTAGGAGCGGGCGTGGGGGAGGCCGTCGCCCGGTGGGTAGCTGCGTGTCGTCGTGGGAGTCGGCATGGGTTCGGTGGCGGGCGCGGCGCCGATGCCGGCCAGGAGTTCTTGCTGGGTGGGGTGGAGGCTGTCCCACAGCCGTGTCTGGGTGGTGATCCAGCGGCGTTGCGTCGTGGTCAGGTTGCCGCTGGTCGTGGCAGCGCGTGACTGATGGTAGGTGCGCTGCCATGCGAGGGGCCAGGGCGGGTTCCAGTGCGGGTCGAGGGCGTTCAGCGCGGCGATCCGGGCGGGGTCGATGTGCCCGTCAGCGACGCGGTGTCGCTGGCGTAGGAGCCAGCTGCCCAGGGGGTAGTCGTTGTGGCGGGTCTGTTCGGCCACGGCCAGGTGCCCGTGTTCGGCTGCATAGCTACGTGCGTAGGCGAGCCCTGTGTCCACGGGGGCAGGGCTTCGGCCGGCTTCGGTCACGATGCGGGCGACGGCAGGGTTGATGCCGATGTCCGCGAGGAGGTCCTGCTGCTCGGGTTGCAGGACATCGTGCCGGGCACACTGACGGCGCAGCCACACTGTCACCTCGTCCTCGTCCCCGCCGCGATGAGGGCCGGGCACCTTCAACCGTCCCCTCTGCCATCGCTTACGGGCCTGCTGGTAGCGCCGCTGCCAGGAGTAGGGCCAGGGCGGGTTCCACCAGGGATCGAGTTCGGCCAGCAGCCGGCCCCGCGGCCATGCGCCTCCGGTGGTTTGAGCGTGCAGGCGGTCCTGGCGGCGCTGCTCCACGAGCCAACGGCCCAGGGCAAACCCGTCGTGCACGTACTCCGAGGGCACTGCCAGGTGCCCGTGTGCCGCGGCGAAGGAACGAGCGCTGGTCATGCCGTCCAAGGCCCACAGACCGGCAGCAGCAGCCTGCCCGTTCTCGGTCTCGACCTCGGGTGCCCCTGCCCTGCCCTGCACTTTCGCGGCTTCCTCGGCTGTGATGCCGATGTCGGCCAGCAGACGCTGCTGATCGGGGTCCAGCCGCCGATAAGCGGCACACTGCCGCGACAGCCACAAGGCGAGATCTGCTCCGGCCCCGGGAAATCCGTCCCTCACATCGAGCCCGCCTCCGCTCTCCGCCAGCCGCCGCACCTGTGCGTAGGAGCGCTGCCAGGCTGGCCCCCAGGGCGGGTTCCACCAGGGATCGATGACGTCGAGTGCGCGGGAGCGCTCCGTGGGCTCCGCGCTCTGGCGCGCTCTGCGACGCTGGCGTGCGAGCCACGGCCCCAGCGGATACCCCTGGTACAGCGTTTCTTTGTCCGCGGCGGCCAGGCAACCGTGTTCGGCGGCGTAGGACCTGGCGTGCGCCAGCCCCGTCTCGAAGCCGGCCTGGATGGGGATCCGCCGCGGCAGAGCGGTGCGGGCCGCCTCGGCCGTGATGCCGATGTCCGCCAGCAGACGCTGCTGTTCAGGATGGAGAGTGCTGTAGCGGGTGCACTGCAGATACAGCCACTCGCCGTTGAGTATCTGCGTGCCGGGGAATCCCGCGGCTGCATCGGGCGGACCGGCAGCCGCGGCGTGATCGCGCGCCCGGTAGTACGAGCGCTGCCACTGCACCGACCAGGGGGCGGGACCTGTCCCCGAGGGGTGGACACCTCTGAGCCCGGCCCCGCCAGGGGCCGGGTAGGAGGCATCTTTTAGTGTGATGAAGGTCTACTCGCCCGAGTTCAGGGCGGACGCTGTCGCGCTGTACCTGTCGGATCCGAGCCACACCTTCGAGGGCATCGGCAAGGACCT
>NZ_JBHJUV010000109.1:0-12786 GCF_042268025.1 Streptomyces sp. NPDC056161
CGCCTGCCGCCTGCCGCCTGCCGCCTGCCGCCTGCCGCCTGCCGCCTGCCGCCTGCCGCCTGCCGCCTGCCGCCTGCCGCCTGCCGCCTGCCGCCTGCCGCCTGCCGCCTGCCGCCTGCCGCCTGCCGCCTGCCGCCTGCCGCCTGCCGCCTGCCGCCCGGTAGCTGGTGCTCCCGCGCCGGGCTCCGCCCGCCAGTCGCTGCCCGCTAGCCGCCGCTCGCCGCCCCCTCCGGACCCCCCGCTTCTGCTCCCCGGGCCCCCGCACGCTCCCCCTGCCCGTTCCCGTCCCCGCTCCCGCCCCCGCCCTCTTCCTCCTCGGCGAGGGCGGCGTCCAGCCGGGCCCGAGCACCCTCCAGCCAGCGCCGGCACACCTTGGCCAACTGCTCGCCGCGCTCCCAGAGCGCGAGGGACTCCTCCAGGCTCGTGCCGCCCGCCTCCAGCCGCCGTACGACCTCGATCAGCTCGTCCCGCGCCTGCTCGTACGAGAGTGCCGCCTCTTCCACCTTGCCGGTCATCCGTTCACCCTAAGCGTCGACTCGTACCGTGAACTCGCCCTCGGCGACCCGTGCCCGTAGCTCCTCGGCCGCCGTCACCTCCTGCGGGTCCCGCACCACGTGCCCGTCGGCGCGTTGCAGCACCGCGTACCCGCGCTTGAGCGTCGCGGCGGGGGAGAGGGCCACCACGCGCGCGTGCGTGTGCGTCAGTTCGGAGTCGGCGCGGTCCAGGTGGTGGCCCAGGGTGCGGCGGCTGCGGTCGAGCAGCGCGCCGACCTCGTCCGCCCGCTGGTCGATCATCCGGTGCGGGTCCTCGATCGAGGGCCGGGCCAGCGCATGCGCGAGACCCCGCTCCTCCCGCTCGACCAGCGCCCGCACGCACCGCCGCGCCCGCTCCCGCAGCCCCCGCACCCGCTCCAGCTCCTCGCCCACGTCCGGGACGACCTTCTTCGCGGCGTCGGTCGGGGTGGAGGCGCGCAGGTCGGCGACGAAGTCCAGCAGCGGGTTGTCGGGCTCGTGGCCGATCGCGGACACCACCGGCGTACGGCAGGCGGCGACCGCGCGGACCAGCTGCTCGTCGGAGAACGGCAGCAGATCCTCCACGCTGCCGCCGCCCCGCGCGACGATGATCACGTCCACGGCGTCGATCGCGTCCAGCTCCTTGACCGCCTGTACGACCTGGGGCACCGCGTGCACGCCCTGCACGGGCACGTTGCGCACCTCGAAGCGGACGGCGGGCCAGCGGTGGCGGGCGTTCTCCAGCACGTCCCGCTCCGCCGCGGAGGCACGGCCGCAGACGAGGCCGACGAGCTGCGGCAGGAAGGGCAGCGTGCGCTTGCGCTCCGGCGCGAACAGCCCCTCCGCCGTCAGGGCCTTCTTCAGCTGCTCCAGCCGGGCCAGCAGCTCGCCGACCCCCACGGGCCGTATCTCGGCGGCCCGCAACGACAACTGCCCGCGCGGGGCGTACCACTCCGGTTTCGCGTGCACGACGACCCGGGCGCCCTCGCCGACGACATCGGCGACGGCGTCGAACACCTGCCGGTAGCAGGTCACGCTCACCGAGATGTCGTACGACGGGTCGCGCAGCGTCAGGAAGACCACGCCCGCGCCCGGCCGCCGCGACAACTGCGTGATCTGCCCCTCGACCCACACCGCCCCGAGCCGGTCGATCCAGCCCCCGATGAGCCGCGACACCTCACCGACGGGCAGCGGGGTCTCAGCGGACGTGTTCACAGCCATGCCGCGAGCGTAACGGGCCCCTCCGACAATCCCGTGTCCTCGTCGCGGGGGCCGTGACCCGGGCGGCCTCCGGCCCGCCGGACCGCGGCCTTACGATGGGTGCCATGACTGCCTTGCCTGGCCGCCGTGTCCTGCTCGCCGCCCCCCGGGGCTACTGCGCCGGCGTGGACCGCGCCGTGATCGCTGTCGAGAAGGCCCTGGAGCAGTACGGGGCCCCGATCTATGTCCGGCACGAGATCGTGCACAACAAATACGTCGTCCAGACCCTGGAGAAGAAGGGCGCCGTCTTCGTCGAGCGCACCGAAGAGGTGCCGCCGGGCAACATCGTGATGTTCTCGGCGCACGGCGTGGCCCCCGTCGTCCACGAGGAGGCCGAGCGCGGCCGGCTCGCCACCATCGACGCCACCTGCCCGCTGGTCACCAAGGTCCACAAGGAAGCCGTCCGGTTCGCGAACGAGGACTACGACATCCTCCTGATCGGGCACGAGGGCCACGAGGAGGTCATCGGCACCTCCGGTGAGGCCCCGGACCACATCCAGCTGGTCGACGGCCCCGAGGACGTCGCCAAGGTGGCGGTCCGCGACCCGTCCAAGGTGGTCTGGCTGTCGCAGACCACGCTCTCCGTGGACGAGACCATGGAGACCGTGGACGCGCTGAAGGACAAGTTCCCGCAGCTCCTGTCGCCGCCCAGCGACGACATCTGCTACGCGACGCAGAACCGCCAGCTCGCCGTCAAGCAGATGGGCGAGGAGGCGGACCTGGTCGTCGTCGTCGGCTCCCGCAACTCCTCCAACTCCAAGCGGCTCGTCGAGGTCGCCAAGCTCGCGGGCGCGCGTGCGGCGTACCTGGTGGACTTCGCGAGCGAGATCGACGAGGCGTGGCTGGAGGGCGTGAGCACGGTCGGTGTGACCTCCGGCGCCTCCGTTCCGGACGTCCTGGTCGAGCAGGTCCTGGAATGGCTCTCGGAGCGCGGCTTCGAGGACGTGGAGATCGTGCGGGCGGCCGAGGAGTCCATCACCTTCTCGCTGCCCAAGGAGCTGCGCCGTGACCTGCGGGAGGAGGCGGCCACCCTGGTCGCCCAGCGCGGCGGGTCGGGTACGGCGGACGCGTGATGGGCGGATCGCTCGGCGAGTGACTGTCAGTCGCCCGTCGTAACGTGGGGCCATGCAGATCTTCGGCGTGGACATCGGCGGATCCGGGATCAAGGGCGCGCCCGTTGACCTGAAGCGGGGCGACCTGGCTGAGGAGCGCTTCAAGGTGCTCACTCCGCACCCGGCGACGCCCGACGGGGTGGCCGACGGCGTGAAGGAGGTCGTCGAGCACTTCGGCTGGACGGGCCCGGTCGGGCTGACGTTCCCGGGCGTGGTCACCGGCGGCGGCACCATCCGTACGGCCGCCAACGTGGACAAGAGCTGGATCGACACGGACGCGCGCGCCCTGTTCAGCGATCGGCTGGGCGGCCACGAGGTCACGGTCGTCAACGACGCGGACGCGGCCGGCGTCGCCGAGATGAGCTTCGGCGCGGGCCGCGGCCGCGGCGGCACGGTCATCCTGCTCACCTTCGGTACGGGCATCGGCAGCGCCCTGTTCGTCGACGGCGCCCTGGTGCCCAACACCGAGCTCGGCCATCTGGAGCTGGGCGGCCACGACGCGGAGAAGCGGGCCTCCAGCAAGGTCAAGGACGACCAGGAGATGACCTGGGAGCACTGGGCGCGCCGGGTGCAGAAGTACCTCGCGCACGTCGAGATGCTGTTCTCCCCGGCGCTGTTCATCGTCGGCGGCGGAGTCAGCCGGAAGGCGGACAAGTTCCTGCCCCTCATCAAGGGCGTGCGGGCGGAGATCGTCCCGGCGCAGTTGCAGAACAACGCGGGGATCGTGGGCGCGGCGATGCACGCCTCACAGCACTGAGGAGCGGTCCGGGCGACCGACGTGCGCCGCGGTGTGGTGTCGTCGGTCCGGCGGGCCGGGCCCGGGGGCTCCGGACGTTCAGGCCCGCCGTCGGCCTCTGACCAGCCGGATCCGCCGTACGATCACGATCGCGCTCGCGATGAACGTCCCCCCGTACAGCCACCCTGCCTGCGTGGCGAGCGCCGTGACCAGGCCCATCAGCCGGCCCAGCACCCCGCCGCCGCTGTCGGCGACGGGCAGCAGCCCCACCGGGAAGGCGATCGGCACCACGACGGGAGCCGTCAGCAGGTCGGCCCCGCGCACCCACAGCGCGGTCAGCACGCACACGGGCAGGAACAGCACGCCGTATCCGGTCAGGGACGCCCCGAACAGCAACTGGTCGAGGCAGCCGAGCAGGAACATCAGCACCGCGCAGAACAGGCCCGCGCCGAGTCCGGTCAGCCGGGGGCCGGGCATCCGGCCCGGCGGCCGCGCCGCAGACGCCGGCCGCCGGGCGGGCGGCCGTGCTCCCGCCGGACCTCGCCTGGCCTGCGGCGGCAGGCGCGTCGATGGCGTGCCGCGTCGCGGTCCGTGCTGCGAGGGTGGCGTCCTGTGTTGCTCCACTGGACCAACTTAGGTCGGTTAATGTGCCGAATGGCCCTACAGACACGCCGGGGAACGGAGCTTGCCCCTGTGTTCGACGCTCACGCCGGGGCCGGGTCCGCCACGCCGTAAACTGGGGGATCGGCCGGTCTCCTGGCCCCCTGGCCCACTCACGTACGGGAAGTCGCAACGTGTCGCTCACGATCGGAATCGTCGGCCTGCCCAATGTCGGCAAGTCGACCCTGTTCAACGCCCTGACCAAGAACGACGTGCTCGCGGCCAACTACCCGTTCGCCACGATCGAGCCCAACGTCGGCGTGGTCGGTGTTCCGGACGCGCGCCTGACGAAGCTGGCCGAGATCTTCGACTCGCAGCGCGTCCTCCCGGCCACCGTCGACTTCGTCGACATCGCGGGCATCGTGCGGGGAGCCTCCGAGGGCGAGGGCCTGGGCAACAAGTTCCTCGCGAACATCCGTGAGTCCGACGCGATCTGCCAGGTCATCCGCGCCTTCCAGGACGAGAACGTCGTCCATGTCGACGGCAAGGTCTCGCCCAAGGACGACATCGAGACGATCAACACCGAGCTGATCCTCGCCGACCTGCAGACCATCGAGAAGGTCCTGCCGCGCCTCCAGAAGGAGTCACGGATCAAGAAGGACATCGCGCCCAAGGTCAAGGCGGTCGAGGAGGCCAAGGAGATCCTGGAGAAGGGCGACACCCTCTTCACCCACGGCATCGTCCAGGGCAGCGAGCGCGCCGAGCTGCTGCACGACCTGCACCTGCTCACCACCAAGCCGTTCCTCTACGTCTTCAACGTGGACGAGGACGAACTGACCGACGACGACTTCAAGAACGAGCAGCGCGCCCTGGTCGCCCCCGCCGAGGCGATCTTCCTCAACGCCAAGCTGGAGGCGGACCTCGCCGAACTGGACGAGGCGGACGCGCTGGAACTCCTGGAGTCCGTCGGCGCCGAGGAACCGGGCCTGGCCACCCTCGCCCGGGTCGGCTTCGACACCCTCGGCCTGCAGACGTACCTCACGGCCGGCCCCAAGGAGTCCCGCGCCTGGACCATCAAGAAGGGCGCCACGGCCCCCGAGGCGGCCGGCGTGATCCACACCGACTTCCAGAAGGGCTTCATCAAGGCCGAGGTCATCTCCTTCACCGACCTGGTGGCCACGGGCTCGGTCGCCGAGGCCCGCGCCAAGGGCAGGGCCCGGATGGAGGGCAAGGACTACGTGATGCAGGACGGGGACGTTGTGGAGTTCCGGTTCAACGTCTGAGCGGATGAAAAAACACCACATCATTGATGTGGCAAACACACAGGTCAGAAGGGGTTGACTCCTCCGGGAGTCAGCCCCTTCGTCGATACCGTGCTGGATCGGTGCTGGATTTTCTGGCGTCAGTCACCCTTGCTCGGCCCTGCTGTGGAACCGCTGTGACGACCTGATCGGTTGCGTGGTCTCCTGCCTTCCGGCGTCGCCGGCGGCGGACAGCCCAGCCGGCCGCGGCTGTCAAGCCGCCAGCGATCAGGGGATGCAGGTAGCTGAGTGAGCAGGCCCTCGATCAGCAGCCGTTGCAGAGCCATGTCGCCTCCCCCGTTTTGACAGTTCTGGGGACAGCGCTGGGCAACAGACGCCATTGGACGGGATCAGACGCGTGTTGCGCGCAGTGGTCGAGGTTCGCCTCGGAGGGGGAGGCCATGGCAAGGCTGCGGGCGCCGGAGTTGCCGGACGGCCCCATGCGACGGCTGAGTGAAGAGCTACGTACGCGGATCAGGTGTCGTAAACGGTGGAGCGGTGTCCGACGTGGACGACCCAGACGACCAGCTCTCCGCTGTCGATCGTGTAGAGGACGCGGTAATCGCCGACTCGGAGGCGGCGACGTTCAGGCTGGGACACGAGTGCGGTGGTGTTGAAGCCGAGTGGATCTCAGGCACACCGTGCCGGCCTGTACAGACGTGCGGCAGCTCTTCCCAGGCGGTGCTGGCGAGCTCTGCCTGTGCTCTGGGTGGCAGGGGGCTGGCGGGAGCACCAGAAAGGTCTGGGGTCATCTCGTTGATCACGACCGCAGTGTTCCAGCCGACTCCGACACCAGCGCCGCCGATACGTGCCACGGACCGCAGACGGCTCACGCTCGAGCAACACTCTGATGCCCTCGCTGCTTGTGGCAGCGAGGGCGTCAGGCGGCGCGGGCTGTGGGTAACTGCGAGACCCACGTCGTGAGCCCGGTCAGGTGCTCGGGCTGCAGCCCGTGGTGTGGGTCGGGCTGAATGAGGAGGGTCGGCGTTCCCTTCGCAGTGCGCTCCGCAGCCCATTCATGGTCGAGGCCGGTGAAGTCGTCGTCGATCCATACGGCGGGGGCGTCACCGAGCCAGGCGTCGACGTGGTCGCGCTTCCACAGGTAGCCGTTGGGGTGGCTGGTGGTGATCTGCGGACGCGGGAGATCGACGTACGACAGGGTTGAAAGGCCGAGGAGCGGGCCGATGAGGGTGATGGCGTCCTGGCGCCAGCTGGTGCACCAGACCGGGGTGACCAGGCCGGTGCGGATCACGTCCATGAGCATGGGGCCGTGGGCAGGGTCGAGCCAGACGGTGACCGGGTTGTCGGCGCTCCGGCCGGTGGGGACGACGTTGTGGCGGGCGTGGGTGGCCGGGGTCGAGCCGTCCACGTTGGGGAAGGGTATGAGGACGCCGTCGATGTCGAGGAGCAGGTAAGGCGGGCGCATCGGTTCCTCCGGGGGGAGCCGGGGCGAATGGCTGGTCAGAGCTTGCGGGCGCGGATCAGCAGGGTGGTGGGCCAGTGGCCCATGCGGGGGTCGTTGAACTCCTTGGCCGAAGTGAGCCAGAAGCCCGCCCGGCTGAGGTGCCTCTCCCAACGGTCGGTATCGAACTCCCATCGGGCGATGGGGAGCCGAGTGCGGTCGGGCAGGGTGACGAAGTCGCGGCGGGGCCGGTCGTCGCCGGAGGGGCTTCGGCCGCCGCGCTGCGGGTGGGGGACGGAGAAGGCCAGCACTCGCCCGGGCGTGAGGCGTTGGGCGATGGCCGGGAGCAGGAGCTCGGGGGCGACGAGGCCGATTGCTCCGAAGACGGAGTAGATCGCGTCGAACTGCTCGTCGGAGGCGTGCAGGTAGTGCAGTGCGTGGCCGGCGACGAAGGTGAGGTTGTTCAGCCGTCCGTAGTGGGAGCGGGCGCGGCGGACCTGGAGGCCGACCAGGTCGACGCCAGTGACACGGGCGCCGTGGCGGGTGGCGAGGTGGGCGGCGTTGTGGCCGGGGCCGCAGCCGAGTTCCAGGAGTCGCTTGCCGCGCAGGTCGGGGCCGAGGATCTCGGCGCCGGGACCTTGGCCGGGTCTCGTGGTCCATTCCATCCGGGCGGGTACGGAGAGGGGTTCGGCGAGTGCGGCGGTGGTGCGCTGGAGGGCGTGGGCGTGCCAGGGGGATGCCTGGGCGAGCACGTCAGATCTCCAGGAGGTGGAGGACGTCGGTGAGGTGGCGGCGGACGGCCTTGATGTAAGCGGGGTCGTTGGCCGGGTCGTTGATCCAGCGGATGGACTGCTCCATGAACCACTCGACGGCCCACATGTGGTGCCAGCCCAGGGCCCAGTGTTCGGCGGTGAGCCCGCCGCGCGGGGCGAGGGTGTCGGGGGTGCCGCCGGCGGTGACGTACTGCTCCAGGAAGACGCGCAGGCGCACGGGGTGCGGGGGATCGATGGTGCCGTGCCAGCTGGCGAGGTCGAGTAGGCCAGGGCCGGTGAAGGCGCGGGCGAAGTCGAGGAGCCGCCAGCCGCGCTCGCCGATGTGGAGGCTGGTGGGGTGGAACTCGGAGTGCACCCAGCCGAAGGGGGCGATGGCCGCTCCGGCCGAGCGGGCCTCGGCGGCCTGGGCGATCCGGTCGAGGGCGTCCTCGACGTCGTTGGCGTCCTGCCAGCGGTCGGCCTTGCGCAGCCGTTCGAGGTGCTCCAGTGCCCGGGCCGGCAGGGTCCGCAGCCGGTCCTGGTCGAGGACGGGCAAGGGTGGAGCCGTGCGGGTGCCGTGCAGGACCACGGCTGCGGCGACGCCGTCGAGGTCGTCGGCCTCGCGTACGGAGGGTCCGAGGTCCTCCATGAGCATGCCGAGCCAGCCGTCCAGGACGGCGGAGGCATGGACCTGGGGGACGGGTACCCCGAGAGTGTGGGCCAGGCGGAGGGCCTGGTCCTCGCTGTCGAACGGCTTCTTGGCGTACTTGAAGATGGCCGTGGAGCCGTCGGGCGAGGTCACGCGCTCGACGCCGGACATGGACCACACGCGCACCTCCTCCCGTACGGCGGTGGTCTGGCCGGCCACGGTGAGCAGGTTGTCGAGGAGTTCGGCGCTGGGGTTCGTGGTCACGTGAGGGCTCCGGGGAGATGGTGGCGTCCGGGGCGGGCGAGGGATGCCGGGCCGCCCCGGAGCCTGATCGGGTGGTGGGTTACGCGGCGGGGTTCACGCGGTGGGCGTAGACCCGCTCGATCCAGTCCGCCTTGAACGCGGAGAGGTCATCGCGGAAGTTCGCCATCGAGGCACCGTAGGGCGCGACCGCGCCGCCGGACTGGTCCGGCACGGACTGGCACCCGTGCACGAGCCGGCCGCCGAGGGCGGCGTGGGCCTTGATGGACTCGATCCGGCGGTGCTCGTTGAACCAGCCGCCGTGGTAGACCTCGTCGAGCATCCCGCCCATCTCGTCGTCCAGGTCGAAGACGACGGAGGTGGCGGCGGGGAAGAACCAGCACGGGCCGACGTTGGAGATGTGCCCGTCCAGTTCGACCTTGTTGAGCGCCATGAGCGTGGCGGCCTCGCGGAGCATCCGCAGGTGGTCGGCGGTGATCTGCGGCAGGCCGAGGCCGGCCAGGTGCTCCTCGCGGAAGAGGCAGGCGTACACCTCGTACGCGGTGGCCAGGACGCGGGCCGCGTCGGACGTTGACTCGCTGTGCTGCTTGATGAAGTCGAGCGCGAGCTGCTCGACCGCGCTTTCGGTCGTCTCGTCCGCACCGAGGAGCTCGGCCTTGACCAGCTCCCAGTCGGCGACGAGCCAGGTGTTGGACTCGAAGCGGAAGAAGTACTTGGCCGGGTCGATGGTGATGCGTCGGCCGTTGACCTGGATGCCGGGCAGGCGGCTCCAGCGCGGGTCGAACGCCTCGGGCAGCTCGACCGTGATGGCCGTGGTGTCGATGGTGGTCACCGTGTTCTCCGTCTCTGATCGGCCGGGTTCGGGCACAGGAATGCCCAAGCCTGGTGTGGGCGTACGGAACTTCGGGGTGCCGCCCGGACCAAGGGGGAGCCTGGATCACGGTCACGCCGTTCCGGGCGGCTGCTGATAAGTGAACCGGTGGTCACGCTCAGTGGGTACGGTGGACGGCAGTTGAAGCGGTATACGCGGTTTACAGCTCCAGGGCGGAGGCGATCGTGGCGGCGCATCGAGAACCCAACTCCCGTCTGCGCGATGCCATCGACGCGGCCGGCTGCACCTACGAGGCCCTCGCCCGAGACGTGCGGCGCATCGCCGCCGAGAACGGCGAGATCCTCCAGACCAACAAGTCGGCCATCTCGCACTGGGTGAACGGCACCCGTGCCCCGTCGGGCCGAGTAGGCCAGTACCTCGCCGAAGCACTGTCCCGTCGAGCGGGGCGCACGATCACCCAGACCGAGATCGGCCTCCAGGCCAGCGATGACGAAGCGCCGGCGGAATCCGACCCTGTCCTCGCCGCCACCGACCTGGGCCGCGCCGACGTCGAGCGCCGCCGCTTCCTCGCTATCGCGGCCTTCACCACCGCCGGCGTCGCCATGCCGCTCGGATACGACCACGAAGCCACTGCCCGCATGCTCCGCGCCCGCACCGGCACGTCCGTGGTCGGGGCAGAGGACGTGGACGTCGTACGGCAGATTACGGCGGCCTTCAGCGCCGCCGACGAGCGCCTCGGCGGCGGGCACGGCCTGACCACCGTCACCGCGTACCTCGCCGACACAGCCGCCCCCATGCTGCGCGGACGCTTCCCCAACGAAGCCTTACGACGGGCCTCCTTCGGAGCCGTCGCCGAACTCGCCTACCTCGCAGGGTGGAAGCACCACGACCTCGGCCAGGAGGGCGCCGCCCAGCGCTACTACCAGGTCGGCTACAAGCTCGCCTGCGAAGCCGACCCCCACGGCCACGCGGCCTGGATGATGCGTGCCCTCGCGCACCAGGCCCTGAGTCTCAAGCAGGCCCACCACTGCGTCGACCTCGTCGAAGGCGCCCTCCGCACAGGTCTCGGCCACGTTGACGGCCAGACCGAGGCTCTCCTCCACATCACCCACGCCCGCGCCTACGCAGCCGTCGATGAGCACCCCTTGGCCGCGCGCGCCCTGCTCGCCGCCGAGGACGCCCTCCTACGAGACGACGGCCCCCAGCCCAGCTACTCCCGCGTCAGTGGCCCCGCCGCCGGCACCGTGGCCAGCCACACCGCCCGCACCCTGACCGACCTCGCCGACCACATCGGTACCGAGCAGCAGCACCGCGACGCCCTCACTCGCTGGGACCCCGAGAAGTACAAGCGCGTCCACGCGCTCACCCACGCTGACCTCGGCGACAGCCTCGCCGCACAGGCCCGCGCCGACGAGGCCGTCGCCGCCTGGACCCAAGCCCTGGTCCTCATGGAGGGCATGACCTCCGACCGGACCCGGAAGGCGATCACCTCAATCCGCTCCACCCTCGCGTTCTACCAGCGCCGCAAAGTGCCGGGCGCCGCCGATCTCGCCCGCCGCGCCCGCGAGGCCCTCGCCTAACATGCCCAACAACCCGTCCGACGAAGGGAACACCGTGGCCCAGCAGACCGACGACCAGCCGAAGGCCCTCAAGCCGGCGCTCGAATCCATGACCCTGCTGGTCGCCGCCGTCATCGTCCACGACAAGGCCACCAACCGCGTCGTCCTCCTCCAGCGCAGCGAGAACGCCAAGTTCGCCCAGGGCATGTGGGACCTCCCCGTCGGCAAGAGCGAGCCGGGCGAACCCATCACCGAAACCGCGGTCCGCGAGCTCTACGAGGAGACCGGCCTCAAGGTGAAGCCCGAGTCCCTCAAGGTCGCCCACATCATCCACGGCGCCTGGGGCGTCGAAGCCCCCAACGGCTTCCTCACGGTCGTCTTCGCCACCCACGAATGGACCGGCGAACCCGAGAACCGCGAACCGCGCAAGCATTCCCAGGTCGGCTGGGTCGACGCCGACGCCATCCCCGAAGCCTTTGTCGACACCACTGCTAGTGCTCTAATTCGGTATCTAAATGGCGGCCAAGAGGTCTCGCTCGATGGATGGCAGTGATGCGCCCTTCCTGGATTATTATGTATGGACGGAGTCCGTACTTTCGTTAGAGGCCCTGTTCGTGTGTACATAAAGAGGACTTCGCGGTGAAACATCAAGCGCGATCAGCGCTCGACTTGCTGAAAATTCCGTTCGCTTTCACGCAGGATGAACTTCTCGACACGGGTTCGTTCATTCGGAAGGCGAAAGAGCGAGGCCACAACCTGCGTCTGGAGACCCTGCAAGCGCTCCATATTCATGGCTTGCTCGTGCCACTCTATAGGGTGAGTGATACGGGGGTGCAGGGCCGCCAGGTGAATGTCGGCAATATTTTGCTCGAACAGAATCCGCGAGGTTGGGTGATGGGTGCCGCGCAAGAAGGGCGCTTGCGTGACCCAAGGCAAGAAGGGTACAGCGTAGCCTGGCCTTATGTGGCTCCTGACGGAGTGGACGCTTGCTGACTGCGACCCGTGTTGGTCGGTCCGTTCGGGCATCCTGAACAACCGAGGCATCACCCGGCTGGATATCGGTGATCGGGACGCTGCGATGGCGGATTTCACGGCGGTCATTGAGGACCATTTCGCCGAGGACGAGGCACGTGCCTGCGCGCTAAATAACCGGGCAGACCTCCACGATGACGACGGCAATGTGCTCTCCGCAGTCGCGGATCGCTCGGCGGTGCTCGGCCTTGCAGAGACGACTTACAACCGCCGTTACATCGCACTGGCTCGCAGGGCGCGTGCTCTTTGGGCGAGCGGGGACCGTGCTGGCGCCCACCGGGACATCGAGTCGATTCTCGCGACGAGCGACATCGTGATGGAGCAGAAGATGGCGGCACGTCTACAGCGAGCGGAATGGGCCGCTGGCAGTGGCTCACCATCGGAAGCACGGCCTGACCTGGAGGCGGTGATCGCCTCTGCGCGAAACTTCGACAGCGTGGAACGGCGCGCCCGCGAACTTCTCTCTACTTCGATGGGCGACAGCTAGGCCCAGCCGAACGAAGACCAATGAAGCGGTCCGCAGGACACGCGCAAGGGTCCGTCGTAAACCAACGCACACAAACGAGAAAGCCGCTGGTCAGGGCCCTGCACAGGGCTCCGTCGCAGGTCAGGATCGGCCGGCAGACGTTCCGGTTCAACGTCTGAGCGGATGAAAAAACACCACATCATTGATGTGGCAAACACACAGGTCAGCGATCCAGCGCACCTTTGGTGCGCGCCGGGGGCGTGGTAAATCCCGTGGCGTGCGCCGGAGGTGCTTCTGTCTGCCCTGACGTGG
>NZ_JBHJUV010000110.1:0-11866 GCF_042268025.1 Streptomyces sp. NPDC056161
CCGCTCCGGCAGGTGCCGGGCGGTCACAACGGGTGGTCTCCCAGGCCGGGACGTTACAGATGACGGCCCGCCAGGCGGGCCGGCAGACCTCGCCTTTACGGTCGCGTTGGGCGGCGCGCCCTGGTCGGACGCGGCCGTCCTACGGGCCGGGGCCCGGTATGTTCAAGGGATCCGGCCGGCCGTAGCGCGCCGCGCCATTCGGACCAGCCGGAGGCCGAGACGCCGCGAGATCCCGCGCACGAACATCCCGAACCCGTGATGTGGACGTGGCCCGGCGACTCAGGCCCCGCACTACCTACCGCCATCGCCTACTGGTAGCTGTCGCCCGGGCCGGTTACCCATCACTGGCAGTCATAGTGATATCCGGGTCCCCGGTGGTCGTGACCCAATCACTGACTGACGTCCTGCTGGACTGTCCTTGCTTTGATCTGTCCGACCGCCGGGCCCGGTTCCCAGGGCTCCGGCCGGGCGGAGCATGACCTCATAGGAGCCTGGCCAGAGGCCCCCTGACTGTCCTGTCTGCCCTTTCCGGCCGGAGCTACCTTCGGCAAGGAAGGCATCTCCACCATGACAGGCACAGAGGCGGCGGACACCATGGACCAAGTCGTGGTTGGCGGGGTGGACTTGCACGCCGACACCATCCACGTCGCCGTGGTGACCGACCGGGGCGGGCACCTCGCCGACGCCCAGTTCCCCACCAACGCTGCCGGATACGTTGCCGCGATCGCCTTCCTGCAGGCTCACGGCATCGTCGCTGCCATCGGCGTGGAGGGCACGTCCTCCTACGGCTCCGGTTTCACACACGCCGCCCGGCAGGCCGGCCTGGCCGTCGTCGAGGTCAACCGGCCCGACAAGGCCGAACGCCGCAGGATCGGCAAGTCCGACCCGATCGACGCATACGCCGCGGCCCGCGCCGTTGTCTCCGGTCGCGCGACCAGTGCTCCGAAGGACGGGTCCATCGTCGGGATACGTGCCCTGCAGACCGCCGCCCGCTCGGCAATCAAGGCCCGCACCGCGACACTCAACCAGATCACGCACACCTCCTGATCACCGCCCCCGATGCCATCCGCACCAAGTACACCGCCCTGTCCGGTGACAAGCGCGTCACCACCCTCGC
The DNA here is from genome assembly GCF_042268025.1 of Streptomyces sp. NPDC056161. Classification (NCBI taxonomy): domain Bacteria; kingdom Bacillati; phylum Actinomycetota; class Actinomycetes; order Kitasatosporales; family Streptomycetaceae; genus Streptomyces; species Streptomyces sp. NPDC056161. The sequence goes on from NZ_JBHJUV010000110.1 coordinate 1,118, forward strand.
CCGACTCCGGCCGGCCAGCGACCCCGCGCACGCCCCGCTCCTGACAGCCCTGCGCACGCTGGCCAAACGGGTCCAGAGCCTGACCGAGGAACACACGACCCTGACTGAGCTCGTTTCATCCTGAAGTTGCTGGTCGGGGGGCTGGTGTGGTGGTGGTTGGGTGTACTCGTGCTGGCAGGGTGGCATGATTGTCGGGCTTGATCGTTCGTCAGCGGGTGGTCTGGAGTTGGGTCAGCACCAGCGGGGCCCGCAGCAGTGTGGTCGCGTATGCCGCTCTCATGCGGACCTTCGTCAGCACGCGCCATGCCTTGAGGTCGGCGAAGCCGTGTTCGTTGGTGGCACGTTCGCGGCTGACCAGTCGGTTTGCCTCCTTCTGGGCGGGGGTCAGCGGCTTGCCGCGGGCAGCCTTGCGCCCAGTGCTGATCACCGGGCCGTCGGGATCGTCGTCCAGGCCGACGAAGCCCAGGTCGGCGATCGCTCCCAGGCCGGCCTTCGGTAACTGGGCGGTGATCTTGCTGCGGCGGGCGGTGGTGATCTCACTCGAGCGCCCCGGAGCGGCCGCCGAGATCCACATCAGGTTGCCCCTCTCGTCGGTCAGCGCGAGGAAGAGCAGGCCGTGAGCTTTGTGTTTGCCCGAGTAGTTGGGCCGGTCCTGGTCCCCGGTGCGTCTGCGGGTGCGGACCAGGGTGCCGTCGAGCAGCACGATCGCACCGCCGGCCTTCGCGATCTTCTTCAGGGCGCGGTCCAGCCGCGGGGCCTGGGCGGCGAGCAGTCCGATGACCTCGAGCACTCAGCGTCGCAGGGTGGCGGCGGAGATGTCGTTGCCGCCGGCCAGATCGGAAAGGCGCTGGTCATGGCGTAGGAAGGCGAGGACCAGCAGGGCCTGCCGTCCCGGGTTCAGCTTGCGCCAACGCGAGTCGATCGCCTTGCGCCGCGCCCGGATCAGACCCGCGACGTGTGTCACCACGCTGCTGGACAGGGGGAGTTTGACTCGGTAAATCAGTGGGGGTGCGCCCTCGGCCGGGCTGTTGTTGTTCGTCACACAACGCCAACACCCGCCGGGGGCCACGCTGCTGCGGCCCGATCCGGCCGTGTCGGCACCCACCGTGCCGAGCCGGGATCAGTCCGGCATCGTGAACAGGCCCGGTGCCCCCTCGCGCAGCCAGCCCCGGTCGGCCAGGCGCTTCATCCGCGCGCGCATCGCCTCCACCTTGCGCGGCTCGGTCCCGATGCCGAGGCGTTCGCACATCTGCTTGCACCGCACCGGGCCACCCGCCGCAGCCACCTCCTGCAGCACCCGCTGGTACTCGGCCGACAGATCTCCAGGTCCGGCCGCATCCTTGCGGTACGGCACCACCCGCCCCGGCACCACGACCGTGGCCGCGGCCGAATCATCGTCCCCCGCCGCCTCCCCGGCCGCCGCGTCCTCGGCGAGCAGTTGCGCAACGACCTGCTCCGCCGCCGCGACGCGGGCCAGCTCCGCCTCGGCCTCCGCCAGTTGCTTGCCCAGCAGTGGCCTGCTCAGCGAGATAGGCGCGGTGCGCGCCGAGCCGCTCCAGTATCGGGTCCACCGATCCCCCCGCCGTCCGCGTGATGCCTCTGACACGGATCGTAGGCACACCCATACCCAGCATGCAGGAAAAACGGGCAGTCACCCAAGAATCCTTGACAGACGATCAAGTCCGACGACCATGCCGCACTGCCAGCACGAGTACACCCAACCACCACCACACCAGACCCGTGACCAGCCACTTCAAGATGAAACGGGCTCACTGACCTTCAGGTCGCCGTGCCGGTCGCCAAGGGGGCTGAAGGGGAGAAGCTCCGTCATGAGGGTCATTTTCGGCGGTGGGTGGACTTTCCCCCCGTGCCGTGTCCGGACGAAGCGGCAGGTCGGCTCTCCTGCTGGGACGGGCCGGCCTGGAACTGGCCGTATCCGACGGGCAGGTAGTGGGACGCGGACACCTGGCGGGCCGCTATAGATCGCACATACTGATCGTACGAATCGCTGGGAGGGTACGGGGCGGATGAGGAATCCGGCTGGCAATCCTGCGGGGAGGGAGCGGCGGACGCAGCCACCCTCGATGGAAACGCCTCCTGGGCGGGACCAGCGGCCGGAGACTGAAGATACGGGGCGTACGGGGCGCGACAGGAGTACGAACCGGACTGCGCGACGTAATCCATCGGCCAGTGGCCCTGCGGCGAGTATCCCTGCGTTGCGCCGTAATTCACGTACCGCTCCCCATCCCACCCTGCTGGCTGGAATGGATCGGCCTGGGCAGCATCGGTATGACCGGACAAACCGGCAGACTCAGCCGGGCCCGCGACCGGTATTCCTCGCGACAAAACCTGCAGAGAATCTCTCTTTGCGTACTTGTCGGCATCCAGCCTGTTCTGCACGGCGAGATCCACCAACTTCTGACTCACGCCATATTGCTCCGAATTACGCAGCCAAGCCCTGAGCGTCTGAGCGTTGACACCCACAGCCGCCGCATATTCGGCTACCCTGCCATTTTGCTCGATATAGCCTAGAATATAGCCCCTCCTTTGATCGTCCGTGTATACCGTCCGGTCGCGGACCCTCCGCGCCGGCTCTTTATTCACCTCTTCCTGCGATACGTCATATTTATTGAGCTGTTCGCTCGGGTCCCGCAACCTGTGCGCCTCCCGCCTGTTCTGCGCGGCGAGATCCACCAACTCCTGGCTCACACCATATTTCTGCGAATTACGCAGCCAATCCGCGAGCAGTTGATGCCGAACACCCACAGCCGCAGCATATGCGTGTACCGTACCTCTTTGCCCGAGATAGCCGAGTACGTAATCCCTCTTCTGGTCGTCCGTATAGACCTTGCGGAGGCGCCTTAGCTTCCGACCCTCCTTGCATTGATTCACCTCCTTCTGCGATACACCGTATTTACCGGCATTTCTCGCCCAACTCTCTATTGATGCGGCAGGGACGGGTCTGGCCCACCCGGCACCAAAATCGGCCAACGTCCGCTCGAGCGGGTCCCTCAACCACTCCTCAAGAATCCGTTTGACATCACGCGTACCCTTGCGACCCTTCAGGGTCTCGGGATCCACACCATATTTCTGCGATTCGTTTACCCATTCAGAGAAACGCGACTGGCTCATTCCTATTTCTTTGCTGAATTGCGTCTGGGTTTTATCGCTTCTACTGAAATCTTCCAAAAAGGCTTTCTTTTGGGCATCGGAGTAGTTTGGCATGTCTCCTCCTTGTTGGGGCGGCTGATTCGTGCTAGTGTCTCGTGATCCTGATTGCGCTACTTCGAGTTGTTATTGACGAGTTTCTTCACACTGGTCTGGACGAGTCGGACCTTGGCGAGGATCTCGTCGGTGGTGGCGGTCCAGGTGAAGGGTTTCGCGTTCTCGTTCCAGGAGTCGATGTAGTCGCGGATCTGTTTGACCAGGGCGTTGACGCTTGCGAACGTGCCGCGGCGGATGGACTGCCGGGTGATGATCCCGAACCAGATCTCGTCGGGTAGGACCGCTGCATTGCTGCAGCGGTCCCCCCTCAGAACCGGCCGTGCCCGCTTTCCAGGCAACCGGCTCAAGCAAACCCCTTGGGCTCGCGGGCGAACAGAAGCCCTGGTCACCGGCCGAGGCCAGTGGTCAGCCAACGCTGACAGTGGGTGTGTCAGGCGTGAGGCGGCGGGTCTGTCCGGCTTGCCGTTGCCCGCTTCGGCGGTGACCGCGTGTTTGCGGATCGCGATACGGGTGACCTTGAGCCACTGCTCCCACTGGTCGGGGGTTTGCGGCTCATGGTCGGCGTGCAGCAGCAGCCCTCCGCAGAGGGGGCATCGGCCGTCTTGCATCTGCAACAGATGCAAGGTGCCTTTGCCCAGCGGGAGTTTGCCTCGGCGGCGCCGCTTGGCCCAGAAGTCGGCCAGGGCAGGATCGTCGGTTGACGCCCTCCCTGGCACCATCCGGTGCCGGACGATCGGCGTCCAGGCGAACTTGTAGAGGTAGAAACCGCTGGCGCGGTCCCCGAATACCCACGTGTCCTGCCTGAACGGGTTGAACATGCCGAAGTACCGGGCGGTCACCCAGCGCATCGGCTTGTTCGGGTGGGAGAATTTGGCCCACTTGTAGACCAGTCTCCACACGTAGGCGTCCAGCGAGTTGAACGCCCGCTTGGACACCCCGATCCGGTAGTAGGCAGCCCAGCCCTTGATGATCGGGTTGAGCTTGGCGATCACCGCGTCGGCGTTAGCCCCTCGCAGGGCCAACATCTCGGTGGCGAGCCGTTTCCGGATCCGCCGCAGGGCCGCTTTGCTCGGCTTGGTCAGCAGCTTTCCGCGGTAGCGTCGGATGTTGAACCCCAGGAAGTCGCAGCCCTCATCGAGGTGGACGATGCGCGTCTTGTCCTCGTTGAAGGCCAGCCCCCGGGGCGCGAGCCACGCAGCCAGCCGGGCCTTGACCTGCTCGGCCTGTTCCCGTGAATGGCACAGGGCGAGCAGGTCGTCGGCGTAGACGACCAGAACCGGAGAGTCACGCGCCAGGTTCGCGGCATCATTGCCGAGAGTTTGGTAGCGGACTACAGCGGCCTTTCCCATTCCGTGCAAGGCTATGTTCAACAACGCGGGACTGATCACCCCGCCCTGGGGAGTTCCCTCCACCGTCGGGGTGAACCAACCTTTCTCGACCACACCGGCCTTCAGCCATCCGGCAACCACTCCCCTCCCGGGAAAGGTGCCCAATGACGCGAGCAGATGATCGTGGTCGATTCGGTCGAATGCCGCTTTCAAGTCGGCGTCGAGCACCCACAGGCGTTTGGCGTTCTTACCGCTCGCCGTCGTGTGGATGGCGTCGATCGCGTCATGACAGCCACGGCCGGGGCGAAAGCCGTAGACCTTCGGCTCCAGCCGTGCCTCCCACTCGGGCTCCAGTGCATTCAACGTCAGAGCTTGTAGGCATCTGTCTGCGATCACGGGAATTCCGATTTGGCGCTGTTTCCCATTCGCCTTGGCTATATACACCCGCTTGACGGGCTTGGGCTTCCACGGGGCCGCGTCATGCTGGACCCAGTCGGCCAACTCGGCCTTTTCCTGGGGCGGCAGGACGACTTTCCCGTCGATGCCAGCCGTCTTGCGGCCAGCGTTGACCTCCGTGACCCGCCGCACACTCGCAAGTGTGTTGGCGCGGGAGCGGAGCATCAGCTTCTGCAGATTCCTGACCTTAGCCAGGTCTCCTGCCTGCGATGCCGTGAAGATGCGTTGCCGCAGACGCCGTACGTCGTCCTCAACGGTCCGCCAGTCGATCGACGGCCAGTCGGTGATCTCGTCCTCCGGTCCGTTCGCCGTGCCGGCGGCGGTCGCAGCGGCGTGCGCCGCCTCGACCGTGTGTGTCGTCATGGCGTCCAACTTGCCCTTCGGTTCCGGTGTCTTCGGTCATCGTTTCTTCACGGGCTCACCAGACCCACGTCAGCGCCCTTTCAGGCCGGGGTATCGGCCCCTATCCGGCCAGTTATGCGGGGCCGCCGACGGAGGTGTCAGCGTATGGTTCCCGGTTTCCTGTTGCCTTTCAGCGACCGGCATTCGCTTGCTGGGTCTTCCTGCGCCCGCTGGAGAGTTGGACCTTCCTTGCGGTTGGCTTACCAGGCCAGAACTGCATTGCCTGGACTCCATCGGGGTTGTCACGTTCCGCATGAGAGAGATGCTGCCGGTGAGGGCGCCCTCTGCACCCCGGGAACGGCGGTGCACTCCCGACTGGCCAGATTTCTCCAGTCGGCGCCTGCCGCTTTCCAGTGGCCAGTTCCTATCTCCCGCTGAAACGACCCATCGGCGAGAGTGCTCATGACGAGGCATCATCAAGGGTTCATTCGCATTCACCCGTCCGGCATTTCCCAGCCTGTAACCCTTGGATGGGACAAGGATCCTCGGGCATTTCCTCAGGCTTCGCACCCCGCGATTACTCACGACGCACGCTGAGGCGGGAACGAGCCCTGCGCACAGGCTCGGGTCCTACACCTTCGACATCAGTCGAACCTCCTTGGTGATTTCCACTCTTCTCAAGCGACTTCGTGTCGCACGACCTGGTTCATCCACGAGGAACCGGTGGGGGTGAAGTGGACGTGGAAGCGGGGGTGCTTTCCAAGCCACGTCTTGATCTCGGCGGTGTTGTGGGTGGCGTAATTGTCACAGACCAGGTGGACGTCGAGGCCGGCGGGCACGGCCTTGTCGATCGTGACAAGGAACTTCTTGAACTCGATGGCACGGTGGCGGCGATGCAGCTCCGATATGACGCTGTCGTCGGCGATGTTGAAGGCGGCGAACAGGCTGGTGATGCCGTGCCGGTAATAGTCGTGGGTGCGCCGTTCGGGCATGCCCGGCATCATCGGCAGTACCGGCTGGGACCGGTCCAGTGCCTGGATTTGGCTCTTCTCGTCCACGCATAACACCACCGCCTTCTCGGGCGGATGGTGGTACAAACCGACGACGTCGACGACCTTGGCGACGAACTGCGGGTCGGTGGAGAGCTTGAAAGCGTCCTGGAGATGAGGCTTGAGGTCGAACTTCTTCCAGATCCGCCCGATGGTGGACTTCGACAGGGCGGAGTGCTTCGCCATCGAGGCCCTCGACCAGTGTGTGTCTCTGCCCGGGGTGGCCTCCAAGGTCGCGGTGAGCACGTCTTCGACCTGGTCGAGCAGGATCGAGGGCGGCCGGCCGGGACGCGGCTCATCGGTCAGTCCGTCCAGCCGCAAGCGGATGAATCTCGACCGCCAGCGGTTCACCGTTCCGTGCGATACACCGAGTTCGGCGGCGATCTCCTTGTTCGTCCCGCCTTCCGCACACCGCAACACGATCCTCGCCCGCAGCGCCAGGAACTGCGCGGTCTTCGCCCGCCTCGCCCGGCGCGTCAACTCCGCCCGCTCGGCCTCAGACAGCACCAGCTCCGGCTTGCGCCGACCCGGCCGCGGTTCGTCCACCAGGCCCTCCAGTCGCCGGGCCACAAACCGCGAGCGCCACTTGCGCACCGTATCCGTACTCACCCCGAAGCCCACTGCCACAGTGGTGTTTGACGCCCCGTCCGCACAGGCCAGGATGATCCGGGCCCGTTTCGCCACACGAGCCGAAACCGCGCCGTCCGCCCAGCGCGACAACTCCGCACACTCCTCGGCAGACAGCACGACTTCAACAGCACGAGGACCCCGAGACGTCATGAAAACAGCCTACAGACTTAGAGTCGGCATTACTGGCGCAGGACACTAGTCCGGCGTGGCCAGTGTCCGGCATGTCGGGGCCGGTAGGGCAAGAGGGCGGCCGTAAGGAGACAAAGGGAGCATAGGCAGGCATGGCGAGCAGCCACCCGATGCTCCCCCGGTCTTTGACGGCGCGTGACGATTTCGTGGTGTGCCAACCCGGGTTGTACCGAGATCTATCCGATGCGGACCGGCGGCGCGCACGCCCACCACGGCCCGGGCGGCCCGCGCCCTGGCCTCGACCCTTCCGAGGAGATGGCATGACCGAGATGACGTTCGGTCACGTGGCGGACGACACGGTGGTTCGTACGGGGCTGCTGCAGACCGGCGCCTGCAACCTCGCCCCGATTCCGGGGACCGACGGCTCGACGCCGAGCTCACGGGTGCGCTCCGTCTGCACGGGGTGACGCGTTCAGCCCGCCTCGGGCTGTGCGGGCTCTACCTGGTGCAAGCAGTACACGCACTTGGATGCCAAGTCGACGCGGCCCGTGCAGCGTCGGCACTGCCCGCGTTCGAGGACCGGCCCCCGGCCTGTCCGCGCACGCTGATACACAACTGAGAAGTTGCCGTGCGGCGCTTGATACGCGGGTGAGACCTGCCGGCGGACTGCCGGGTCCAGGATCTCGGTCGGACGGGACGGCAGGGTGCTGTTCCTCCGTACAAACCTGCCGGAGCGATGGCCCTCGGCGGACGAAATGGGGAGTGACTCATGCTCAAGTGGACAAGTCCGAGGGCGGCCGCCGTCCTGACGACGGGGGTCGCGGTGACCGCGACCGTGATGGCTGCCTTACCGGCGCAGGCCATCGTGGGTGGCACCGAGTCAACGCGGGCTTACTCGTTCATGGGATCGTTCCAGCCGTCCTATCCCTCGCCGCCGCGCCCGGACGGGCACGGCTGTGGGGTGGAGGTCCTGGCGCCTCAATGGGTCCTGACTGCCAGTCACTGCGCCGGCCGGAACCCTACTGGTGCGAAGGTGGGTGTCCCGCGTGGCTGGAAGGTCCGGGTCGGGTCACTGGATACCACGTCCGGAGGCGAGGTCGCCGAAGTTGACCACTACTACCGGCTGGCGACCAGTAGCGATGATGGGGGGTTCTGGGGCCGGGACATGGCGTTGATGCACCTGCGGACCCCGGTTCGGGCCAGGCCGGTGCGGATTGCCTCGTCCACGCCGCCGGACAACACGCCTGTCCGCATCATGGGCTGGGGCATGACCTGCGACGACAGCACCAGTCCGGCGTGTTTCCCGACACGGTTGAGGGAGGCTGACACCGTGGTGCAGCCGATTTCGACGTGTCCGTCACACGCCGCCAGCGGGGAGTTGTGCATCGGTAGCGCCGACGGCAGCGTCGCCGCGTCGAACATGGACTCCGGTGGGCCTGCGCTGGTTCGCGAGGGCGACCAGTGGGTGGTGGCCGGTGTGGTCAGCGGCCCCGACGAAAGCGGCAAGACGCTGTACGCCGATGTCACCAGGCATGCCGACTGGATCAACGGGATCATCTCCGGCACCAACGTGCCCCCCGACGACCCGATCCCGAATGTGGAAGGCGCGGCAGATCTGGGTAACTGCGTAGGCTCAGTGGTCAGCACTCCGGCCTTCCGGCCGCAGGACCTGGCGCTGTTGCTGACCAACGGTCACTGCGTGCAGCAACAGCGGCCCGCGCCCGGAACCGCGCTGGTGGACCAGCCGACCGACCGCAAGGTGTCGATCGCCGATCGTCAGGGCTACCCCCAGACCACCGTCCATGCGAACCGGTTGGTGTACGCGACGATGACCGGCACCGACATCGCACTGTACCGCCTGGACAAGACCTACGCGCAGTTGAAAGCCGAGGGCGCGAAAGTCTTCCGACTCACCTCCACCCCCGTGCGCGCAGGCGACCCGCTGACCTTGGCCTACACCGGTGGCCGCCTTGGGTGCACCGCCGAGGCCGTGGTCACGCACCTGCGGGAGGGCGGATACCAGCAGGACGACTCGATCCGGTACGCCACCAGCGAAGACTGTCTCCCCTGGCACGGCACCTCCGGTTCTGCGCTGCTGGCCCCCGACGGCACCACGGTCGTGGGGGTCCACAACACCCACAACGAAGCCGGTGAACAGTGCACCGACAACAACCCCTGCGAGGTGGGCCCGGACGGAGCCGTGACCTCCGTGCAGGGCCGTGGCTACGGCCAGCAGGTTTACCTGATTGCGGGCTGCCTGACCGAGGGGTCGAAGCTTGACCTGTCTCACCGGGGCTGCACCCTCACTGGTGCCGCGCCCCGTCCCGACCACCGCAACGACCGCCCCAGTGACCAGGACCGGCGCAGCGGCTTCCGGATCCACGCGTCCTGATCCGATCACAACACCCGTGAACCCAGGCCCGGCGCGGGCGCGGGGGAGGCAGAATTCGGCGGGTAGGGATTCCCCGTCGCATGATGGGCCTTCAGCACCTACGTCTGATGGGGAGAGATGCCGGATCCAGCGGCTGGGGGAGACGCCCTGGTGCCCGTGGTGATCCTGCTCGTCGAGGACGACGAGGTGATCCGCAGGTCGGTCGCGATGGCGCTGGAGCGCTACGGCTACGGGGTCACCTCCGCTGGTGACGGACTGACCGGTCTCGAACTGTTCAGGGAAGGCGGGCACGACCTGTTGTTGCTGGACGTCATGCTCCCGGAGCTCGACGGCATCGGGTTGTGCCGCCGGATCCGGGAGACCAGCACGGCTCCGATCCTGATGATGTCGGCCCGCGGGGACACACCGGATGTCGTGTCCGGCCTTGAGGCGGGCGCCGACGACTATGTCGTCAAGCCGGTCGACACCGCGATGCTGGTGGCCCGGATCCGATCGCTGCTGCGCCGCGCCACGGTCGCGCCGACCGCGGCACCGGCCGATGCTGCCGTCGCGGCGGCGGACGGATCCAGAGTCCGCCCGCCGGACGGCTCGGCTCGTCTTGATCAGAGCGCCCCGAGCCATCAGCGCGCCCGGCTCGTCTTCGGAGACCTGGCCATCGACATGGCTGGCCTGGAGGTGTTCCTGGCCGGTGAGCCGGTCGCGCTGGCCCCCACCGAACTTCGGCTGCTGCTGGAGTTCGTCGCACACCCCGGTATCGTCCTGTACCGGCAGACACTGCTGCGCAACGTGTGGGACTTCGGCTGGGACGGCGACAGTCGTGTGGTCGACCTGTGCGTGCAACGACTGCGAAAGAAGATCGACGCCGAGCGTATCGAGATGGTCCGAGGCTTCGGCTACAAGCTGAGGCGCTGACATGGGAACCCCACGGGCCCTGTTCGACTCGGGAACCAAACAGACCCTGCTCAACTGGCGTTCGCTGGAAGATCGCCCTGTTCGGTGGCCGCGGCGTGCTGCGGATCTGTTTCGCAACCAAGAACGAGCACTTCAGGCAGATGCTGCAACGCGCCGTCGACGCCGGTGTGCCGTTCGCATGGGTGACCGCGGACGAGGCATACGGACAGGTCAAACACACACGTTTCTGGCTGGAGCAGCGCAAGGTCGCCCACGTGATGGCCACGAAGGTCAACGACACGGTGGT
>NZ_JBHJUV010000111.1:0-11496 GCF_042268025.1 Streptomyces sp. NPDC056161
GCCCGCGGTACTCCGCGGGGCGCCCGTCGCCGTACTCGTTCCCTCCGACGGCCGGTGGAGACGGGCCCTCGCCTCCGGCATCCCGGCCAATCGGGCGGGCCGCCCGCGCCGTTCCGGCATGGCGCCCTGCCGGGGTACGCCGCGCCCGGATGCTGGTGCTCTCCGGACCATGCGGAAGAGACGGAGAGACCGTGGACGACAAGCCCAGCCTTCAGGAGACCCGGCGGTCGAAGCCCCTTGGCGCGGGCCCTGACAGCTCCGGTCAGGCGGGGATCATCGGCATCGCGCTCGGCGCCGTGCTGGCGGCGGCATTCGCGCAGGGCTCCTGGCAGTGGTTCGCCGGCTACATCGGACTGACGCTGTTCGCAGTGATCTTCTCCTTCTACCGGCTGCCGGCCTGGACGCCCGGCCTCCGCTCCGCCTACCTGCGGAATCTGGCCGCGTTCTCCCTGGTGGTCGGCCTGTGCATGGCGATCGCGCTGGCCCCCGTGCTCCAGCGCACGGCGTGGTTGTTCCCGATGCCGGGCACGCGGCGCCGGTGCCCCGAGGTGGGCAGGTACGCGGGCATCGAGGCGGAGGCCGCGCTCGGCGACCTGGCGGGCCGCGACCCGGCCGCGCTGGCGCAGGCGCAGCAGATCAAGATCCACGAGGCCGTCGCCGACTGCCTGTCGTCGACGACGACCCTGTGGCTGCCGGTGTACGGGTTCGGGGCGGCCGTCCTGGTGGGTCTGGGCGCGTGGTTCCTCGACCGGGGCCGAGCGAGGACGGGGAAGGGCGTGGCAGCGGGGGGCAGGGGGGTCTGACAGTCCGGGGCGCCCGGATCGGCCGGCGATCGCTCCACCGTCTACGACGCCTGAACGCTCCTGGAGTCAGGTCAGAACATCCGGCGCGGGATCGGCGCCCGCGCCGTCGGACGAGGTATTACCGGAGCCGGTGTCGGAGCCGGTGTCGGAGCCGGAGCCGGAGCCGGCGTCGGCGTCGGCGTCGGCGTCGGCGTCGGCGTCGGCGTCGGCGTCGGCGTCGGCGTCGGCGTCGGCGTCGGCGTCGGCGTCGGCGTCGGCGTCGGAGGGTGAAGCACTCGCGGGAAATGCGGTTGCAGTCGCCTTCCGCATCTGGGCAGGGTGCGGTGGTGATCGTGCCAGCGATCGTTCAAGACCTGCTACGAGTCCGAGTCAGGGCATCGTCCAGGAAGAGGGCTTGAGTCCCGTCCCAGCGAGGAGTTGCCGTGCACCCTGCCGACGCCCCGGCCGTCCGGGAGGTCCCCGTGGCGGACCAGGAGGCCGGGCCTTACGGCATCACGACCGGGCCCGACGGTGCCCTGTGGCTCACCTTCGTGCACAGCGGTCGCATCGCGCGCCTCACCCTCGACGGCGAACTCGACGAATTTCCCCTGGACTCGCCCGTCTGCCGCCCGACGGTCATCGCCCCCGGGCCGGACGGGGCACTGTGGTTCAGCCGGTCCCAGGACCACCGGATCGGCCGGATCACCACGGCCGGCGAAACGGAATCCTGGCGCGTGCCGACACCCGACAGCGGACCCTTCGGCATCACCGCCGGTCCGGACGGTGCGATGTGGTTCACGCAGATGAACACCGACCGCGTCGGCCGCATCACCACCGACGGAGAGATCACCGAGTTCCCCCTTCCCGTCGAGGGCGCGTTTCCCTCGGCGATCACCACGGGTCCCGACGGAGCCCTGTGGTTCACCCTCAACCAGGCGAACGCCATCGGCCGCATCACCACCGACGGCGACACCACCGTCCACCCGTTGCCCACCCCGGGCGCCGCACCCGTGGGCATCACCAGCGACGGCGCCGACCTGTGGTTCGTCGAGATCGCGGCGGGCCAGATCGGCAGGATCTCGCCGAACGGCGACATCAAGGAGTTCCCGCTCCCCGACCGCACGGCCCGCCCCCACGCCATCGCCGCCGCCACCACCGGGGACTGCTGGTTCACCGAATGGGGCGCGAACCGCATCGGCCGCATCACCGCGACCGGCGGGATCACCGAGTACGACCTGCCGTCGCCGTCATCCGAACCACACGGCATCACACTGGGCCCGGACGGCGCCCTCTGGGCGGCCCTGGAGACGGGAGCGGTGGCACGGGTGGCACCGTGAGTGACACCGGGCCGGACGGCGTCTGCCACCCTTCCCGGTGGCGGCTTGATTCTCCCTTCGTCCCGGGCATGAACGAAGTGACCGTGCGACTCTCCTGCTGGGACGAACCGGCCCGGAACTCGCCGTGCACAGCGGGCAGACGGCGGAAGGCGGACGCCTGGCCGACCGCTACCGACCGCACACACTGATCCTGCCCATCGCTGTCGAGGTACGGGGCGGATGCGGAGTCCGGCCGGTAACCCTGCGGGTAGGGGTCGGCTCCGCCGGCCCGCCAACCGGTGGCGGACCTTCAGGCAAAACCTCCAAAAAATCAGGGCAATTGGTCTAGCCCTTTCCTGGGGCACCCGCCAGGGACAGGAGGCGGGCATGGCGAAAAGTGCGCGCGATTGGTCCAGTCCAATCCTGCACGACGCTCATTGACGTGGCTACGACAACTGGCTTCTCTGGGACAGCACAGCCCCAACGCACCTGCCCGGCGCCGATCACGGCGCCCCGAACAGGTACGTGTCTCACGGCCGTCCCGTCATCGGACGTCGACGCACGGACACCCGACGCGGGACCCCGTTCCCGCCTCCCCACACCAAGGAGAACCGTGCTCACCAGATCCGAACCCAGCTCCAGACCCAGATCGATCAGCCCCCTGGCACCACCACCGCGGCGGCGACGGCGGTTCGTCGCCGTGCTCACCGCTCTTCTCCTCGCCCTCGGCGGGCTGTTGGGCATCGCCACGCCGTCACAGGCGGCGGGCGCTCTCACCGCCTCGTTCACCAGCGCCGACAACGGCCCTTGGTGGAAGGGCACGTTCGTGGTCAAGAACAACAGTGGCGCACCGGTGACCGGTTGGACCCTGGAGTTCGACCTGCCGACCGGGGTCGCCATCAGCCAGCACTACAACGGGACCGCGACCGTGAACGGCTCCCACGTCACCGTCACCAACGCCCACTACAACGCCACTGTCCCGGCGAACGGCAGCACCGAGCCGTACAGCTACTGGTTCGTCGCCACCGGTCCGATCACCGCGCCGACCGGCTGCCTGATCAACGGTGACAAGTGCGACGGCAGCCCCGCCGTGCCCCCGTCCGCACCGGCCGGAGTGGCCGTGACCGCCACCACCGCCCGCACGGTGAGCCTGAAGTGGAACGCCTCGGCCCGCGGTGACTTCCCCGTGGCCGGGTACGAGGTGCTGCGCGGTGACGCCGTCGTGGCGGCCACCGCCACCACCTCCGCGACCGTCAGCGACCTGACCCCGGCGACCGCCTACAGCTTCACCGTCCGCGCCAAGGACACCCGCGGCAACCTCGGTACGCCGAGCGCGCCCGTCACCGCCACCACCGTGGACCCGGCGACCGACCCCGTCCCGCCGACCGCCCCCGGCGGCCTGCGCGCCACCGCCGTCACCTCCAGCACCGTCGCCCTGGCCTGGAACGCGGCGAGCGACAACAAGGGCATCGCCGCCTACGACGTGTACCAGGGCACCACGAAGGTGGCCACGGTCCCGGCGGACACCCTCACCACCACCGTCACCGGGCTGTCCCCCGCCACGGCCTACGGGTTCACCGTCAAGGCACGCGACGCCGCCGACAACGCCTCCCCGGCGAGCAACACCCTCAACGTCACCACGCAGGAGGCCGTCGGCAACGGCGGTTACGCGACCGTCGGTTACTTCGTCCAGTGGGGCATCTACGGCCGCCAGTACAACGTCAAGAACCTGGACACCTCCGGCGCCGCCGCCAAACTGGACGTGATCAACTACGCCTTCGGCAACATCGACCCCGTCAACCTCACCTGCCTCAACGGCGTGGTCAAGGGTGTCTCCGGCAACCCCCAGGACCCCAGCGAAGGCGATGGGGCGGGTGACGCCGACGCCGACTACGGCCGTGCCTTCGCCGCCTCCCAGTCCGTGGACGGCGTGGCCGACGACGGCTGGGGCAAGCTGCGCGGCAACTTCAACCAGCTCAAGAAGCTCAAGGCCAAGTACCCGAACCTGAAGATCGTCATCTCGCTCGGCGGGTGGACGTTCTCCAAGTACTTCTCCGACGTCGCCGCGACCGACGCGTCGCGCCAGAAGTTCGTGAAGTCCTGCGTGGACATGTACATCAAGGGCGATCTGCCCGCGTACAACGGCGCCGGAGGACCGGGGTCAGCCGCCGGGATCTTCGACGGGATCGACCTGGACTGGGAGTGGCCCGGCTCCCCGGACGGTCACCCCGGCAACCACTGGAGCACCGCCGACAAGGCCAACAACACCGCGCTGATCGCCGAGTTCCGCAAGCAGCTCGACGCGCTCGGCGGCGACCACAAACTGCTCACCGCGTTCACCCCGGCCGACCCGAAGAAGATCGACGCGGGCTGGGACACCTCGAAGATCTTCAAGGACCTCGACTACGCCAACGTCCAGGGCTACGACTTCCACGGCGCCGGCAGCGACAACTCCTGGGAGCCGAACCGCACCGGCCACCAGGCCAACCTCTACGCCGACACCCAGTCGCCCTACCCCAACGACTTCAGCATCGACGGTGCCGTAAAGGCGTACACCGACGCGGGTGTCAGCCCGCGCAAACTCACCATCGGATTCCCCTTCTACGGCCGGGGCTGGAAGGAGGTCGCGGACGGCGGAGTCAGCGGCGAGTGGCAGACCGCGAACGGCGCAGCCCCCGGCCAGTTCGCGGAGGAGGCGGGCACCCGCGGCTACCAGAACCTGATCACCACCTTCCCCAGCATGACCGTCGTCCACGACCCCCAGTCGATCTCCACCTACGGCTACACGGGCAACGGCGGCCAGTGGTGGTCCTTCGACGACACCTGGTCGATCGGCAAGAAGACGGAGTACATCAAAACGAAAGGGCTGCTCGGCGGCATGATCTGGGAGATGTCAGGCGACACCCCGAACGGCACTCTGATGAACTCCCTGTACACCGGCCTGCAATAACACCCTCGCCACGAGTTCGTCGACACGGCGCCCGGCGGTCCACCGCCGGGCGCCCCCGTCCTACGCGGTCCCGAGGACACGGCAACGCATGCTCAGCGGGCCGAGGTTGAACTGTTACGGCGCCTCCTCCGTTGTGGAGCCTGGGGCACGGCCAGGGGAGACGGTGGGCCGGGGAGAAGCTCGCCCAGCAGCAGGTGCGATGCGGATGTGATGACTGGTGTCGCCACACCGCTGCCGCGCCCGCTCGTCCGTTCTCACTCGTTCCTTGCCCCGCGCACTCCCAGCCGGTTGCCGGCCTGAACTGCACCGTTTCAAGCAAAGGATGGAAAATGGCACCGACCTCCGAGCAGTGGAATTCCGGCTCGCAGCGAGAATCCCAGCCAAACCAGGGCTCCGCTGCCGCGCGCCCTCAGGAGGACACCTATAACTTTGCCAATTTTGTGCGTAGTTCGGGTGTGCTTCGTGCTCAGCGTCCAAGCACCGATCCGGGGGCTTCTCGGGATGATCTGACAGCCATGCGGCAGTCCATGGGTGTAGCTGATGGCACCGGCCCCGGCTACGATTTCGCCGACTACCTACGACGCAACATGCCCCAGGCGCAGCCCGATGGGAGTGAGCGCGCGGAATCCCGCACTTCCGGCACCGGCCCTGGCTACCGCCTCGCCGACGCCGTACGAGCCAGCTTGCTCAAGGAGCAGAGCGGTATGCATTCGGGCGCGGCTTCCCGTACGGGTTCCGGTCCAGCCGCCGACAAGCAGTCTGCGGCCCAGGACCACGGGCCCAAGAAGGCGCGTCGGCGCTGACGGGAGTGTCCGATGGCCGGCGGATCCGATGATCAAGGAGACGCCTGGCGATCGAGGCCATCACCGAGTACGGGGCCGTGGAGGAGCCGAGGGTGTCTCCGGCAATCCCCAGGACCCGAGCGAAGGCGATGGGGCGGCCGACGCCGACTACGGCCGTGCCTTCGCCGCCTCCCAGCCCGTGGACGGCGCAGCCCCCGGCCAGTTCGCGGAGGAGGCGGGCACCCGCGGCTACCAGAACCTGATCAGCACCTTCCCCGCCATGACCGTCGTCCACGACACCTGGTCAATCGGGAAGAAGCCGGAGTACATCAAATCGAAGGGGCCGCTCGGCGGCATGATCTGGGAGATGTCCGGCGACACCCCGAACGGCACCCTGATGAACACCCTCGCCACCTGCTCGTCGACACCGCGCCCGGCGGTCCACCGCCGGGCGCCCTTCGTCGTGCCCGATCCCGAAAACACGGCGACGCATGCTCGGCCGACTGCCGGCCGGCGGTTCTTCCTTTCGACGCCCTGGGCATCGGACCGAGCGGGTGGACATGAACACCGGCCGCAGCCCGTGGCTCAACCCAATCGGACCTGCCCGCGAGATCACCCGGTCGGCCACGGAGAGCACGAACCCCTGGCATGTAGCCGCCACCGTGGTCATCGCTGCCCGTCAGAGACCAAAAAGCATCCGTGATGGAACCCCAGAAAAATCCTGAGGAGGCCCTACATGCCTGCACAAATTCCGCAAGCTGCTTACGCGGCTGAACTGATGGCCCGGGCCCGAGGCGATCTTCCCTATCCGTCTGCATCGCAAGAGGTGCACGTGAACGGCGTGAGTTACGAAATTAATCTGGGTCGATTTCTGAATCGATTCCGGAACGCTGGACTGAGCAAGTATCCGGATGCCGCGCTGATCGACGCACTAAAAAAGCACGGCGGTAAAATCGAGCAAAAAAATGACTCACAGAAGTGGTTTGTAACGAATCTTTCCGAAGCAGTACAAGATTTTAAAGATGCTCCTTACGTGGCCGCATTGAACGCCCGAGCACCCGGCAACCTGCCGAAGATTAGGGAGGGGCTCGAAACCGTGGTCCTGGGCGACGGTTCGATTAAAGATGTAGATCTAGGCGCCTGGCTGCACACTATGCGAAGTCTGGGACGAGAAAAATCTTTCGGGCAGGCCGCGATCAGTGCGCTGGAACGGCACAGCGAGAACATCTACTGGAGCCAGAAAGCCGGCAGATGGAAGCTGGAACCTACCGGGACAAAGGTGATCTGGCGTGATTCTGACTATGCGGCCGCACTGCGCACGCGACCACGATTCGACCTACCTACCCAGTACCAGAAAGACCCGCTGACGCTGAATGGTATAGAATTCAATGTCCCCACCGGCCAATTTCTGCATAAGTTGAGATACCACCCACGAAAGAAACCTGTAGAGGATGGCCTGGCGGCGGTGCTGGAATGGCACGGGCTGAGGTTGGACGAGGCGACGAGGAAATGGGTGCAGTCCAACAGCAGCCACGACCCAAGCGACCTGATCGGCAATCCCTTGGACGTGCGCCTCGCCGACCTACAGCCCCCTCTCGGGGAGTCCAACTATGCGTCCAGCTCTTCCCAAGGACTCCCCTGGACGCAGTCCGCGGAGAGCCAGCAGGCAACCCGGAAGAGAAAATGACCGTCCCGCCGACGGGCCTGTAACGGCGGCCGAGAAGGCAAGGCGGAGGAGAAGGTCGCTCCTGCCACGCCTTCGCCTTTGTCTCCCAGCCCGACCACCGCCGCCTACGAGTGCGCGACTATCGCATGGTGTACACGACCGACAACGGCGAGCTGACGGTATGGGCGGTACACGCCGTGCATCGCTCCACCGCCTACGACGCCTGAACACTGCTCGAACGCCCCTGCCGTCGGCTCAGAACATCCCGCGCTTTCCTCCCCCTCCCCGCGCAAGGAGTTGCCGTGCCCCCTTCCGACACCCCGCCCGTCACCCAGATCCCGGTGGCGGACGAGAAAGCCGGGCCCTACGGCATCACCGCCGGCCCCGACGGTGCTTTGTGGCTCACCCTCGTGCACGGCGGTCGCATCGCGCGACTCACCCTCGACGGCGAACTCGACGAATTTCCTCTGGACTCGCCGACCTGTCGCCCGACGGTCATCGCCCCCGGGCCGGACGGGGCACTGTGGTTCAGCCGGTCCCAGGACCACCAGATCGGCCGGATCACCACCGACGGAGAGACTGCGGCCTTCCCCACACCCACGCCCGACAGCGGACCGTTCGGCATCACCGCCGGTCCGGACGGTGCGATGTGGTTCACGCAGATGAACACCGACCGCGTCGGCCGCATCACCACCGACGGAGAAATCACCGAGTTCGCCCTCATCACCGCGAGCGGCGAGATCACCGAGTACGACCTGCCGTCACCGTCATCCGAACCGCACGGCATCACACTCGGCCCCGACGATGCCCTCTGGGTGGCCCTGGAGACGGGCGGGGTGGCACGGACAGCACCGTGGTGACCTCGCCGGAAGCCCGAATCCCGAATCCCGAAGCACAGCTACCGCAGCCACCGCGATACGGGTGAGGACGCCGCTGCCGGGCTCACTTGCCGGAGCCGACGTGGTAGCCGATCGGATCGACGTACACGTCGGGAGCGTTGCCGCCGGCAGCGGAGATGGTGATGTCCTGGCCATGGAGATCCACGATCTCCGAGACTGTCTCATTGGGCGGGGTGACGGAGAGCCGGGTGTAGGTCTTGCCGGAGCCGCTGGTGTCCGGGATGTAGTCCAGCAGGAAGCGGGTCTCCTCGCCGGGGGCGATGGTGACGGTCTCCGGCGAGTCCGGCGTGATGTCGGTGCGGGCGGCGTCCGGTCCGGTGTCACCCAGGCCGTCGGGGCCCACGAGCTGGACGCCCGGGAAGCCGTGCATGCTGCACGTGCTGGAACCGTCGTTCTTCAGGTTGACGACGATCTCGTTCTTGACTCCCGCGGAGGCGGCGCTGAAGCCGAGGTTGTCGGTCTTGCACATGGAGCCCGTCGCGGACGTGTTCTTGGAGGTGGTCGCGTTCCCCGTACCGGAGCCGGACGAAGACGAAGCACCGGTGCCTGACGAAGCCGAACCCGACGAAGACGAACCCGACGAGGAGGAACCCGAGGGCGAGTCCTGGCTCCCCGTGGAGCTGCCCGCGGAGGCGGACGCGTTCGTGCCTGCGGAAGCGGTCGCGCCTGCGTTGCACGCGGTCAGCGAAAGGCCGGCAGCAGCGGCAACGAGAGCAAGAGCGGAGATCTTCTTGAGGCGCATCAGTGGTACTCCTGGGGGCAATGTCGGTCGCCTGCTACGGCCGAACGGGTGTCGTTGCCTCATACGACGGCCGCACCCACCCAAGTTGTTGGCGCCGGAGGTGCACCAAGACACGCCTGTGACAGTCGAGTCGACGCACCTTGACAGGAAAGCGGGCAAAACCTTGCCGAACCTACGCCATCTGCCGCCGGAACCAGGAGCCGCACACCCAGTGCGCATGGGCCCGGTTCACGGTCGTGGAAAGGCTGGAGGACGCGGCGGAGAACGCCGGGGTGTCAGCGGGCACGGTGTTCTCCTGCGCGCCGAAGCTGGTCGGCGACGCCGAAGGGCGCCCCGCGGTCCCGCCGGGCGCCCTTCGTTCTGCGCGATCCCTACGCAAACTGGTCTATGAACGCCTGCCAGGTCTCGCGGGAGACGGTGAGGAGGGGGCCGTGCTGGTGCTTGCTGTCGCGGATGGCTCGGCCGTTGCCGGTTGTGTCGGCGACCGAGACACAGTTGCTCTCGGCTCCTGAGTACGACGACTTGCGGAAAGGGCCTATAACTTCGGTCACGATGCGTCTTCCTTCAAGCTCCGCAGTATGCCCCGGATGAGCTTCGCGCTCGCGTCCGGCGCCAACGCCGACGATCGTAGTAGGTCGTACATATTGGCGTAAGCAGCAAGGTCCTCCGGGCCTTCAAGGACCGAAGTGCCTCTCAGGTTCTCCAGTGCCACAGCCTGAACGGCCGGTTCGGAGTCAAAGCTGAACGTAGAGAAAGCAGAGGTCACCGTAGCCAGTGCCCCGACGCTGAACGGGAGTACCTGTACGGTCACGTTCTTTCTTTTCATGGCGTCAAGGATTGCCGAGAGTTGCTCTCGGTGAACCTCGACGCCCACCAGAGGGTGGGCGACCACTGCTTCCCAGACGATGACGGAGTACGTCGCCCCGCCCTCCTCGATCTTTGCCTGGCGGGCCTCTCGCACCTTGACCATCTGGGTGACCCGCTCGGGAGGCATGTAGTTGGGGCTGGTGTGGATGACAGCCTCTGTGTATGCCTGAGTTTGCAGGAGCCCTGGCACCAGTACCTGCTGCCATTCCCGGATATACGAGGCGTCGTCTTCTAACGCGATGTGATCCATGTAGTCCGGCCGCAGATGTTCCGCATGCTCCAACCACCAGCCCCGATTCTTGGAATGCTTCGCCAGTTCCTCCAGCCTGGCGCGTTCCACCAGGTCCTTGACACCGTACGCATCCAGCAGCAGCCGTACCTCGATCACACGTGCGGTGACATGTCCGCTCTCAAGACGACTGATTCTGGCCTGACTTGCCGCGATGACCTCCGCCGCCTGCGGCTGATCAAGCCTTGCGGCGTGCCGGTACTGCTTGAGCGCGGTACCCAGGCGCCTGCTGCGCACTGTCGGACGTCCACCTGCGGGCATGAGACCTCCCCTTTCCCGCGGCAACGATGCCACACCGGCTGTCACCCCGAGCACGCATCACCCGATCGGATGAACGAGTGAATGCATTCACTTGAGCGGGTTGTACACGCACCATATTCGGCCGTAGCTTCCTGAAGGCGCCGCAATAAAACGAATCTTGACTCGACGTCAGGAGGTACGGCACCCCCATGCCCGAAACCGAAACCTTCCGCATCCCCAACCGCAGAGACCACGTCCCCGCCGCCCGCCACCGCATCCGCAAGGCCCTCGCGGACTGGGGGATCACCGGTGACATCGCCGACGCCGTCACACTTTCCGCGAACGAACTCGTCACCAACGCCGTGACCCACTGCCGTACTTCCCTCGTCGGCATCGAGGTCACGCTCACCCTCCACGGACCGGCGCTGGTACTGGAGGTCTCGGACCCGGACCGGGATCTGCTCCCCCGGCCCCACGACTCCGGCCCGGACGAGGAGTGCGGACGCGGACTCGCGCTCGTGGCCGGCCTCGCGGAGGAGTGGGGTCACCGGCAGGAGCCGGACGCAAAGTGCGTGTGGGCCCGGTTCACGGTCACGGAAAGGCTGGAGGGGGCGGCTCATGTTCCGGCGGGTTCATGACGCGCTCGCCCGCCTCCTCGGCCCACCACGCTCCAACGGCCCCACGACCGACTGCACCGACTTCATGGACCTCGCGCGAGAGGCCAGGACCCCGGACCCCTACGTGTGGCGGCAGCCCAACCCGTACGACGCCCGCTGGCGCCGCTGGGCCAAGCGCAACCGCGCGACCGGCCGGTATCTCCCGGTCCCACGCGAAGAGGAATGCTGGCAGGCCCCAGCCCGCACCCGCACGCCACCCACCTGGCAGACCGACGACGACGTGGTACGGCCGTACATCCTCAGCCCCTGATGCTCCGGGCGACCGTAAACCACTGCCAACAGAACA
>NZ_JBHJUV010000112.1:0-11234 GCF_042268025.1 Streptomyces sp. NPDC056161
GGGCCTGTGGACACTGGCCCGGAATTACACCATCAACACCTCTGATCCTCCTTTCAGTGCAATTCACTCGCTTCGTGCGACTTCGTGTCGCACGCTCGATCAGAACCGTGCGTGAACCTCTCGCTTCACACGGCTCTTGTCATCCTGATCACCAGACTCTCGTGGTCACCGCCCAGTGGGCGAAGAGCCTCGGATGCTGGCGGGTGATTCGCTGCCAGCACGCATGAGCCTTTTTGAACGAACTGAACCGCCGATACTTCTTCCTGATCCAACGCATCAGGTAGGTGTTGATGCGATGGAGGAGGGGATGCAGTTCGGAGCGGTAGAACACCCCGTAGTAGTTCATCCAGCCCCGCACGATCGGGTTGATGCGTCGTGCGAGGTCGAAGAAGGTGAGGTGGATCTGCCGGTGGAGCCGCCACGAGCGGATCTCCGTGCTGATCTTCTTCTGGGCGTCCTTGCTGATCGCGGGCAGAAAGCCGGTGAAGTTCGTACCGTTCCTGTTCCGCGCCCCGCGGGCTCGGAAGGTGAACCCGAGGAAGGTGAACGACGTGTGCTCGTAGGAGCCGCGCCGCTTGCCGTCCTTGCAGTACACGATCCGGGTCTTGTCGGGATGCAGCCGCAGCCCGACGTCGCCCATTCTGTTCGCGAGTGCGGCCAGGACCTCGCGGGCCTGGCGCTCACTGACGCAGTGCACGACTGCGTCATCCGCATACCGTTCGAACTCGACGCCCGGATACGTCCGGGTGAGCCACGTATCGAACGCGTAGTGCATGAACAGGTTCGCCAGCACGGGCGAGACCGCCGATCCCTGAGGGGTTCCACGGTCCCGCTTCTGCAAGGTGCCGTCGGGTAGTTGAAGCGGCGCTCGGAGCCACCGATCAACATACAACTTCACCCAAACGGCGTCGGTGTGAGCTTCCACGGCCTTGACGATGAGGTCCCAGCGGACGCTGTCGAAGAACTTCTGGATGTCGAGATCGATCACCCAGTCCTTCCCCCAACACCGCCGCCGGCATCGCTCTACCGCATCCAGCGCAGACCGTCTCGGCCGATATCCATAGGAATCCTCGTGAAAGACAGGCTCCACGCGGATTCCCAGATGCCTGGCCACCACGGTTTGCGCCACACGATCAGCAACAGTGGGAATGCCCAGCATTCTCGTGCCGCCGCCATGCTGTTTCGGAATCTCCACCGCACGCACCGGAGGAGGGAAGTACGTCCCCGAGGACATTCGATTCCAGATCTTGTAAAGGTTGCCCTTCAAGTCGACCTCGAAGTCCTCGATGGACTGCCCGTCCAACCCTGGCGCCCCTTGATTCCTCTTGACCTCCCGATACGCCCCCAGTACTTCCCACTTGGAGATCTCGAACGACTTGTTCGGTGACTTCAGCTTGTCCATCGGCTCCTCCCGGAGGATGTCCGGTTGACCAGACACACACAGCCACGGATGACCCGGCCCCTTCGCTCCGCCCCCGTTACAGGGGCTTCAGCACTACTACGGGCCGGTCCGCCAGCACGCTCCGCGCCGGTACTCAGCCCCTCGCGGTTCAGCCGCTCAGGGCGCTCCCTCTCGCCGCCCTCTCGGGGGCGGCAGTGTCGAAGCGTGCCTTCCCACGTTCCGTGCAAGACCAGCAGACCAGGCTCACGCCACCTCCGTGCCGGGCATCACCTGACCAATAGACGGGCACCCGTCAGGCTTATCCCAGACCCAATCCCGTGGGCCCAGTTTTGATGCCACTTCGATTTCAATAACGACACTTCAGCAGTGGTTCACTTGCGTTCGTCTTCCTGATCCCCACCTGACACCTCTCGGGCGCCTTCTCCACATCGCTCACCACGATCGCGTCACCGCTTTCGCAGCATGTGGTGGTTTGAAGCCTCCCCCCGCAGGGCGGCTCCGAAGGGCCAGACCTTCATGACTTGCACAGCATTGCTTCCAGAACTGTTCCTACATACGGTTCCTTTCGCATTCGTGGCACACAGGATCTTTGAAAACGGCCAGGGCTGCTCGATGCCTCACGTGCTCCGCTTCTCAACTGAGTGAGGAACGGAACGAGCGCCTCACAGGTGGCCAGCAGGAGTCGCCTGCTTGTTCAGCGTGCGTGTCGGGCTGAGTAGCCGTGCCGCCTTTACGTCCTGAGCACTCCTTCGCTCGCTGCGTGGTGCTGCGGTGCTTCAGGCGGTGCGGTGCGCTCCGACGAAGGACTGCAGGGCTTCCTGCGTGTGGGGAAGGCCGAGGTCCCGCAGCCGGTCTGCGGACGAGCGGATGAGCCAGGCGTGCCGGTGGCCGGCGAGATCGCCCAACAGCTGCTGCTGCGCCGCTGTCAGGTCGGTGTAGCGGGGTGCGGGGTGCGGCTGAGAAACGGGAAAGAGCTCCTCGATCGCCCTGCGAGTGCGGGACCCGAAGCAGTCCCAGACGATACGGGGCAGGCACGCGTCGAGCGCCTCGCGCACGGCGGCCGGGTCCGAGCCGGGCGGCAGGGCGTGCAGGGTGCGCTCGATGTGGCCGAAAAGGTCGCCCTCGCAGTAGTCGGTTACGCAATCGAACGGGCTGCGGGCAGCTGCGGTGAGTTCCGTGACAGCCCGGCTGAGCAGGCCGGGGCCGACAGGGGTTCCGTCGAGGCCGGCGAGGCGGATGAGGGCGGTGGCCGCGGCCCACCGCATCAGCGGATCTGTGGCATCCAGGTACGGGGTGATGTCCTCGGCCGTGGAGGAAGGTCCGACGAGGCTGGCGGCGAGCAGTGCGGTGGCTGCGGTGACCGGGTCCTTCTCGTGTGCGGCAAGGGCGAGGAGGCGGGGCAGGGAGGTGGTGGAGAATTCGGGAAACCAGGCCAGGAGGTAGGCGATCCGGGTCCGCAGTCGTGCGTCATCGTCGTCGAGCAGGGCGAGAAGGCCGGGGAGTTCGGCCAGGACGGCGTCGTATGACTGGAGTGCCGACCACCGGGAGTCGGGCGAGTTGCCGGCGGCCACCCAGTCCCGTATTTCCTGCAGTTGTGCGCGCTGGTCGGCATCCGTCGCGGCGGCCATCTGCTCCTCGTACCACGGCAGGAGCTCCTCCGGTCCGACCTCCGCCGCGGCCGCACGCCATCCGGCCACGTTGATGCCGGTGGTCACCTCGTACTCGTCGTGCCAGTCCACAGCCAGGCGGGTGAGCAGCCACATCGTGTCCTCGCGGGCGGCCGCAGGGCCCGCGAGAGCGATCCTCGCGAGGAACGGCACGGCGACCGGAGAGGCGGAATAGCGGCTGCCCTGATGAAAAATGCTGCTGAACAGGCTGCTGAACGCTTGCTTGCGCGCCTCGTCGTCGCTCCCGCACAGGGAGCGTATGTGCCCTGGAACGTCATGCGCCGACTCGTAGGCGTGGGACAGGCTGGCCCAGTCCACATCGTCCAGCCCCGCCAGCAGCTTCTCGTACTCGTTGATCATCGAAGAAGGATCGCAGGAGGCACTGACACAGCCTCCGCGGCACAGCAACAGCTGGTCCCGCCCGAGCGGTACCGGTCCACAACTTGCTGCAGGTGGGGAATCGCGGCGAGCAGGTCTGAGGAACCTCCAAGCAGCCGGTGGGGACATTCATGGAGCCTCATCACCCGCTCCCAGGCCGCCGCCTCCTGACGCCTGCACAGCCAGCCCGCTCCCGCGAACACGGCGAGGACCAGGACCACGACCAGCACCCACCAGTGCACCAGCAACCAGTGCACCACCGCCACCACCACCGCGATGCCCGTGCCCACCGCCAGGAGCAGCCCGAGCAACTGCGCGTCCCGCTGCCGCTGCCGCTTACCCCGCCGCCGGCTCACCGCGCGTCCTTCAGCGACGGGAACTTGATGGGGTAGGACACCGTCGGCTGCGGCCGCGGCTGCACACGCGGCGCCGGGGCCGTGTCGAACCGGATCGGATACTTCACCGTCGAATGCGGCCGCGGAACCTGCCCGCCGCCCGCAGCGATGTTCCCGTTGCCTAACCCCACCACCGCCAGCACGATGAACCCTAAAATCGCCATCTCCCGCCGCGCGCCCGCCGCCCACCGCGAATGCGCCCGAACCAGTGTCCCGTCAGAACGCACGTACTCCCTTACCCAAGGCATGAAAAGCCTCCCCCTCGAAGCGAATCTCGCGTAACGGCCCATCCTGACAGGCACCACCGACAACGGGCCCGCGCTGCACCACACAGGGTGATCACCAAAGGGTGTGTTCCACACCTGACCTGCAGAGTTCAGGCCCATGCCACTGTCACCCCGGACCGTTCAGCCGTCGCTCGGTGCAACCCGCTCGGGGGCGAGTGCGGCCTCCAGCCGGTCCAGGCGTTCGTAGAGGGCGCGGACGAGGCGGGCGCGGTTCTGGACGCAGCGCACGGTGCCCTCGATCGTCACGGACAGTCGGCCGTCCGCCTCGCGCAGGACGACGTCGGCGAGCGCCCGGGGCCCGCTGTCCTTGGGCAGCTGGCCCGCGCGGCGCCGGACATCGGCGGCGACCGCGCGGGCGTGGCCGGTCAGCTGGAGGCCGATCTGCTCGTAGTCGCGTGTCGCGAGCGTGTCCTCGCCCGTCCACGCGAGGACGGCCTTGACGAGGCACTCGTACGGTTCCCGGTCGAGCGGGAGCTGCGCCTCGATCAGGCCGGTGGGGTCGTACAGGACCGTGTGGCTGCTGGTGTGCATGGCGGGCCTCGCTACTGGGGCGTCGTCGCGCGGGTGGCCGGCGGTCACCGCTGGGTGTCCTCGCCGCCGTCGGCCCCGTCGTCCTGGTCCTTGGTCCGCTGGGCGAGGAACCGGGCGAAGCCGCGGTCCGCGCAGGCCAGCAGGGCCGGGGAGGGAACGCCGTAGGCAGGCGGCTGGAGGCCGTGGCCCCCGGCTCGGGGGTGGTGGAATCGGTGTGTGCACGCATGCGGCCCCGCCGCTCCGGCTGGTGGTCCGTCGGTGCCTTCGACGCTACGCATCAGCGGGTCGCGCCCTCAACGAAGTTGCGGAGAATTGCGGAGGTTCACTCCAGGGCGTCGATCGCGTCATGAATCAGGGCACGCGCGGCGTCGCCGTACACGGCCATCTCCGCGAGGCCGGCGAACGCCCTCGCATAGTCGGCGACCTCGCGCGGCTGCTTGACCTTGATCTCCGCTGTCAGAGTCTCCACTACGGCCTGGACGTCATCGTGGAGGTAGAACGCCTCCAGCGGCCACACGGTGCGCTGCGCGGTGAAAGGGATGATCCCCAGCGAAACCGAGAAGAGCGGCATCACCGTCAGGAGGTGGCGCAGCTGTCCGCGCATCGCCTCGAGGCCGGCGGTGCGGTAGCGCAGGACGGACTCTTCCATGAGGACGACGTAGCGGTGGCCGCCCTCGTAGAGGAACCGGGAGCGTGCGATGCGGGCCGCGACCGCTTCGGCGACGTCGTTCGGCGTGCCCTGGAAGGTGGTGATCTGCTCCATGACGGCGGTGGCGAAGCCGGGGGTCTGGAAGAAGCCCGGCGGCACGTTGGAGACGTAGACCCGGCAGACGCGGGTCCGTTCGTGCAGGGTGTTCCAGTCCTGCTGGACCTTGCGCATGCCGCCCTGGTGCAGGCGGCGCCACTCCAGGTACATCGAGTCGACCGCGCGGGCGGTGGCGATGAGGTCGCCGGCCTGGTCGTCGGCGCCGCACACCGAGCACCAGGTGCGGATGTCGGTGTCCGAGGGCGGGGCGTCGCCCTTCTGGATGCGGGTGGTCTTCGCAGGGTGCCAGCCGCACCGGGCGAAGAGTTCTTTCCCGGTGAGGCCGGCGTCCTTACGCAGGTGCGTAAGCCGCACGGCGAGCGCTTCGCGGGCGGCCTGCGCGCTGGAGGATGGGGAGACGGTCACGGGGCTGCTCAGGGGGCCTGGACGGTGTACTTCTCGTGCGGGACGCCGCGCTCCCATACCGCCTCGAACGCCGCGGCGCACAGCGCGACGGCGGCTGGGTCGTCGGCGCGTTCCTTCCGTCCGTCGCCCAGTCGCCGGTTCCGGTGAAGTGGTGGAACTGCACGAGCCCGCCGTCCAGGAGCCAGAAGTCGTTGCCGGGCAGCGCGATGTCGCTCGCATGACGGCGGGGCAGCCAGCGCACGTCCTCTCCGGCCTGGAGGTTGAGCGGGGTGATGGCATGCTCGTAGCGGATGTAGTCGGTGACCGGCTCGGAGATGATCCGGGCGCGGCGCATCACCACGCCGCGCGCGACTGCCTCCTGAACTAGCGGCATCCACTGCGGCCAGAACGAGCGGGCCCGATCGAGGTTCGGGACGCCGGTACGCAGGAAGTCTTCGAAGTCGTCGGCTTCATCGCCCACCGCGTAGACGTCGCGCATCTCCACATGGACGGCGCTGTGGTGGGTGGCCACGAGGAGGTCAGCGAACGTCGCGCTGTTCAGCAGCTCGTTCCGCCGCATCGCACGCCTCCCTCACGATCGACACCATGTGCGCCGGAATCCGGATCACCCGCTCGTGCGGGGGGATCCCGACCTTGTGGCCGGGCACCCACTAGGCGGAGCCGACCTCGGCCTTGAGGAGTGCGTCGGCCTCTTCACCCTGGAAGACCAGATCCGAGCTTTCCTCTTCCACCCACACCGTCGGTGAGCCCTCGCCTCCGGTGTTCGGGTCGATCCCGACGAACCGTAACGTCATCGCGTACTCCCGTGTCGAGTCGGTTGCGCTTAGTTGCGCGATGACCGTCCCGCGCACCGGCGCCTTCGGTCAAGACCGGGGCCGGCTCGTTCCCTCGTACGGTCAGCAGCGCGCCGAAAGCGACAGCCGGGCGGGCCGGACGGGTGGCCGACGGGACCGTGGCGTGCTGGGGCCGGTGGGCTGCCGGTTGTGGGTTCAGCGGACCGATCGGCCCGCGCACAGGGTCAAGTCTGCGAGGCACAGCATGGGACGTCACAAGCAGCACAAGCCGCGCCGCCCACGGGGCGAGAGCGACCAGCGAGCCCAGGAGTGGTTCGGCACCGCGTACCACTCCACCGAGGGAATACAGCACCTGGACGTCCGCCAGTCCGGCAACGGCATCCTGATCACCTCCTCCCCTGCCGAGATCGACGGCGTTCCGGCCTCGTGGCCGCTGCGCCTGCGCAACGACGACGGCGGCCAGGGGCTGGCCGAGGTGGGCGCGGCCCTCGCGGCCGGGCGTGGCCACGTCTTCGGCGCGGCCGAGGGGCCTGGGCACAGGACCGTCCTGGCGCTCATACCGAACCACCCCGAGGAAGGCGTCGGCACGCTGGCCCGGGTCCGCACCAGCGAAGGCCCGGACGGCGACGTCGTCTTCGAGCGGAGCGCGGAACGGCCGATGGGGCTGTGGGCCGAAGCCGGGGAGAACCTCCTGCGGATCGTGCCGCTGCTCGGTCCGGACGCGCCGCCGGCGGACGAACTCAAGGACTGCCGCCTGTGCCCCGGCTGCTACCGGCCCGTCTACGAGAGTTCTTCCTCGCACACCCTGGTCGGCGCCGGCCCGATGCCGGTGATCGAACTGTGCAGGCTGTGCGCCGAAGGCACCACGCTGCGCTCGCTGCGCCAGCTGGACGTCCCGGTCGACCCGCAGCAGCGCGCCGTCCTGGAGACCGTGGCCGCCGCCATGGCGTAGCCCGGTCGCCGGGCGCCGGGCAGGCCCCCTCGCGCGGAGGGCTTGCCCGGCCCGGACTTCAGCGGCCTGCGGGCTCGGGGTAGCGCTGGCGGCGCCGGTCCGGGTCGTCGACGCCGACCTCGTACCAGGGCTCGCCCCGCTGGAGCCGGGGCAGAGTGTTCACCCAGACCGCAGCGGTGATGCCCTTCACGTCGTGGGCGAGCGCCTGGAGGCGGTTGTCGAGCAGGTGCTCCTCCTTGCCCACCAGGACCACATGCAGCCGCGGGAAGGTCCGGGAGCGGGTGTAGCGGTGGCGCTGCCAGAACGGGAACGTCCCGCCGATCGTGTCGCGGGCGCCTTCCCGGACACGGCGCCCGGCGTAGCGCTCGTAGTCCCAGACCTCCTTGGCGAGCCGGGCCTGGGACATGGTGCCGTTGTCGAGTTCGAAGAGGCGCACCTCGCCGGTCTTGGTCGGCAACGCGAGGACGGCGTCGGTGTTGAAGCTCAGGCCGGTCTCCTTGACGGCGTGGTTCACCTCCACCTGCCAGTCGGTCAGATGGTCCCGGCCTCCGAAGGCGAGGATCATGTCCGTCACCGCGACGCCGTGCGGACCGAACCCGGCTCGAACGGCCTTCGCTCCGGTGCCGGCCTTCGGCCGGGGAGGCAGCTCGTTGCCATCGGCAAGAGCCTTCTGCCCCGCCGGAGTCAGGTTCCAGATCGGGAGCCTGCCCGCCTTGCCGTTCGTCTCCGCCAGCCCCAGCTCCGCCAGCTTCTTCATCGCCCTGCGCACGTACGACCGGCCGTCCCGACCCTCCACCGTGATCACCTCAGCCATCTGCCGCACCGTGGCTATCCGCACGCACCCCAGCATCCGCAGCGCATCAGCCCGCACCTTCCCGGCCGGAGCGGACTTCTTCCCCTTCGCCGACGTCTCAGGGGAAGGGAGAGAGGTGTCAGCGTGCCGGGAGACCCCCTGGCGGACGGTGTGAGCTGCAGTGATAGGCACGACGTTGGAATCGTTCGCGGCACCCTTCACGGCACTGGATTCCGGGCCGCCCGGAGGCCGTTCAGTACCCCTTGACCAGGTCGGGCGCGGCTCCGGCTGCCGGGCGCTGCTGGCGTACGTCATGACGAAGCTCCTCAGGCAGGTGGCGCGGGGGTCCGGATGGAATCCCCCGTCACCTGGTAGAGGTGTGGCGAAAGTCGACGGTGTGACACTCCACTGATGTCCTGTGACAAGGGATCTTCCTTCTTGTCAGTGGATCTTGCTCGACAGGTTGTTTCTGACTGCACGGTTCCTTGACTCGCGTCAGTTGATCCAGACGCCACAGGAGATGAGCTGCTCTCTTACGGAATCGGCAAGATTGATTTTCCAAGCCCGCCTCCCGCCTCCCGCCGACCGCGTTCTGGTGGCTCCGGCAGCAGACCTTCGCCACTCAAAATTCCTCATCGCAGGTCAGCGCCTGCCGGTCGAGGAAGATCGCGTGTCACGGGACAACTGAGCGCCGTTACCGACCCGTGATCACCCGGCAGGCGCGGTCCCGTGACAGCGAAAATTGATCCATTGTCAACGAAGTTTGACCGATCGGGTGTGCGGCATCGAGTGCACTCAGTGGCCGGCGCTCCGGCCGCGATGCACACCGGGTTGCTGCGGGCGGTGCGCCTGCTGGTCGTCCTCACGCACCTGACGCGGCCCGCCGGTGTCTTCCCGGTCGGCGTAGCGGTCCATCGTGGCGCGGGCCAGGTCGGCCGCCGCGGTGAAGGCGTCCCCGAGGTGGCGCAGGCGCTCGGCCGTGAGATCGAGGGCTTCCACGTCCGTGCGGGACTTCCGCAGGGCCCGCAGCGCCGTCAGGTCGACCGCTTCCTGTCGGCCGGTCTCCTGCTCCTGGCCGCTGTGCTCGGGGTCGGCCGACTCGGGCGCGAGCAGCTGCTCGGGCACCGCCGCCTGCTGGTGCCGGGCGACGTCGTATGCCCGGCCGCGCGCGGCGACGGTGGCGTTCAGCTTCGCGCGGACCGCCGTGCCGGCGAGGACGGCCCGCTCGTACTGCAACGGTACGCGGGGTATCTCCCACTCCCCCGGCTCCGGACCCGAGGGCGGGGGCGCGGCCGGTGTGTCCGGGTCGGCAGGGGGCCGCCGGTCCGGGGTAGTGGTCGGCAGGCGGTGGTCGGAGGTGAGGTCGGCCAGTGACCAGCGGGCAGTGTAGAGGCGGTAGGCGGGCATCCGGCCGCGCAGCGTCTTCGGCTCGCTGATGTCCACGCAGTACGTGGCGAGCGCGGCGTCCACGATTCTCTCGTCCAGGCCCGGCTCGCGGCGGCGGCCGCGCAGGACGGGGGCGAGGCGGCGGCGGGCTTCGGCGAGCAGGTGCCGGCGGTGGAACCGGCCGCCGCCGTTCATCACGAACACCGTCGCGGCGACGTCGACGGCCGCCATGGCGACGTCGACCACAGCGGCGACCCGGGCCCGGATCGCGGCTGCTGCGGCGCGGGCGTACTCGAGGAGGGAGTTGATGACGTCGGCGGCGACACCGGAGGTGAGGATCGCGCTCGCCTTCCACCA
Source organism: Streptomyces sp. NPDC056161 (assembly GCF_042268025.1). NCBI lineage: Bacteria > Bacillati > Actinomycetota > Actinomycetes > Kitasatosporales > Streptomycetaceae > Streptomyces > Streptomyces sp. NPDC056161. The sequence continues at coordinate 10,114 of NZ_JBHJUV010000112.1, forward strand.
CGCGCGCAGCTGCGCGAGCGGGCGGGCCTTCTGCTTCGGCGGTCGCGTCATCCTCGCGGCGATCCGGTTCAGCTTGGCGCGGGCCCGCTCGGGAGACCGCAGGCAGGAACCGCAGCTCGCCGTCGTCGTCGACGGCGGTGACGTACTCGTGCTCCAGGTCCTCAAGGCAGGCGGCGATCTGGTCGCTGCGCCGTGCGGTCCAGCGGATCAGCTCGTGCGGCACCCCGGCAACGTCCAAGACCGGGCGGCGCCCGACGGTAACGGTCCGCGGCTCGGACGCCAGCCCCAGCGCCTCACACGCCTCAGCCATCACGACTTCGTTGTAGAGCGCGGAGGCGGTCACCGCATTCTCGAACAGGACCTCGGAGTGCGCCGAGCCCCACTTGCCATCAGGGCGCTGGGCTTTGACGGACAGAAGGAGATGGTCGTGCAGGAGCGGCATCCCGGAGCGCGCCTCGTAGTGGCGGAACCGCGCGGCCACCAGACCGTGCACCGGGCGGACCTTGTAGACGCCCTGCGCGCCGACGCGGATGATCGCTGCCTCGTCCTCGATCCAGGCGAGCACGGCCGCGATAGCCCGCTCGTGTGCGGCCTCGATCGCCCGCCGTGTCACCTCATCACCGAGCGCCCACAGGAGGGTGAGGGTCGGCTGCGGGCGGAAGACCAGATCGAACCCGGTGACCTTCACCCGCCGCCCGAGCGCCCCGGCCCGGCGCGCGGCCGCGGGCTTCTTCCCGGCGGCGAGCTGGTCGGCCTCGATCCGGTCGGCATGCGGGTGCCGGCCCTCGCCGAAGAGGTTGCGCAGCTGCGCCTCGGTGACGACGTCGCCCGCCGCCAGGCCGAGGACGGCAAGGCCCCGGCCCATCCAGCGCCCAGCCGGGACCCCGGCCTCTTCCTGCGCCTGGACGAGTGGCGTGCGGGCCGGGCGGCGGCCGTCACCGACGACGACCTGGCGCAGGTAATAGCGGTACATCTGCCCGGCAGTGATCAGCGCGATATCCATCATGGAGACCACGCCACACTGCCCTGACGCGTAAATATGGCCTGGTCAGGGTGGGTGTGGGCAGGGCTGGGTGCCCGGTGGTCGCGGAGGGCCGCCGGGTGTCTGGGTTTGTCGGTCA
>NZ_JBHJUV010000113.1:0-11224 GCF_042268025.1 Streptomyces sp. NPDC056161
GGGATTCCACCCTCCGGGGCCGCCGTCCGCGTCAGCGCCGCCCGTGTGCCAGGCCCAGGGCGGTCGCGGACGTCCGTATTCGGCCGCACACCCACCGGGGTCCCGCGGGGAACCCGGCGGCCGGCCGGGCCGGAGCCCGTGTCACCGATCCTTCGCGAGGTCGAGGTCAAGGTCGAGGTCGCCGTCGCCGGCGCCGGCGCCGGTGGATTCGAGCGTGGCCTTCGGGGGCACCCGGTCGCGCCACGGGTGGGCGAGCGGCGTGGACACCGCCCGCCACCAGGGGTCCGCGGGCAGCAGGCCCGCCGGTTCGAACGGCTCGCCGGGCCTGGGGAAGGCGGCCGCCTGTCCGGCTGCCTCGGCCTCGTCCTTCGTCCACTCTCCCGGCTCGGCCCAGGCGTGCGTGGCCAGGTTGAAGGTGCCCCAGTGGATCGGCAGCAGCGCTCCGTGCGCCCGGCCGCCCTGGAGGTCGAGGTGGGCGCGTACGCCCTCCTCGGGGGTCATGTGGATGTCGGGCCAGAACTCGCTGTAGGCGCCGATCTGGATCATCGTGGCGTCGAACGGGCCGTGCTCGGCGCCTATGTCCTTGAAGCCCTCGAAGTAGCCGGTGTCGCCGCTGTGGTAGATCCGGTGCTCGGCGCCCGCGACGGCCCAGGACGCCCAGAGGGTGTGCTGGGCGTTGCGCAGGCCGCGGCCGCAGAAGTGCCGGGCGGGGGTGGCGGTGAGGGTGAGTCCGCCGACCCGGGTCGACTCGTGCCAGTCCAGCTCCCGCAGCCGGTCGGCGGACACCCCCCAGTGTTCGAGGTGGGCACCGACGCCCAGGGGCACGGCGAACACGGTGTCCGTGCCGGCCAGTGCCTTGATGCTGGGCATGTCCAGGTGGTCGTAGTGGTCGTGCGAGATGACCACGACGTCGACCGGGCCGAGCGCGGCGAGCGGCAGCGGCACCGGGTGCAGCCGCTTGGGCCCGGCGAACGGGAACGGGGAGCAGCGCTCGCCCCAGACCGGATCGAACAGCACGCGCTGTCCGTCGATCTCCGCGAGCACGCTGGAGTGGCCCATCCAGGTCAGCCGGAGCCCGGTGGCGGGCGGCCGGGCCAGGTCGGCGAGGGTGGTGGCGTGCACCGGGACGGTGCCGCGCGGGGCCCGCTGGGGCCGCTGTTCCCGGTCGAAGTAGAGCTTCGTCAACTCCAGCATCGATCCGGAGGGCCGGATCCGGGCGGGCCCCCCGGGGTTCTGGAAGACGCCGTCGGCGAAGTGGGGCGAGCTGCGGATGCGCGCCAGGCGGTCACCGCCCGGGTCAGCGCCGAAGGCCGCGGGCTGCAACGCGCGGAGCCCGGAGCTCGGGGAACGCAAACCGGACACGGTACCTCCTGGTGGAGTGGGTGAGGCCATCCATTATGGGTGGCCCCTGCGACAGTCCGGCGCCATCGGGGTGACCGGCGGCCGGGCGCGGGAACGGCCGGGCGGGGCGCTCGTCCGGGAACCGGGCCGGGGCCCCAGGCCGCCGCGGGCGGGGTCGCGCCGAGCGGGCGTCCCGGGGCGGGACCGGTCCGTCGGACCCGCCCCGGCGGTTCAGGCCACCGACGCGATCCGCGTCCTGATGTCGTCGGGGGACACCGCGCCCTTGGCCGTCACGTGGTCCCCCGAGGACTCGCCGCGCAGCCGCCGGCCGATCCACGGCACCAGGTGCTGCCGGGCCCAGTGGACGTCGTCGCGGCGCACCTCCAAGGTGCCGCGGGGCGGGAGCGGCGGCCAGGGCTGTTCCGGGTCGGCCGGGACGTCGAGGCCGAGGACCTGTCCGGCCCGCAGGGCGACGCGTGTGTGTCCCTCGGGTGAGAGGTGCAGCCGGTCGTCGTCCCAGGCCCTGCGGTCCTGCACGGCCTTCAGGGACCACAGGTCGAGCACCGGGCAGCCGTACCGGTCGGCGACGGCCCGGACGTGCCCGTTGTAGGTGGCGATCCTGCCGCGCAGATGCTTCAGCACGGGTACGCCACGGGTGTCGAAGCCGGTCGTCACCAGGACCGTGCCGGCCGCGTCCGCGAGCCGGGCCACGGCCCGTTCGAAACGCTCGGCCACCTCGTCGGGGTCGGTGCCGGGGCGCAGGATGTCGTTGCCTCCCGCGCAGAACGAGACGAGGTCCGGCGCCAGTTCGACCGCCCGCGGGACCTGCTCCGCCACCATCTGGTCGAGCAGCCTCCCGCGCACCGCGAGATTCGTGTATCGGAAGCCGCCTTCGGGCCGACGGTCCGCGAGCAGTACCGCGAACCGGTCGGCCCAGCCGACGAACGCCCCGTCAGGGCCGGGGTCGCCGACGCCCTCGGTGAAGCTGTCCCCCACCGCCACGTACGACCCGATCACCGCTGTGTTGTCACTCTTCGAATCGTCTGCCACGTCGGGCCATGATTCACCTTCCGATGTGACCTACGCGATCGTAGGAAGGGGTTGACGAACGGTGAGATAAGACACTCGCCAAGAGTTTCCCAATGCGGGAATAGGCCGGGGAACAGGCGCGTTCCCGCGTCAACCGCTCCGCCACCGCCGTCAGACGACCACGCCGTGCGAGCGGAGGTAGGCCAGCGGGTCCACGTCCGAGCCGTACTCCGGCGTGGTACGGATCTCGAAGTGCAGGTGCGGGCCGGTCACGTTGCCGGTCGCGCCGGACAGGCCGATCTGCTGGCCCTCGGTCACGGTCTGGCCGGCCGAGACGGACAGCTGGGACAGGTGGGCGTACTGCGCGTAGTAGCCGTCGGCCAGCCTGACGACCACCTGATTGCCGTAGGCGCCGCCCCAGCCCGCGGCGACGACCGTGCCCGCGGCGACGGCCTTGACCGAGGTGCCGGTCGGCACGACGAAGTCCACGCCGGTGTGGTAGCCGCTGGACCACATGCCGCCCGCCACGTGGTAGCCGGTGCCGATCCTGGCGCCGAGGACGGGGAGGCCGTAGCCGGTGGAGGTGCCGGTGCCGACGGTGCGGTCCGTCCGGCCGGCCGAGGCGTCGGCCGCCGGCACGTACGAGGACCGGGACAGCCGGGACGGCTGCGCGGAGCGGGTGTCCGGCTCGGCCCACCCGCCGAGGGTGAGTTTCAGACCGGGGCGGACCAGCGACGGGTTGCCGCCGATGGCCGGGCGGTTGTCCTGGTAGATCCGCTGCCAGCCGCCGTTGACGTGCTGCTCGTCGGCGATCTTGGCGAGCCAGTCGCCCGGCCGCACCACGTAGGTGCGGGCGGCGGAGTCCTCGGCGGCGCGTCGCTGTTCGGCGGCGCCGCCGGCAGACCTGACGGTCCTCTCGGCGACGGACCGGGGAGCCTCCCCGGGGGCCGCGGCGTGCGCCGCGGTGGTTGCGATGAGCGGCAGGGCCAGTGCGGCTCCGCTCGTTCCGGCGACGGCGACGGCGACGGAACGGGTGCGGCGCTGGGGCCTCGGACGTCGGTGCTTTCCCTTCGCGGGCATGGCGCATTCCTCTCCGGCGCCTGCGAGGTGAGCTGTCGGGTTCGGGCTGGAGCTGCCCGGCCGCGCGCGGGGCGTGGCTTCACCCCTTGCCGTCCCGGAGACCGGGTCCGGCGGTCGTGCCTGGTGGGTCCCCCGCTCCTGCCGTGCACGGGTGGGTGGTGTGTCCGGTGTCCGGGCGGCGGCAGGATTCGGCGGTCCGTCCGGATCGGTGGCGAACGTAAGCGAGCGGGACGCAAACGGACAAGGACCCGTTCCATCCCGTACAGGTCTCACTCGATCCATTACGGGAATTCCCGGTCACCGTCCGTGCATGTCAGCGGGGTGGCCGTGGCCAATTCGCCCGCCCGGACCATGCATTACGTGAGCATGACAGGCGACCCACCGTCACGATATGACCCTCCTCACCCCCCTGGCCGCATAAGCTCGTAATTCCGGCAGAAGGGTCAGACGCGGCGCAGCCGGATGACCGTGGCGTCCAGGTCACCACGGAGCGCGGTGTGCAGCCCGTGGTGCAACAGCACGGCACCACGGTGCACTTCGCCCGTTTCGCGGCATTCGTACGACGCCGACGGGTCGAGCCCGCGCAACCGCACCGCCGGCACGGGCTCGCCGTACCGCTGCGCCTGGAGCCAGGCCAGGACGACGGTCTCGTCCCCGCGCAGATACTGCACCGCGCTCAAACCGCCCTCGGGAGGGCGCAGTCGGTACAGCTCGCCGTGCTGCACCACGGGCCGGATCTCCTTGTAGAGGCTCACCCACTGCCGAGCCTCGGCCAGTTCCTCCTCGCTCCACTTGGCGAGGTCGCCGCCGACCCCGAGGACGCCGGCCATGGAGCTGACGAAACGGAAGCGCAGACTGCTGGCCCGGCCGTTGAGCTGTGTGTTCGGACTGTCGGTGACCCAGGCCGCCATGATCCGCGCGGGATGGATCTGACTGAAACCGTGCTGGATGGCGAGCCGATCGAGCGGATCGGTGTTGTCGGAGGTCCACACCTGATCGGTGCGGCTCAGGATCCCGAGGTCGATGCGGCCGCCGCCGCCCGAGCAGGACTCGAAGGCCACGCCCGGATGGGCGGCGCGCAACCGGTCCAGCAGCGCGTACAGGGCGCGGACATGGTCGACCCACAACCGCTGCGGGTACGCCTCCCCGGGCCAGCCCGCGTCCGTGAAGCAGCGGTTGAAATCCCATTTCACATAGTCGATGGGGGCGCTGGAGAGCAGCGTGTCCAACCGCTCCCACAGGTACTCCTGGACGTCCTCGCGGGCGAGGTTGAGGACCAGCTGATTGCGCAGTTCCGTCCGCTTTCGTCCCGCCTGGTACTGCACCCAGTCGGGATGCGCGCGATACAGCTCGCTGTCGGGGTTGACCATCTCCGGCTCGACCCAGATGCCGAACTGCATGCCGAGGGCGTGCACCTGGCCGGCCAGTGGAGCCAGCCCCTGCGGGAACCGGTCGGGGTTGGGCGTCCAGTCGCCCAGCCCGGCCCGGTCGCTGGTCCGGGCGCCGAACCAGCCGTCGTCCACCACGAACAGTTCCACGCCGATCTCCGCCGCGCGCCGGGCGAGCGCGGCCTGCTGGTCCTCGGCGATGTCGAAGAACGTGGCTTCCCAGGAGTTGAACAGCACGGGCCTGTCCCGGTCCGCGTCCGGGACGACGTACGCCCGCTGGTAGGCGTGCCAGGCGCGGCTCGCGCCACCGAAGCCGCCGTCGCTCCACAGTCCCGCGAAGACGGGGCTGGTGTACGACTCCCCCGGCTCCAGCATCAGCAGGCCCGAGTCGTCGTACCCGGCGCCGCCGGTGATCTGCACACGCGCGTCCGGAAGTTGGGCGACGGCGATCCGCCAGGAACCCGACCAGCCGAGCGCGCAGCCGTACACCTCGCCGCGCTCCTCGGTGGCGTCGGTGTCGAGCGCCACCCAGGGCAGGTACTGGTGTCCGGTGTGACCGCGCCGGCTGCCGATGACCTTCTCACCGTAGGTCAGCGGACCGCTGGTCAGCCGCGACTCGGCGGCCCAGCGGCCGTGCAGCTCGGACAGCCGCCAGCCCTCCCGGTCGGGCAGGGTCCAGGCGGCCGGGTCCGCGCGCAGCAGCTCCACCCGCGTGCCGCCCTCGTTCACGAGGCCCACCCACCGCTCGACGACGTCGCCGCGCATCCGGTAGTGGAGGGTGATGACCAGCCCCTCGTCCCGGAAACGCAGCCTCAGTTCCCCGTCCTCGGCCGCGTGGCCCTCGAAGACCCATTCGGTGCCGCGGCGCTCCTCCGTGCGGACCGACAGCGCGGGCCTCACGAAGCGCGGGCCGCCTTCGACCGGATACTCCTCGTGCCCGTCGAGCGGCGACTCGAAGCCCCGGTAGCCGGGCAGCGGACGGGCGGCCAGGGCCTCGGCGTCGGCGAGCGCGACGGCGGGACCCCAGTGCAGGTGCAGCAGTTCGTCCGCCTCGGTGAGGTGCAGCGCATAACTGCTGTTCGGGCCGCTCAGCAACCACGTACGGCCGTCCTCGGCGATGTCCACCATCGAAACCTCACAGGAGCCCACAGATCCACTCACGCCTCAACATCATCAAGGGCCGCGGGCCCCGGTGGCAACGCCTGTGGACATCTCGTGGCCCGGGAAAAGCTTGTCGTATGGTCGACAGCGTGCCCGTCGACGAGAAGCGCCGACGGGCTCCGACCGGGAGGAGCCCCCCGTGACGCAGCAGGTCCCGTCGACCGAACCCGAGCTGGCCGGCGTGCGCAACTTCCGTGACGTGGGCGGGCTCCCGGCCGAGGACGGACGGCGGGTGCGGTACGGGGTGCTGTTCCGCAGCGGCCACCTGGCACACGCCACCAAGTCCGACGCCGCGTTCCTGTCCGCCCTGGGCCTGCACACCGTCTTCGACTTCCGCAACGCGGCCGACCAGCGGCTGGAAGGGCCGGACGTCGAACTGCCCGGCGTGCGCAACGTCAACCTGCCCCTGACCGACCCGGCGGACGGCGCCGAGTTCTGGACGATGGTCCGGGACGGCGACCTCGACCAGCTGCGCACGATCCTCGGTGACGGCAAGGCCGCGCGGCGGATGGTCGTCTCCTACCGCGCGATCATCGAACAGCGCACCGCCGAGCACTCCCGGGTGCTGCACGCGCTGGCCGAGGACAGCGTGCCGGTCCTGATGCACTGCGCGGCCGGCAAGGACCGCGCGGGCCTGTCCATAGCCGTGACGCTGCTCGCCCTGGGCGTGGAGCGCGAGGCGATCCTGGCCGACTACCTGAAGTCGAACGCCACGCACCGCCGCTACCGGGTGCGGCGCAGCGGCAGCGCCGAGTCGGCCTACACCCCCGAGGTCATGGAGTTGCTCAGCCCGCTGTTCGACGCCCGCGCCGAGTACCTCACGGCCGCCTTCGAGACCGTCGAGCGGACCTGGGGCGGCGTCGACGCCTACCTGGAACAGGGGCTGGGCCTGGCACCGCGGACCCGGGAGCGGTTGCGCGAGCGCCTGCTCGGCTGACGGGGAGCGCCGCTCTGCACCAGGCCGACAGCCGGCTCACCCCTTGGCGCCCACCTCGAACAGCAGAAAGATGAAGCCGGCCAGGAGGTGTCCGGCGACGAGGTAGACGATCAGCCGGATCCACAGGGCGCGCGGGAACTTCTCCTCCATGTCGGTCATCGCGACTCTCCAGTGATCGGGCCCAGGCACAGTGCGGCCGTGGGACTTTGCAGCAGGGTGTGGACGAACAGCAGTTCCACCCCGTCGTCGTCCTCGGCGGCGAGGCGGTGCGGGGTCAGCGAGTCGAAGTGTGCGCTGTCACCGGGCGCGAGGAGATGCGCGGTGTCCCCGAGGCGCAGCCCGAGCCGCCCCTGGAGTACGTACAGCCACTCCTCGCCGGGGTGCACGCGCACGATGTCGCCCTGCGAGCCGTGCGGCACCCGGACGCGCAGGGCCTGCATCCCGCGGCCCGGTGCGCCGGCCTGCCAGTACGTCCAGCCGCCCGCGTGGGTCGGCTCCATGTCGGCGGCGCGCACGACGGCGTCCCGGTCGGCCACGGTCTCACCGAGCAGTTCCGAGACCGTCGTACCGTAGATGCGGGCGAGTGCCAGGAGCAGCGGCAGCGACGGCTGGCGCTGCCCGGTCTCCAGCCGGGAGAGATGGGCGGGCGACAACCCGGCGGAACGCGCCGCCGACTCCAGCGTGAGGCCGGTCCGGCGGCGCAACGAGCGGAGCTGCGGCGCTACGGCGGGCAACTCGGCTTCGGAGGAGCTCATGACTCCATTGAGCCGCAGATTTGCCTCATCGGCAAATTTCTTGCCTCAGAGGCAAACCGCGGGCGGTTCGGTCACCGGTTGGCGACCGCCTGCTTGATCAGCGTCTTACCGAAGTCCCACATCAGACCACCGCCGCTGTGCGCGTCGTCCATGACGGCGGTGAAGGCGTCGACGAACCGGTCGACGTCGGCCTCGTCGACGACCAGCGGCGGAATCAGCTTGATCACCTCCAGGTGGTCACCGGAGACCTGGGTCAGGATCCGGTGCCGCTGGAGCAGCGGGACCACCACCATCTGCGCGAACAGGCCCTTGCGCGCGGCCTGCAACATGGTCCAGCGGCTGCGCAGTTTCAGCGAACTGGGCCGGCCGAACTCGATGCCGACCATCAGACCCCGGCCGCGGACATCGGCGAGCAGTTCGTACTTGTCGATGAGCGCGGCCAGCCGGGACCTCAGCTGGTCCCCCGTCCTGCGCGCACGGGCGACGATCTGCTCGTCCTCCATCACCGACAGCACGGCCAGACCCGCCGCCATCGCCTGCGCGTTGGCACCGAAGCTCGCCGAGTGGACCAGGACCCGGTCCATGGACGAGTAGACCTTCTTGAAGATCCAGTCCTTGCCGAGGGTGGCGCCGACCGGCACATAGCCGCCGGAGAGCGCCTTGGCCACGCACACCAGGTCCGGCTCGACGCCGTCCTCGTGCTGGTACGCGTAGAAGTCCCCGGTCCGGCCGAGTCCCGTCTGCACCTCGTCCGCGATGAGCAGCGCCTTGTGCTTGTGCAGCAGGTCCTGCGCGGCGCGCAGATAGCCGGGCGGCGCCTCGTGCACGCCCTTGCCCTGGATCGGCTCGACGACCAGCGCGGCGACGTCGCCCTTGGCCAGTTCCCGGGACAGGGCGTCGAGGTCGCCGAGGGGCACGGCCGTGTCGGGCAGCAGCGGGGCGAAGCCGTCCCGGAAGCCCTTCTCGCCGTTGACCGACAGGGACCCGGTGGTCAGGCCGTGGAACGCGTGCTCGCAGTACAGGATCCGCGGCCTGCCGGTGGCGAACCGGGCGAACTTCAGCGCGGTCTCCACCGCCTCCGTACCGCTGTTGCCGAAGAACACCCGGTCCAGGTGCGGGCTGTGGCCGAGGAGCTTCTCGGCCAGCAGCCCGGGCAGCGGCTGGCAGTCGAAACGGGTCAGGTCGGCGAGAGAGGCGTCGAGGACGTCGTGCAGCGCCTTGCGGACGACCGGGTGGTGGCGGCCGAGGCCCATCACCCCGAACCCGGCGAGCATGTCCAGGTAGTCGTTGCCGTCGGCGTCCCAGAAGTGAGCCCCCTCGGCACGCTCGTAGACCCGGTCGAAGCCGATGGTGTGCAGCATGCGCGGGAGCTGGTGGTTCAGGTACTTGGTGTGCAGCTCGTAGCGCTCGGCTCCGCGCTCGGCCAGGAGGGCACCGAGGTCGAACTCCGTGGTCATTCCGCTTTCTCCTTGACTGTGCCGTCGGTCTGCTCCCTGACGGCCAGGCTCGCACCGATCCGTCCGGCGATCTCGACGGGGGTGAGACCGATGTCGGCCAGCACCTCCGCGCGCTTGGCGTGCGCGAGGAACTGCTCCGGGATGCCGAACCGGCGCACCGGCACATCGACGTCCGCGTCGCCGAGGGCCAGCGCCACGGCGGCACCCACCCCGGCGGCCCGGCTGTTGTCCTCGACGACGGCCACCAACCGGTGCCCGGCCGCCAGCCCGGGCAGCGCCGGGTCGACCGGCTTGACCCAGCGCGGGTCCACCACCGTGCAGCCGATGCCACGCGCTTCGAGCAGCTCGGCGGCCTGGAGGCACACCGGCGCCATGACGCCGACGGCCACCAGCAGGACCTCGGGCCGCTCGGCCCGGTGCAGGACGTCCAGGCCCCCGACGCGGTCGACCGCGGGGATCCGGGGTCCGACCGACTCCTTCGGGAAGCGGACCAGGGTGGGGGCGTCGTCGACGGCGACGGCCTCCCGCAGCTGGGCGCGCAACTGGTCGGCGTCACGCGGCGCGGCGATCCTGAGGCCCGGTACGACCTGGAGGACCGACATGTCCCACATACCGTTGTGGGAGGCACCGTCCACGCCCGTGACGCCGGCCCGGTCCAGCACGAACGTCACCCCGCAGCGGTGCAGCGCGACGTCCATCAGGAGCTGGTCGAAGGCCCGGTTGAGGAAGGTGGCGTAGACGGCGACGACCGGATGCAGCCCGCCGGTGGCCAGGCCCGCCGCCGACACGGCCGCGTGCTGCTCGGCGATGCCGACGTCCCAGACCCGCTCCGGGAAGCGCTCGGCGAACTTGCCGAGGCCCACCGGGTGCAGCATCGCCGCGGTGATCGCCACGACGTCGTCCCGTTCCTCCCCGATGCGGACGATCTCGTCGCCGAACACCGAGGTCCAGGACGGCCCGTTGGAAGGCGCGAGCGGCTCGCAGGTGAGCGGGTCCATCACGCCGACGGTGTGGAAGTGGTCCTCCTCGTGCGCCAGGGCGGGTTCGTAGCCGCGCCCCTTCTCGGTGAGGCAGTGCACGAGGACCGGCCCGTGGAAGCGCTTCGCGCGGCGCAGCGCGGACTCGACGGCCTTGATGTCGTGGCCGTCGATCGGACCGACGTACTTCAGCCCCAGGTCCTCGAACAGGCCCTGCGGGGCGAAGGCGTCCTTGAAGCCCTTCTTGGCGCCGTGCAGTGACTCGTAGAGGGTGCCGCCGACCACCGGGGTGCGCAGCAGCACGTCCTTGCCCCAGGCGAGGACCTTCTCGTACGAGTCGGTGGTACGCAGGGCGGCGAGGTGGTTGGCGAGACCGCCGATGGTCGGCGCGTACGACCGCTCGTTGTCGTTGACCACGATGATCAGCGGCCGGTCCTTGGCGGCGGCGATGTTGTTCAGCGCCTCCCAGGCCATGCCGCCGGTGAGCGCGCCGTCGCCGATGACCGCGACCACATGGCCCTTCTCGCCCTGCACCGTACGGGCCTTGGCGAGCCCGTCGGCCCAGCCGAGCGCGGTGGACGCGTGGCTGTTCTCGATGACGTCGTGCTCGGACTCCTCGCGGGACGGGTAGCCGGACAGGCCGCCCTTGCCACGCAGCTTCGAGAAGTCCTGACGCCCCGTCAACAGCTTGTGCACATAGCTCTGGTGACCGGTGTCCCACAGGATGCGGTCGTCCGGCGACTCGAAGACCCGGTGCAGTGCGACGGTGAGTTCCACCACGCCCAGGTTGGGCCCGAGGTGGCCGCCGGTCCTGGCCACCGCGGTCACCAGGAACTCGCGTATCTCTTCGGACAATTCACCGAGTTCCGCCTCGGACAGCGCCTTCAGGTCGCGTGGTCCCCGGATGGTCTCCAGAATCGTCACGCTCGGCCCCCTCTCGGTCCGTGCTCGTTCAACTCACTGTCACTGCCGGCGTCCCCGCAACGCCGGGGGCGCCCGACGCGGCGCCCTCGGCCTCCATCTGCTCGGCGAGCTTCATCGCCTCTTCGATCAACGTCTCCACGATCTTCGACTCGGGAACCGTCTTGATCACCTCACC
>NZ_JBHJUV010000114.1:0-11223 GCF_042268025.1 Streptomyces sp. NPDC056161
CTGGTGGCGTCCGCCGCGGCGGACGCCACCAGAGGGCGCCGTTGGGTCGTCGGCCCCCGCCGATCCGGGCCGACCGGACCGGGCGGAGGGGTCACTTGAGGGGGTCGGCCTGCGCGGCGGACTCGTCCGCGGCCGGCTCCGCCGCGCGCGGGCCGGCCGGCCCCTTCGCCGGGAGGTGTCCGCCGGCGGGCTCGTGCCGGCCGCGCAGCGCCGAGGCGAGCGCGGAGACCAGGGCCATGGCCGCGGCGACACCGAAGACGATGGTCAGTCCGTGGTGGAAGGGCCCGGAGACCAGTTCGGGGAAGAAGGCGTGGCCGGTCAGGACCGCGCGCTGAGCGGCGGTCAGATGGTCGAGCACGTCGCTCGAACCGAGCAGGTGCCCGATGGGGTTGTCGCCCAGGAACGTCGCGAACAGGGTGCTCACCGGGGGCAGCGAGGCGATCTGCTGCGCGGTCCCGGCGGGTACCCCGTGCGCCTGGAGGCCGCCGCCGAGCGCCTTCGGCAGCGACGACGCAAGGCCGGAGACCATCAGGGAGAAGAAGACGCCGATGGACAGGGCCGTACCCGAGTTCTGGAACGTGGAGCGCATGCCCGAGGCCACGCCCCGGTACTCGGGCGGCACGCTGCCCATGATCGACGACGTGTTGGGCGAGGAGAACATGCCCTGGCCGAGACCGCTGAGCAGCAACAGCGCGGCGAACGTGCCGTAGTCGAAGTTCACCGGCAGCACCAGCAGGCCGACGAACGAGCCCGCCACCAGGACCAGGCCCGCCGTGGAGAACAGCCGGGCGCCGAACCGGTCCGACAGATAGCCGGAGATCGGACCGGCGATCAGGAAGCCGATCGTCAGCGGCAGCATGAAGATGCCCGCCCACAGCGGGGTGTCCTCGAAGTCGTAGCCGTGCAGCGGCAGCCAGATGCCCTGCAACCAGATGATCAGCATGAACTGCAGCCCGCCGCGGGCGATCGCGGTGAGCAGGGCCGCCACGTTGCCCGCGGCGAACGCCCGTACCTTGAACAGCGAGAGCCGGAACATGGGCTCGGCGACCCTCGTCTCGACGACGCAGAACAGCAGCAGCAGGAAGACGCCGCCGAACAGGCCCGCCAGCACCCAGGGGTTGCCCCAGCCGGTCGCGCTGCCGCCGTAGGGCTGGATGCCGTAGGTGATGCCCGCGAGCAGGATGCCCGCGCCGCCGGCGAAGGTGAGGTTGCCCAGCCAGTCCACCCGGCCGCGCCTGCCGGACGCGGTCTCCCGCAGGCTCAGGTAGGACCAGATGGTGCCGGTGACGCTCACCGGGACGCTGACCCAGAACACCGCCCGCCAGTCGACGACCGCGAGCAGCCCGCCGGCCAGCAGGCCGAGGAACTGGCCGGCGAGCGCGGTGATCTGGTTGATGCCCAGCGCCATGCCGCGCTGCCGGGCGGGGAAGGCGTCGGTGAGGATGGCGGCCGAGTTGGCCGTGAGCATCGAACCGCCGAATGCCTGCACGATCCGCCACAGGATCAGCCACAGGGCTCCCGCGCCGGCCCGGAACGGATCGAGGGACAGTGCGACGGAGGCACAGGCGAAGATCAGGAAGCCGAGGTTGTAGATCCGCACCCGGCCGAACATGTCGCCGAGCCGGCCGAGGACGACGACCAGCACCGCGGAGACCAGGAGATAGCCGAGGATCATCCACAGCAGATAGCTGATGTTGCCCGCGGCGAGCGGGTCGAGGCCGATCCCGCGGAAGATCGCGGGCAACGAGATGATCACTATGGAGGCGTCCATCGTGGCGATCAGGACGCCCAGGGTGGTGTTGGAGAGGGCGACCCATTTGTAGCCGGGCCCCGGCGGGGTGTTCCGGGTGCGGCCGAGCCGGGCCAGGGGTCCGCCGCGCCGGGCGCCGTCCATGGGTGCCGGGCCCGTGGCCGGACGGCTGCCCCGGGGTTCGGCGTGCCCGCTCACAGCCGTTCCGCCAGCCGGTCGAGGAGCGGCAGGGTTTCGTGGAGCAGCCGCCGCTCGTCCGGGGTGAACTCGTCGAGGGCGCGGGTCAGCCGCCCCACGGACTCGGAGCGTCGCTCCGCCAGCACGGAGCGGCCCTCGTCGGTGATCGACACGATGGCGCGGCGCCCGTCGGCCGCGTCGGGGGCCCGGTGGACCATGCCGCGCTGTTCCAGCGCGGCCAGCGTGGCCGCCATCGCCTGCGGCCGGACGCGTTCCAGTTCGGCGAGCGTGCCGGGTGAGTCGGGGCCGGCGGCGTTGAGGCGGGCCAGGACGGAGACCCCGGAGAGCGAGACGTCGCCCACGGCGTGCGCCTGGCGCAGCCGCCGGGTGATCCGCGCCACGGCCAGCCGCAGCGCGGCGGCGAGTCCGGCGGTGTCCTCTGGGGCGCCGCGGTGCCCGCGGCCGGTGTCCTCCTCGTTCATGATGAGTAAGTGTAGGTTTATCAGTCTGGACTGTTCAACCAATTGTAAGTAATCCACGGAGGGCGACGCCGCCCGCCGCCGTACGCGGACGGCGGCGGGCGGAGCGAGCGGCTCAGGCCAGTTCGACCAGGAGGTCGCCGCCCTCGACCTGCTGGATCCGGTTGATGGCCAGCCGGGTCACCCGGCCCGCCTTCGGCGCGGTGATCGCGGCTTCCATCTTCATCGCCTCGATGGTCGCCACCGTCGCCCCGGCCGCCACTTCCTCGCCCTCGACGACCGCGAGCGTCACCACGCCCGCGAACGGCGCCGCCACCTGGCCGGGATCGGCGCGGTCGGCCTTCTCCGTGACCGGTACGTCCGAGGCCGCCGCCCGGTCGCGCACCTGGATCGGCCGCAGCTGGCCGTTGAGACTGGCCATCACGGTGCGCATGCCGCGCTCGTCGGCGTTGCCGATCGCCTGCAACTCGATCAGCAGCCGGACCCCGGGCTCCAGGTCGACGGCGTACTCCGTGCCGGGGCGCAGCCCGTAGAAGAAGTCCTTGCTGTCCAGCACGCCGGTGTCGCCGAAGGTCTGCCGGTGGGCCTCGAACTCCCGTGCCGGGCCGGCGAACAGCAGCCGGTTGAGCGTGCTGCGCCGGGACTTCTCCAGGCCCTCGCGGTCCTCGTCGGTCAGCTCCCGCGGGGGCCGCGCCTCGGCCCGGCCCCGGAGCGCCTTGCTGCGGAAGGGCTCCGGCCAGCCGCCGGGCGGGGTGCCCAGTTCCCCGCGCAGGAAGCCGATGACGGAGTCGGGGATGTCGTACCGGTCCGGGGTGGCCTCGAAGTCCTCGGGCCGCACGTCCGCGCCGACCAGGTGCAGGGCGAGGTCGCCGACGACCTTGGAGGAGGGGGTGACCTTGACCAGCCGGCCCAGGATCCGGTCGGCGGCGGCGTACATGGCCTCGATGTCCTCGAACCGGTCGCCCAGGCCGAGCGCCACGGCCTGGGTGCGCAGGTTGGACAGCTGACCGCCGGGGATCTCGTGGTGGTAGACGCGTCCGGTGGGCGAGGCGAGGCCCGCCTCGAAGGGGGCGTAGATGCGGCGGACGCTCTCCCAGTACGGCTCCAGGTCCCCGACGGCCTGGAGGTCCAGGCCGGAGGGCCGCTCGGAGTGGTCGGTGGCGGCGACGATCGCCGACAGCGACGGCTGCGAGGTGGTGCCCGCCATCGACGCCACCGCCCCGTCCACCGCGTCCGCGCCCGCCCGGACCGCCGCCAGGTAGGTGCCGAGCTGGCCGCCCGCCGTGTCATGGGTGTGCAGATGGACCGGCAGGCCGAACTCGCGGCGCAGCGCCGTGACCAGGGTGGCCGCGGCCGGGGCACGCAGCAGGCCCGCCATGTCCTTGACGGCCAGGACATGGGCGCCCGCGGCGACGATCTGCTCGGCCAGCCGCAGGTAGTAGTCGAGGGTGTACAGCCGCTCGGACGGGTCGGAGAGATCGGCCGTGTAGCAGAGGGCGACCTCGGCGACCGCCGTGCCGGTCTCGCGCACGGCGTCGATAGCCGGCCGCATCTGGCCGACGTCGTTGAGCGCGTCGAAGATACGGAAGATGTCGACGCCGGTGGCGGCGGCCTCCTGCACGAAGGCGTCGGTCACCTCGGTCGGGTACGGCGTGTAGCCGACGGTGTTGCGGCCGCGCAGCAGCATCTGGAGGCAGATGTTGGGCACGGCCTCGCGCAGGGCGGCCAGCCGCTCCCAGGGGTCCTCGGCGAGGAAGCGCAGCGCGACGTCGTAGGTGGCGCCGCCCCAGCACTCCAGGGACAGCAGCTGGGGCAGGGTGCGGGCGACGACGGGGGCGACCGCGAGGAGGTCCTTGGTCCGCACCCGGGTGGCGAGCAGCGACTGGTGGGCGTCGCGGAAGGTGGTGTCGGTGACGGCGAGCGCCGGGGACTCGCGCAGCCACCGGGCGAAGCCCTCGGGGCCGAGCGAGACCAGCCGTTGCCGGGAACCGGCGGGCGGCTCGCCCGCGGGCAGCGGGGGCAGCTTGGTGACCGGGTCGATCAGGTCGGGCCGGTCTCCGTGCGGCTTGTTCACCGTGACGTCGGCGAGGTAGGTGAGCAGCTTGGTGCCGCGGTCGGCCGAGGAGCGGGCGGTCATCAGGTGCGGGCGTTCCTCGATGAACGACGTCGTCACCCGTCCGGCCTGGAAGTCCGGGTCGTCCAGGACGGCTTGGAGGAAGGGGATGTTGGTGGCCACACCGCGGATGCGGAACTCGGCGACGGCGCGTCGGGCCCGAACGATCGCGGCCTTCAGGTCCCGGCCCCGGCAGGTGAGTTTGACCAGCATCGAGTCGAAGTGCGCGCTGATCTCGGTACCGGCGTGGGTGGTGCCGCCGTCGAGGCGGATGCCCGAACCGCCCGGCGAGCGGTACGCGCTGATCCGGCCGGTGTCCGGGCGGAAGCCGTTGGCCGGGTCCTCGGTGGTGATGCGGCACTGGAGCGCGGCGCCGCGCAGGGTCACGGTGTCCTGCGAGAGTCCCAGGTCCGCGAGGGTCTCCCCGGCGGCGATCCGCATCTGGGCCTGGACCAGGTCGACGTCGGTGACCTCCTCGGTCACCGTGTGCTCGACCTGGATGCGCGGATTCATCTCGATGAAGACGTGGTGGCCGGCCCGGTCGAGCAGGAACTCGACGGTGCCGGCGTTGCGGTAGCCGATCTCCCGGGCGAAGCGCACGGCGTCGGCGCAGATCCGCTCCCGCAGCCCGGGATCCAGGTTGGGCGCGGGCGCGAGTTCGATGACCTTCTGGTGACGGCGCTGCACCGAGCAGTCACGTTCGAAGAGGTGCATGACGCCGCCCTCGCCGTCGGCGAGGATCTGCACCTCGATGTGGCGCGGGTCGACGACCGCCTTCTCCAGGAAGACCGTGGGGTCGCCGAACGCGGACGCCGCCTCCCGGGACGCCGCCTCGATGGCCTCGCGCAGCTGGGACGGTTCCGCGACCCGGCGCATCCCCCGCCCGCCGCCGCCCGCCACCGCCTTCACGAACACCGGGAAACCGACGTCCCCGGCGGCCCGGAGCAGCTCGTCGACGTCGGTGGAGGGAGCCGAGGAGCCCAGCACGGGCACGCCGGCCGCGCGGGCTGCGGCCACGGCACGCGCCTTGTTCCCGGTCAGTTCGAGCGTGTCCGCACCGGGCCCGACGAAGGTGATGCCCGCCTCTTCGCAGGCGCGGGCGAGTTCCGGGTTCTCGGACAGGAAGCCGTAGCCGGGGTACACCGCGTCGGCGCCCGCCCGGCGGGCCGCGGCCACGATCTCCTCGACCGAGAGGTACGCCCGTACGGGATGCCCGGGTACGCCGATCTCGTAAGCCTCGTCCGCCTTGAGCCGGTGCAGTGAATTGCGGTCCTCGTGCGGGAACACGGCGACCGTGCGCGCCCCCAGTTCGTAAGCGGCGCGGAATGCGCGAATCGCGATCTCACCACGGTTGGCGACCAGAACCTTGCGGAACATCATCGACCCCTTCGGCCTGTCTGCAACAGACACCATCGTGTCGGCCGCTCCCCTGCCGTGCCATGCGGCCACGTTAGGGGCGTACCGACACCCTCTGAAGGCGGCGAACATCACATTGACAGCCCCGGACCGCCTCGCAGCCGCCCGCGCGGCCTCGTGGCGGGCCCCGTCCGGCCGGGTGTCAGGTCCGGCCGGACGGGGCGGGGAGCCGCGGGTCGTCCGCTTCCGCCGGATGAGCCTGGGCGAGGTCGCGTTCGAGGTCGCGTTCGAGGTCGTCGAGGGCACGGCGGGCGGTCGCGATGCGTTGTGCGAGCTGCCGGTGCTCCTGCGGGCCGCCGGGGACCTGACGCGGGGCGGGCGGCTCGTCCCGCTCCAGTTCGCGGGCCTCTTCGAGCGAGGTGAGGACCACTCCGATCAGCACGTTGACCAGGACGAAGGAGGCCAGCAGGACATAGGAGGCGTAGTAGAGGAGACTCCAGCGGGACACCTCCAGGCCGGCCCGGACGGCATCCCCGATGCCGTCCAGAGTCATCAGCAGGAAGAGGGTGAGGACCGCCCGGCCGGCGGAGCCGTAGTGCTCGGGGTCGAAGCCGCCGAAGAAGACCCAGCCGACCATGGCGTACACGTACAGCAGCAGGGCTCCGACGAGCAGGAAGCTCAGCGTGCCGGGCAGGCTGCGGCCCACCGCGACCAGCACGATGCGCAGTTGGGGCAGGAACCGCGCGGTGCGCAGCACCCGGGCCAGCCGCAGCAGCCGCAGCACGGTGGTGTTCTCACGGACGGCGGGCAGGAAGGCGCAGACCACCACCGCCAGGTCGAAGACGTTCCACGGGTCCTTCCAGAACTCCCGCGGGCGGTCCGCGTGGGCCGCCAGGCGCAGCAGGATCTCGACGGTGAAGGCGGCCAGGCAGACGTGTTCGGCGAGCTTCAGCCAGTGCCGCCAGTCGGTGACGAGCCCAGGGTACGTCTCCACGCCCAGCAGGGCCGCGTTCGCCAGGATCACCGCGAAGACGGTGAGGGCGAACCAGCGGGCGTCCGTGACGGCTCGGCAACGTCGTGCCAGTTCGTGCCGGGCGGACAGCGGCGCTCGCCCGGCCCCGTGGTGGTACTGGTCCGGCAGGTCCGGCATGGTGCTGCTTCCGCTCCTTCGCGCGGGCCGCTCGCGCGGCCGGCCGCGCCCGACGGCACGGCTGTCGAGTGATCCGAGTGATCACCTTCAGGAGAGATTTCTACAGCACTGTAGAGAGCGAGTGGAGACCGGTGTGCGGGCCGTGGCCGGGTCGACGCCGACCAGGAGTTCGGCGGTCCGTCCGGCCCCGGCCGGACGTCACCCCTGGGTGTCCGCGTCGGCCTCGGGCGGCCGCGGTCCCTCGGCCGCTTTCCCGGCGAGGTCGGCGATGAGGCGGGCCCCCGTCACCGTCGGGTGTCCTTGTACGCGCTCCAGCGGTCGAAGGTCTCCGCCGCGGCCTCGGCGAAGGAGCCGGGCAGTCCGGCTTCCCGCCAGGCCCGCGCGATCTCCCGCATCTCCGGCTCCCAGCGCCATGCCCGCGGCCCCGCTCCGGCCAGGACGTCCGGTTGAGCCAACGGGGTGCCGGGCAATTGGTGCGCGGCCAGGTCCAGGAGTTCGTCCAGGACGCCGTGGCCGTCGGCGAGGGCGCAGGCATGGGCGGCGAGGGCGTACGAGATCTTGTTGTAGGCGGCGAAGGCCAGCTTGAGCGCCGACGCCCGCCCGACCGGCCCGGCCAGCGTGACCGGGGTGAGGAAGGTCCCCTCGAACAGGGCCGAGACACATGCGACCGCCTCCGTGTCGCCGGACAGGTACAGCCGGGTGGTCCCGGCCCGGCGGGGCGGCGGGCCGGTGATCCCGCCGTCCACCACCGTGGCGGTGCCGCCCCGGAACGCGGCGACGATCTCCGCCATCAGTTGGGGGCTGACCGCGTTGGCATCGGCGTAGACACCGCTGAATCCGGTGGCCGCCACCTGCCGCGCCACCTCGCCCGCCGCCGCGGGCGGGCACACGCTGAGCAGCACCTGACTCGCCGCGGCGAGTTCCGCCAGGCTGCCGGCCGCCCGCAGACCGGCCTCGGCTGCGCGCTCGCGGGTGGCCGCCGACCGCCCCTCGGACACCCAGCGGACCGTCGCACCCGCGGCGACGGCCTGCGCCGCCACCCGCGCCCCCATGGCGCCGGGGTGCACGATCCCCACGTCCCGTCCCCTGTCTCGCTGAGCCATGCGGGGACCCTAACCCCGTGACCGCCGGCCCATCGAGTCAGCGGCCGTCATCGAGGCGTACGGGGCTCGGGCGGAGGAGCAGCAACAGTCGTACGGGGCACAGCCGCCGGGACGGCAGCAGTCGCGCGGGGCACAGCCGCCGGGACGGCACCGGCCGTACGGGACCCGGCCGAAGGGCCCGACCTCACCAGCCGTACGGGGCTCGGCCGCCGGGCCGGCGCGGGCCCGGCCGTGCGGACGATCGCCGTCAGGGGGCGTCGCCGTGCCAGTCGTAGCGGCGGCCGTCCGGCGGACGGGGCGTGTACAGGGACCGCCCGCCCGAGCCGTAGCGGCCCATCTCGGTCAGCAGCGCCACCTGCTCGCCCGGCGTCCGGCCGGGCCGGCCGGTGACGTCAAGGAGCAGCCCGTCCAGCGGGCCGCCGACCAGTTCCGCGTAGGCGCGGCCGGGCCGGGGGCCCGCGTCGTCGTGGTCCGCCCCGTAGACCCGCCCGCGCATGAACTCCTGCTCATCCATGGTGTGCAGGGTCGCACCCGGCACTGACATCGACGCTGATGCTCAGGTTCGGGTGGTCGCGACCCGGGACGGACACCGACCGACGCCCTGCCGGGCATCAGCCGGCCGTGCCTGCGGTCGGGAACGGCCATCCCACCCCGACGCCACAAGACGCGCCGGTCAAGATACCGGACATATCAGCATAAAACGTGTGTTATTCATTCATGCACAAACCTTCGCGGCGTACCTTGCTCACCGCCTCGGTCGCGGCCGTCGGCTCGGGACTCCTGTCGGCCTGCACCGGAAACGGCTCGCATCCGCAGTCCCGACCAGAAGCCGGCGCGCCCGCCAAGGTCGACGGCCACGGCTTCGTCCCCCCGGGACCCAAGGGGTATGTGGACCCCTCCGGTCCCGAGGTGCACGCCGCCGAGCGCAAACGCGGCTCCGGCCCCGTGCGCCGGTTCGAGTTGACCGCTTCCGAGACGACGGTGGACCTGGACGGGCGAAGAGTCCGCACCTGGGCCTTCGGTGACGAACTGCCCGGCCCGCTGGTCCGTGTCACCGCGGGCGACGTCCTCAGCCTCAGACTCGCCAACCATCTGCCCGCCGAGACCACGCTCCATTCGCACGGTGTGCGCATGCGCTGCGACATGGACGGCGTGCCGAGCCTGACCCAGGACGCCATCGCGCCCGGCGGGGACTTCCTCTACCGCTTCACCGTCAGCCACCCCGGCACCTATCTGCTGCACTCCCACTCCGGCATGCAGCCGGACCGCGGCCTGTACGCGCCGTTCATCGTGGACGACCCGAAGGAGCCGCTGCACTACGACAAGGAATGGCTCATCGTCCTCGACGACTGGGTCGACGGCGTCAGCGGCTCCACCCCGGACGGCGTCCTCAGCCAACTACGGCACGGCAAGGTCATGTCCATGGACGGCATGGGCATGGACAAGGGGATGGGCATGGGCTCCGGTGCCAGTCACGGCGCCTCCGCCCCGCCGCCTGCCGCGGCCGGCCCGAAGTCGAAGGGACCGTCCCGCATCCTGAACGGCACGCGCAGCCGCATCCTGCACAGCGTGGGCGGCAACGTCGCCTACCCCCACTACCTCGCCAACGGCCGGCTCCCCGGCAATCCGTCGGTGTTCCGGGCCCGCCCCGGCGAACGCATCCGGGTGCGCATCATCAACGCCGGCTCGGACACCGCCTTCCGGGTCGCCCTCGGGGGCCACCGGATGACCGTCACCCACACCGACGGCTATCCCGTCGAGCACACGAAGACCGACGCCCTGATCCTCGGCATGGCGGAACGCTACGACGTGCTGATCACGGCGAAGGACGGCGTCTTCCCGTTCATGGCGATCGCCGAGGGCAAGAACGGCAAGGCCATGGCGCTGCTGCGCACCAGCGCCAAGGCGTCCGCGCCCCGGGGCGAGGTGCACCCGTCCGAACTCGACCGCGAACTCGTGCCGGCCCGCCGGATGGACCCCCACGAGTCCGTCGCCCTGGCCCGGCGCAAGCCCGACCGGATCCTGCGGATCCGGCTCACCGGCAACATGAAGGACTACAGCTGGGGCTTCGACCACAAGCCCTACGCGGTCACCCAGCGCCACGCGATCCGGCAGGGCGAGCGCGTCCGCCTCATCCTCATCAACGCGACCGACATGTGGCACCCGTTGCACCTGCACGGCCACACGTTCGCCGTGGGCGGCCTCAACGGCGTGGGCGCCCGCAAGGACACCTCGATCGTCCTTCCGCACCGCAAGCTGGTCGCCGACTTCGACGCCGACAACCCCGGGCTGTGGATGCTGCACTGCCACAACCAGTACCACTCCGAGTCGGGCATGATGACCATCCTGGGCTACCGCAAGTAACTCCAGGCCGGTGCGGGCCGTTCCGGACGTTCCGCACCGGCCGCGCGCGAGCGCGCACTCCGCCTGCGGACCGGGCTCGCCGGCGACACCCGCGCACCGCCCGCCGCAGGCCCTCGCATCGTGCGAGTGGTGGATCTCCCTCGACGGTCGTAGCGTCGATGCAGAGGCAGCTGCGCCCGAGGCAGCGCGGTGTCGCGTGGCCGCGAGTGCGCAGCAAGGCTGGCGGGAGCGACTATGCGCAATCCAGTGCGGTGTACGGCGATCATGCTCTCGGTGGGCGTGCTGCTCGCGGGAGGCATCACCTCGGCTGCGGCAGCTCCGTCGGCGACGGCGCCGACCGGCCACCCGGCCCGGCAGAGTGCGACACCCGTCCTCGTGGACTGCTCCTTCAACTCCGACGTACGTCCCGGCGACTTCATCCTCGCCTGCGGTGACGGCAACAGCCGCCTCACCGCACTGCGCTGGTCGCACTGGGGCCAGAACTCGGCGACGGCCGAAGGCGTCAACCTCGTGAACGACTGCAAGCCGTACTGCGCGGCGGGCACGTTCCGCGAGTATCCGGTCACCGTCCGGCTCGACCACCCGAAACAGTGGCAGAAGAATCCGGAGCTGAACCACTACACCCGGATCGTCCTCACCTTCTCCGACTCCCGCCCGGCAGGACAGGAGCAGGTGACGACGATGTCCCTGTGGAACTGACCTCGGCCGCCGCGCCGCCCCGGTCCTGGCAC
>NZ_JBHJUV010000115.1:0-10973 GCF_042268025.1 Streptomyces sp. NPDC056161
GCCCTGAACTCGGGCGAGTAGACCTTCATCACCATAAAAGATGCCTCCTACCCGGCCCCTGGCGGGGCCGGGCTCAGAGGTGTCCACCCCTCGGGACAGGTCCCGACGAGTCCGGCTGGGCCGGAACCCCTTGCCCGAAATCGCAGCTACCTGCAGACATTTATGCGTCAGAGTCAAGCTCAGACCATGGAGAAATTCTGCGCCGCCTCGCTTGCGACCTTCAAACGGCCGTACCTTTCCTGCCAGTTGATGAGCTGCCCCGCCCGGTCGACAGGTTCAGACGGGTGACGGGGCCACCTGAAGAGTCCTGGAGCCGGTCTCGCGCTATCTCTGATCCACTGGTGACAAGTGCGGGCAATGGTGATCGGTTCGCTCTGGTCCGTACCTCTTGCGGTCCATGGGGTGCACGATCGCACAGCTGGCGCTGGCCTGGCTGCACGCCCGTCATCGGGTACTGCCGATCTTGGCCTGGACCAGCGCCAGGGCATCGTCCCAGCTCCCGGGGGTGGCGATCAGGCGTCGTAGCTTCATGATCAGGCGGGGTCGGTTGAGGGTGGCGGCTCCGACTGCTCGGTCACCGGTCCGGTAGAGCGCTGTGAGCTGGTCGTCGTCCGGCGAGCCGTCGGCGAACGTGACGCTCTCCGCATCTGCCGTGCCGACGAACTGGATGCGGTGGCCGTACCAGTCGCTCCAGCAGTACGGGACCGTTTCATCTGGCTGCGCCCGCTCGGGGAAGACCGCGTTCAGGGCGGCACGGGCTCCCTGCTCGGCGGCGTTCGTCCAGTTCTCCAGGCGCATCGTGGTGTCCATGACCGCGTTCGGCCAGTGCACGATGTCGCCGGCGGCGTACACGTGCTCGTCGGACGTTCGCAGTTGGGCATCGCACACCAGACCGCCGTCGGCCGGATGGAGCACCAGCCCTGAATCACGGAGCCAGCCGGTGGCCGGGGAGGCACCGACGCCGACGATGAGTAGATCGGTTTCGAGGGTTTCGCCGTTGCTCAAGGTGACCGCGGTGACGTGGGTGTCGCCGCTGGTCTTCTCCAGCGACGTGCCTCGCAGCAGCCGCACTCCACGACGGTCGTGGAGCCGGGAGAGGGCGTCAACGCCGGTTTCACCGACGGCACGAACCAGCGGAGTGGCTGTCGCCTCCACGATCGTTACCTTGGCGCCGAGCTGACGCACCGAGGAGGCGACCTCCGCGCCGATGAAGCCGGCGCCGACGATGACCACGTTCCGTGCATGGCGCATCGCGTCACGCACCCGGTTCGCGTCGTGGAGCGTTCGCAGGGTCTCCGCACCGGCGAGTGGTGGCGTCCCGACCAGTGGCCGGGGGTCGGCGCCGGTGGCGACGATCAGCTTGTCGTAGGTGACGGGCGCGCCGTCGACCTGGACGGTCCGGGAAGCGAGGTCGAGGCCGGTGGCTTCCGATCCGAGGCGCAGCTCGACATCCAGGGCGGCGAGTTCTGTTTCGTCGGCGTAGAAGAGCGGCCCCGCGTCCGGCTTGGTGAGGAACGACTTGGACAGGGGCGGGCGGTCGTAGGGGAACGTCGGTTCTCGTCCGATCAGGACGATCCGGCCGCAGTAGCCGTCCCGCCTGACTGCCTGGACGGCTCGCAGCCCCGCGAGACACGCCCTACCACCACGAGCCCGTCAGTTGCGGATGAGTTCATAGACATGGCTCAGTCTCGACGATCGAGAGCGCGAGAGCGGGGCAGGAGCGGACGGCTTCCTCGACCTGTGCGCGGTCTGAGTCGTCCGTCCGCTCGTGCAGGAGGACGAGTCACCGCGGCGGCCCGACCGATCTGACCGTGAGTGGCTGTCTCCAGGAGCGCTGCTCCGGCACGGCCAGGACGAGCAGGAAGGTCCCCAACAGCTCACCGAACAGCCGTCGCCCTTCGTGGGTGAGGTCGGTGAAGTCACGGGCCCATACCGGCTCACGTTCCAACACAGTCGCGATCCGCGCCCCGTGACGGGCGCGGACGATCGCCTCGACGTCGTCGTGCACGTCACGGCTTCCCGTCGATCCACCACCGCTGAGCTGCTCGTCGCTCGTCACGGCGCGTCCTCGCCTCGGCGCCGGGTCTAAACGGCGATCGCGGGCAGGTCAACGAGGCGACACGGAATCTCAGCGTCCTCGTTGAGGTGGTGGCTGGCGCACACCCGGTGATAGCCATCAGCGATCTGCAGAGCACGGTCCAGGCCCAGCTCGCCGCGAACGAGCAGGATCGGTGACAGCGGCTTGCCCTTGGCGACCTTTTTCAGCTCCCTCGCGACCTCGGGATCATCTGCAGGAAGCAGTTGCAGCCTGGCCGCGCGCAAGATGTCCTTGGCGCGCTGCTGCACCGTGGGCGCCTGCGACAGCAGCGCGGTGAGAACCTCCACGAGTGCCGGAGCGGCCGTCAGCCGCAGAAACGACGCGGCCGCAGGATAATCGTGCTCTGCCGGAGTATCAGCCCACTTCATGGTCACCGTCTTCGCCATAGACGTCGTCCCTCCTACACGTCGGCGATCGGCATTCGATCCCAGTATGTCCCATCCACCCCCTTACGCACCCGGAAACCCGCGACCATCATTGCGAAGACAAATCGCTGAATGTGCAACCCTGAATCTTGTCGGCAGCCGTGGTGAATTCCGGTCCGCTGAAACTCCTTTTCTGCAGCGCAGTCGGCCGTCGAATATCGGGTGGCCCGCAGCGGAGCGCCTACCGCGTGCATATGCTGCAGCGCCTGGACACATAGGAGTCGAGAAGGCCCGCCTCGCCGTACGGCACGCCGAGGCGATGGCAGTGCTCGCGCACCAGCGGCTGAGCGAGGCGCAGGTTGGGGCGCGGCATGTTGGGGAAGAGGTGGTGCTCCACCTGGTAGTTCAAACCGCCCATGAGTCAGTCGGTCACCCACCCGCCTCGCACATTGCGCGAGGTCAGTACCTGGCGTCGTAGATGCCCCCCACCGTTCGCCGTCCTCCTGGATCATCGGCATGCCCTTGTGGTTCGGCGCGAAGGAAGAAGTGCACCGCTCGGCGACACGCTCGACTCCTGAGGTCGGGGCGATTCCTTGAAACCAACGAAGCGGACCAGGAGAAGCCACCGCACCGTACGGCGGCGCGGCATCACGCCATGGAAGAAACCGCTGAGCCGTGCCGCCCGGTACGGGCGCGGCGCTCTGCCGCGTCGACAATGACGTTCGGCGGGGCGCGGGTCAGCGCTGTTCGGCCCGACTGGTCCTCGTGATCGATCGATGGCCGATGGCGACCGCATGTTTCCTGACAGCGCCCGTCCCGGTGGGACGCAGGCCGGAAACGCCCTTCTCGGCGGCAGCCCGGTCGCGGAAGTTGACCCGGGGGAGGCCCCGAAATGGTGCGCTCGACCCTCGGGCGTGTTATCGCCGCCGTGCGGGGTAGGCGGAGACTGTGGGAATGCCGCTGCACTGGAAGCGGTCTGTGTCGACATCGCAACCGCGGTCCCGCATTCGCCGCCGTCTCGGTCCCCTCTGCCGACCCGGCAGTCGTCGGTGTTGTGCCGCTGGGCGGCGTGACTGCGGGCTTACGACAAGAATAGGGGTCACAGGCGCTCCGCAGATCGACACCGACAGGGAACCTGCCCCGACCGGGTCGAGGGGGCGATCTTCACGCACTTCCATCTGATCTCCCTGACCAGACGGGCGCCAGCGGCGAACGCCGATCCGCTCGCCTGACGGCTTGAGGACGACTCAATGGCCGTTGAAAGTCGCCGCTGAAGAGCTCACACTCCGGGATCGGGGTGACTTGAGGTGGTTCTGTTTCTACTGCTGGTCATCGTGGCGATCGTACTGGGCCTCATCGGAGCGGTGGCCAAGGGCTTGGTCTACCTGCTGATCATCGGCGTGATCGTGCTCGTCGCAGACATCATCTTCTTCGGCGTGCGCCTGGGTCGGCGCCGAGGCTGGGGCAGTGGTGGCCGGGGCACCAGCAAACGTTCGCCTCCGGTAACGCCGGCAGGAGATCATGTTCCAGCGTGAGGGCCGCCAGCGCGCAGCACCGATCCGGGGAGCACCTTCGCCCGGTCCGACGTGGCGCTTCCCGGTCGGCGTCGGTCGCACCGGGCGGGCGTCGAGCCGCCCCAGGAGTGCCGGCCGGCGCACCGGCCTGAGTCGGTGTTCGGGCCCAGTGTGGTTGGAGTGAAACCCTGGGGGAACATAGGAGGGCAAAGGGCTCGTTGGGTGATACCTGTGAGGGTTGCCGAGAGGAGCTAGTCATGGGTCTGGGCAGGAAGATGGCGCATTCCGCCGAGAGGGCCAAGGGCAAGGTGAAGAAGGACACCGGCAAGGCCACCGGTGACCGTTCCCTGGAGGCCAAGGGCAAGGGCGAGCAGGCCAAGGGTGGCCTCAAGCAGGCCGGGCAGAACATCAAGGGCGCTTTCAAGCGCTGACCGAGCACTCTGCTGCGGCCCGGCTGGCGAGCGCTGGCCGGGCCGACGCCTGCCGGTCTGACGTCGTCGACCGGCGGAGCCTTCGCTACTTGTGTGCTTGAGAACGCGTCTGACTGAGGGGCCTGGGTCAGGGGTGCTGCGGTGAGTGAGGAGGTTGGGCAGGGCCTGGCCGTCGTTCATGGCGGCCGGGGTGGTGGCCACGTCCGTGATCACGTTGACGCTGTCGGAGGCACACGTCTCGGTGACATGCGCGGCGTATCCCTTCCAGCTGATGATGTGCCCGTGTCGGACGTAACGCGCCGTGGTGTCGTAAGGGGAGACGATCGCGGAGGAGGAAGGCGGTAGTTCACCGTCGTCGGCGGTGCGCCAGCGCAGGCGGCCCGCCGCGTCGCGGTAGTAGTTCTGCATGACGATCTGCCGCAGGGCCTCGGCCTGTGGGCCCGGCCGGTAGTGGGGCCAACACGGCAGCGTCTCTCTCAGAGATCAATAACACGGTTCTGTTCTGTGCCGGAGATCCGTACCAGCGGCAGAGGTCACGGCCCCAGATACGGGGCCAGTGCTGCGGCGGTGGCTCAGGACAGATAGTTCTTCGCGTGGTGGAATCCGAAGGCCGGGTGAATCGGGTCGGTGAGGTCCTCGTCGATCCCGGTGAAGGCTCGGGCAAGCCGGGGCGGGATGGCCACCGGGTCTCCGGGATCCGCGATGTTCACCCACCGTGCAACACCGGTCGGGCGCATGGCGAGCGGGCGGGTGGGACGCCGGCGGGAGGGGGGACGAGGCGGTCGAAGGCGCCATGTGGGAGAGCGAGGGGGGAGCCCATCGTCACCAGCAGTTCCACCCGCAGTTCGGGGTGTGCGTGGAGGGCTTCATATGTCACCACGGTACCCAGGGAGTGGGCGAGGACGACCCGGGGCGGTGTCGGGCTATGCACGCGGCGACTTCCTCCCGTACTGCGGTGCGCGCCGGGGAGTCGACGTCGTCCAGGTAGGCGGCGACCTCACGGAAGAAGACCCGGATGAAAGTTCGGTGAGCCGACCGTCCAGGCTGAACTTTTCCGCCACCCAGGAAGCCGCGTACCGCAGCGGCATCGTCAGCGCCCCCTGGGCGGCGGGCCGGGGGGCTCCCAGCTCCCTCAGCCAGGCCGCTGTCAGCTCCTTGACCAGCGGATCCCGCAGCTCCTCCATGTCCTGGTCCGGCGCGCCCTGAACGGTGGGACCGGACTGGAGGAGGTGTGCGTAGTAGGCGAAGTCGAGGGCGAGGTGCGTTGTCTCGATTTCCATCCCGTCGGCGAGATGGCGCGTCCAGCTCCGGATGTGTTCCGCGCGTATGTGCTCGGCCGTGGCGCGCGCGTCGCGATATCCCACGCCATGCACGGCCACGACGGCCAATGGATCGCCGCTGCTCCTGCTCGTCGGAGTCTCCTGAAGACCGGTTCCGGGGTGAGGGCGATGACTTCCCTGCCCATGCCGAGGGTGACCGTGCCGTCGTTGGTGATGTCCAGGCACGCTGCCGGGTGCGGGAGCGTAAGGATCGTCAAGCACGATCCGCTGGTCAGGTCCCACACCCGCAGCGTGCGGTCGCGGCGGCCGGCGGTGACCGCGACGGGTCGACCGTCCGCCACGGCCGTCGCCACCGCACTCACCGCGCCGGTGCGGTCGGTCAGGGTGTGCACGGCACTCCCGGTGGCCAGGTCCCACACCCGTACGGTGGCGTCGTCGCCGCTGGTGACGGCGACGGGTCGGGCGTCCACCACAGCCGTCGCCACCGCTGCCACCGCGAGGTACTCCCTGCCAAGTGCCTCCTCGGCCCCGACACTCACCAGAACGATCCAACCTCGCACGCCCCCACGGCAATCGCCTGTCGGTTCCCGGATCCAGCTGATGGGCAGCCCAGCGCATGACGAGCAGCCCGCCGCAGGCGGCCGTGCAAAGATGCTTCTCGCACGTACGTGCGGATGAGAGGTGGGGTCGTTGGCCTGGTGGGGAGATGAGGTCGTCCCGGACGCGGCGCGTCCTGACTGGGCATGGGTTCCACTTGAATCCGTGGGACCGTTGCGGTTCGGCCAGAGCAGGGATGAAGTCGCCGCTGCTCTGGGAGAGCCGGTCACGGCATGGGACGTCGGGAAGTACGCGCAGTGGTTACGGTTCGACGGGGTCGGTATCGACACCTACTACGACCAGGAGACACGGACGCTGGCCGCGGTGGCTGTCGACGCCTGCCGGGGTCCGCAGGTCCGCCACGACGGCGTCTGCCTGGTGGGCCGACTGCCGTCGGAACTGGATCCCTGGATCGAGAAGACCGTGCCGACCCTGGAGGAATCGGAACTGCCCGAGTACGTCGACGGTCTGCGTTTCGGGGAACGCGGGGAGCCTTGTCTCCTCGGTCTGGGAGTGGTCCTGCGCTGCCAGCAGAACGGGGACCACGCCCGCAGCCGGCCTGTGTTCCTCGCACCCCAGTGGGCCATGCAAGGCCAGGAACGCCTTGACACCTTGATCCCCCGAAGGGAGTGGCTGACGTACTGAGTTTGGTGAGTGCCGGGAGTGCCGGTTTCCGGAGTCCTGGCACTCCAGTCCGACTTCGCGATCTTGCGCTGCGGGTGAACTTCGGCACCGACGAGGGTACCGCCTGCGGGCGCCGATGCAACGAAAGGAGACGGTTGCGGCCGCTCGGAAGGTCTTCGGCTGGTTGACCGCCGGTTCGACGGTGTTGCGCTTGTTGTGACGCTCCTTGTCGACACCGGGCGGCCGAGCGGCGGCTCTGGTTCTTCCGGGCCGATGCCCCCTCCGGCCGCGACCGGCTGGAGGGCATCGACCCCATCGCGCGAGCGGGCGGTGTGTCAGGTGGTGATGGTGGCGACGGGTTCGAGACTGTAGGTTCGCGCGTAGCCGTTCTCGGTGCCGACGAGAAGGTCGACGACCTCGAAGTAGCGGTCCCAGAACGGGGTTTCGCGCAGTGCGTCGATGAGGAGCTGGTAGGCGTGGTGGTCTTCGGCCTCCCACACCCAGACGTCGGTGACGCGCGCGGAGTAGAACTCCGTGTTGTAGAAGCGTGACCGGACTTTGGTGGTCTTGGCCTCGATGGTCGGCAGGACCTGGGTGGTGAAGGCGTCCACGCGTTCCGGGACGGTCAGGGCGAGCCATTCGGGTGTGGTCTTGACCAGCATGAACGCCGTGACCGGCGGTTCGGTTCTGTCAGCGGGCATCAGGGTGCCTCCAGGGTGGTGGGTGGGCTTGGTCCGCCGGGCTGTTGGGTTCCGGCGCGGGGAGCCGGAGTTCAGGAGAGGACGGCGGGCTTGAGGGTCCGGGCGCACCACTGCTCGAAGCCGGTGGGGGAGCTGGTGTCCGCGGTGCGGGCGACGCCGGTGTCGAGGCCCTCGTCCTTGGCCCGCTTCATGTCGACGATGCCCTGGACGAACGCCTCGTTGAGGCCGTGGCCGACGAGAGTGATGGCCAACTCGTCGAGCGGCCGGCGTTCGTAGCGGACGGGGCGGCCGAACTGTTCGGTCATGATGCTGGCCAGGTCGTTGGGGGACAGGTCCTGCGGCCCGAGGACCGGAACGCTGTCGGTGCCGGTCCACGAGCGGTTTAGCAGCAGGCCGGCGGCGGTGGCCGCGATATCGGCGACGGCGACCATGGGGGCCTTGCGGTCGGCGTCGACGGAGTCGGTGAAGACGCCCTTCTCGCGGATCGAGTCGGCTTCCTCCAGGAGGTTCTCGAAGAAGGACGGGCAGGCCAGCGCCCGGTAGGCGACGCCGGTGCCGACGATGAGGTCGTCCATGGCGAGGGAGGCGGTGACGAGGCCGGCCCGGTCGGCGAGCGGGGTGCCGCGGCCGAGCGCGGAGACGCCGACGACATGGCCGACGCTGAGGGCGGCGAGTGCCTTGAGGGCGGGGCGGGTGAAACCGCTGTACGTGTAGTACGGGGTCAGGGAGGCGTCCGGGGGGACGAGCCAGAAGACGGCGTCCGCACCCTCGAAGGCCCGGTCGAGGACACCGGCCTCCGCGTGCGATCCGGTGACCACCTCGACGCGGTCGCGCACCGCGTCCGGAAGCCGGGCGGGATCACGCACGATTACGCGCAGTTCCTCACTCGCGGCGGGAGCGGACTCCAGGAGCCGGGAGAGCAGGTGACGGCCGATGTTCCCGGTGGGAGCCGTGATGACGATCATCAAAACCTCGCAGGTCGTGCTGGTCCGGGTACGCCGTTCATCCTGCTGAGGATCTCCGTGCTGCCACAATGGGATCTTCAGCACGGAATCATTGCTCGAAATGGAATGATGCTGGTGAACAGCCCGGATTCGGTGGTCGACGCCAATCTCGCCATCGCGCTGGACGCTCTGCTGGCCGAGCAGAGCGTGACCCGTGCCGCCGCACGTCTGCACACCTCGCCCGCCGCCATGAGCCGCACCCTCGCCCGTCTGCGCCGTATCCTCCAGGACCCCCTCCTGGTCCGGGCCGGACAGACCATGGTTCCCACCCCGCGCGCCCAGGCACTGCGCGAGGAAGCCGCCACAGTGGTACGCGGCCTCGGAGCGCTGCTCAGCCCCGGCGCGAGCGTCGACCCCCTCCGCAGCACCTTCACCCTCCAGACCGCCGACCTGGTCGGCGCGGCAGTGGCCCCCGGGCTGCTGCACCTGGCCCGGCGGGAGGCGCCGGGGGTCTCGTTCCGGATCCGGTCCGAAGAACTGGAGGCCGGACCCGCGCTGCGCGATGGCCGGATCGACCTGGAGATCGGATCCATCGACCACGTGGACCCCGAGACGCAGATCGAAGAACTGGTCGGCCTCCGCATGGTCGCGGGTGTCCGGCCCGGCCATCCACTCACCGAAGGGCCGCTGACACCGGCCCGGCTCGCTGCCGCCCGACATGTCGCGGTCAGCCGCCGCGGCCGGTTCACCGGCCCTCTCGACACCGCCCTTGCCGAGCTGAACCTGCACCGGCGGGTCAGCGTCGTCCTCGTCGGCCACCTGGCCGCGATGACCCTCGCCGCCCGCAGCGACCTCGTCTGCCTCGTACCCGCCGCGCTCCCCGGCGCGGCCCCCTCGCCCCTCACCCACGACGCGGTCGCCCTCGGGCTGCAACTCCTCGACATCCCCCTGGCGCTGCCACCACTGACCATTGGCATGGCCTGGCACCCCCGGCACACGGCCGACGGCGCCCACCGCTGGCTCCGCGACACCGTCCGCCGGACTCTCCGCACACCGACAGCGGCTTCTGAGATCACCGCGGCGGACGCCGTCGCCCCCGAGTAGCCGCACCCGAAGGGTTCCACGGCTTTCAGCCAGGTTCAGTAGCCATCGGGGGTGGATATCTCTCTCGAAGCCCATGTTCCGCATACCCCGGGGAAGCGTCCCCGGGTGGGGCACATCCAGTTCCTCAACTGCCTGCCGATCTACTGGGGTCTGGCCCGTACGGGCAGCCTGCTCGATCTGGAGCTCACCAAGGACACCCCGGACCGGCTGAGCGACCTGCTGGCGGGCGGGGACCTGGACATCGGTCCGATCGCCTGCATGGAGTACCTGTGTCCGGCCCGAGTACTTCACCTGCCCGCCCGACCTGCTGGTGATGATGCAGGAGGCGGACGCCGCGGTGGTGATCGGTGATGTCGCGCTGCGTGCCTACCTCCAACAGGCGCGGGAACTCGGCCTGAAGGTGCACGACCTGGGCGGGCTGTGGAAGGAGTGGACCGGGCTGCCGTTCGTCTTCGCGGCCTGGGCCGCCCGCAGGGACTACCTGGCGGAGAACGAGCACGTGGTGCGCGAGGTGCACCGGGCCTTCCTTGAGTCCCGGGACCTTTCCCTGGCCGAGGTCGACAAGGTCTGCGAGCAGGCCGCCCGCTGGGAGGCATTCGACGAGGAGGCCCTCCGCCGCTATTACACCGAGGCCCTGGACTTCTCCTTCGGCGACCGCCAGTTGGAGGGAGTACGCGAGTTCGCCCGCCGGGTCGCCGCGGGTTCCGGGTTCGACCCGGAGCTGGAGATCTCCGTCCTGCGGCCGTGACAGCTGCGCGGGCCGATCGAATCTGGCGGCCGCCGCTGCTTACGCTGTCCACCCCGGAAGAGTTCGCGCATCCGACTGGTCGCCGCAGCAGGCACGTCCATGACGCTCTAGGGTGCGTTTCAGAAGTGGATCTTGATGTGTCAAGATCCACTTTGTGGGGAGGCATGATCTGACGAATGCGCAGTGGGCGAAGTGGAGCCGCTGCTCCCGGTCGGAAGGAAGCCCGGACGACCGCCGGTGCACACCAAGCGGCAGTTGATAGACGGCATACGCTGGCGCACCCGCGCTGGTACTCCCTGGCGGGACGTGCCCGAGCGGTATGGCCCGTGGCAGACCGTCTACGGTCTGTTCCGGCGGTGGCAGCGCGACGGCACCTGGCACCGCATCTTCGAGCAGCTGCAGGCCCGGGCCGACGCCCAGGGGCTGATCACCTGGGACGTGTCAGTGGACTCGACCATCGCCCGCGCCCACTAGCATGCGGCGGGTGCCCGTAAAAAGGGGATCTGCAGGTCGAGCCGCCAGGGGGTGTCTTCACCGAACCCGACGACCACGGGCTCGGACGCTCCC
>NZ_JBHJUV010000116.1:0-9321 GCF_042268025.1 Streptomyces sp. NPDC056161
CAGCAGGCACCGATCGTCTACGAGCAACAGTCAGCTACCCTGACGCTCGCCGCATAACGACACGAACAGGTGTCCACTCCCCGGGGACAAGGCCCAGGTTCTCGGGCTGTCTGATCATGCAGTTCGGGCACAACGGTCGGCCCTCGGTGTCACGTGTGGCGGGTTCGCGTACCGCGCCGCAGCCGAAGCAGGGGACGGCCGCGTGGTGGGCGAAGCATGCCCGGCAGATCCTCTTGCCGTCCAGCAGCTTGGACAGCGCCTTCACTCCGTGGCAGCGCGGGCAGGCCGGTCGGACGACCTTGGTCGCCCCGGCCTTGATGAGCTCGTCGACGAATCGCAGAGCGGCCGGGGTGGGGGCTTCGTAACCGGCGCCGGTCAGCAACTCGGGACGGGCGACGACGGCCCAGGCCAGGCGGCGCTGGCCGGCGGGCCGGACGGTGGCCCGCCCGAGCGCGGCCAGGACCACGTCGTCGTTGACGGCGGGATCGAGGCGCGTGACGAGTTCGGTGAGTTCCTGGAGCGGATCGCCCTCGGTGTCCGGGCAGTTCGCACAGCGGGGTTTGTCGTGACGGTCCCTGCTGACGACGCGTCGCTCCTCGTGGCATCCCGCGCAGACGGCGGGCTTGTCGAGGCAGGGAGAACATCCCCACCGACCTCCGGTGCTGCTGCCGACGTAGCGGCATGCGCGGTTGCACTCGCCGCAGCGGGGCAGTGCGACGTTCTGGGCACCTGCGTCGTTCAGGGCCATCAGCAGTTTCGCGACGCAGTAGGGAGCCGGTGGCTGTCCGGTCCGCAGCAGTGACGGGTCGTTGTGCAGGGCCTGGGCGAGGCTGCGGCGGCCGGCTCGTGCGCGTACGACGGTGAGGACGATGTCGCGGACGCGCTCGGCGGGCAGGTGCTTTTCGACGTTCCCGATCAGCCGCACGACCAGGCCGACCGGGTCTGTGATGACTTCCTCTGCGAGACCGGTCAACGGTCGACTCCGCTGATGCGGGCCCGACGGGGCCGCAGGTCGCCGACTCCTTCGGAGACCGGAGTCCCGCCTGCGGCGGCCTTCTTCGGCTTCGTCGCGGAGCCGGCCACGGCGATGGGCTCGATGAGGTCGTCCATGGTGCAGTCGAGGATGTCGAGCAGGGCCATGAGGATCTTCAGGCTGAGGCGTTCGGGTCGCTCGACGACGAGCCGGTAGACCTGGCTCGACGACAGGCTGATTCCCCGCTCAGCGAGCGGAGGGATGAGGTCGGTGGTGGAGAACATCCCGCGGTCCGCCATGACCTTGCGCAGGTGCCAGTGGTAGTCGAGCTTGGCGGCCATCATGGGGTCCTTCCTCGTCAGACGCCGGCGAACGCCGGGGCCAGGGCCTTGCTCAGGGCAGTGTTCATGAAGTCGTCGCTGACGTGCGTGTAGATGGCCGTGGAGCTGTCGCACTCGTGGCCGACTTGCTGCTGGATAAATCGCCTGTCCACTCCGTCTTCGGTCAAATGTGTGACATACGAGTGACGCATTGAGTGAGGAACTAGGTCTTTCGGGAGCTTTAGGGCGTCGCGGTATGCCTCGAACCGGTCGTTGATGGAGCCGGGCTGGAGGCGTCCCCCGCGTTCGGTGATCCACAGTGCCGGATGATCAGGGAACCCGAAGCGCGGCCGGACGTTCTCGACGTAGTCCGCGACCGCTTCGACGGCCCAGTCCATCACCGACAGCACGTTCCGCCGCCGCGGCGGCTGCCCCTTCTTCGCCTTGCCATAGCGGACGTTGAGCGTGCCGTACCGACCAAACTGGCGGGCCTTCGGGTTCCGCCCGAAGTCGACCACGTCCAGCTTGGACGTCTCGGTCCGGCGAAGTCCCCAGCCGTAGATGACCTTGAAGAGGGTCGCGTCCCGGTAGGCGGCGAGGGCTCCCTTGCGCTTGGACTTCACCGCGCGTGCGACCTGGTCGTCGGCGTAGTCGAGGAACCGCTGCAGTTCTTCTCGTGTGAACGGCCTCGCTTCCGGATCGCCCTCGTAATCCTGCAGGTGCGGGAGGGTGTTCCACTCGTGAGCGATGGCCACCGGATAGGCACCGAACGCTTCTTCGCATGCCGGGCCCCAGCCGTAGCGGGCGTCGATGAGCAGCTCGGTGAACAGCCGAATCGTGCCCTGGTAGCTGCGGATCGTGGACGGCGCCAGGTGCTTCTCGCTCGTCAGCGAGGCCGACCACTCGTCCATGTGGGCCGGCGTCCACTGCCACGGGTACTCGTTCGCGAAATCGAGGAACCGGCGGATCAGCCGTTCCCTCGGGTCGATCGTCTCGTCCTTGAGCCCCCGCGACTTCTGCTGAGCCCGCCAGCCCCGCAGCATCGCGTCGAACATCGCATCCTCCGGACGCAGCTGGACCACACCGGAGACAAGCTCCATGCGGGCCGACCCAGCGAGGGCCACCTTCTGCTGATGCACCACTCCAGACCATCCCTTCTGGAGGGCAGATCATGCATCAGACGGGATAATGTTGGCAACATGCCTGGTCAGGACGTCAGGTCGTAGTAGCGTCGGAGTCCGCCAGGCTCTCTCCGTGAGCAGGTGACCTGCGACTTCTCGCCCGTCTGATGCAATTCCCGAGGGTCGATGTAGTGCTCGGCCATCCGCTCGGAGACGTGGCCGAGGTAGCGGCGGACGTGGGTCAGGCTCGCGCCGGCCCGCAGCAGGCTGGTGGCCAGACTGTGCCGAGCTTGGTGGGGGACCCATCGGCTGAAGTTCCCCCGCTGAACTGGACAGCTTGATACTGGGACGGTTGGGTCCCGGAGGAGCAGTCCAGGTTGAGCGGCAAGAGCAACATGAGCAAGCGGTATACGGCCGAGTTCAAGCGCGACGCGATCGCGCTCGTCCGTTCGTCGCCGCATCGGAACGTCACCGAGATCGCCCGGGAGTTGGGGGTCAGCCCCGAAGGACTTCGCGGCTGGGTCAAGCAGGCGAAAATCGACCGGGGCGAGGGGCCTTCGGGCGCGCTGACCAGCGATGAGCGCGACGAGCTTCGGCGCCTGCGCCGCGAGCTCGCTGAGGTCAAGAAGGCGAACGAGATCTTGGTAAAAGCCGCGGCCTTCTTCGCGAAGGAGATCGTGAAGTAGGCGATGCGTGCCTCTTCATCGATGCGGAGAAGGCCACCGAGGACAAGCCCGATGGCTACAGCGTCGCGCGGCTGTGCCGCGTGCTGGGCATCAACCGCTCCACCTACTACGCGTGGCTCGCGTCGCGTTCCGACGCTGTCGAACGGCAGTGCGCCGAGGATGAGCTGGCCGGACAGATCCGCGCCATCCATGTGAAGTCCCGAGGCGCCTACGGGGCCCCGCGCGTGCACGCCGAGCTCCGCCGCAAGGGCTACGCGATCAACCGGAAGAAGGTCGAGCGGATCATGCGGGAGCGCGACATCCGCGGTATCAGCCGCCGCAAGCGCCGGCATCTGACGAAGCAGGACACCAAGGCCGCCCCGGCCCCGGACCTGGTCGGCCGCGACTTCACCGCCGACACGCCGGGCACGAAACTCGTCGGGGACATCACGTATCTGCCGACCATCGAGGGGTGGTGGTATCTCGCGACCGTCATCGACCTGGCGACCCGGGAGGTGATCGGGTACGCGATGGCCGACCACCACCGTGCCGAACTGGTCACCGACGCGCTGCACATGGCTGCCGGCCGGGGCGGCCTGCAGCTGGGCTGCATCATGCACACCGACCGCGGCAGCGAGTACGCCAGTGATGAATTCCGCCACGAAATAAGCAAGTTGAACCTGCGCCAGAGCATGGGACGAACCGGCATATGGCAGCCGAGAGCTTTTTCGGACTGCTGAAGGCGGAGATAGGAACCACCATCTGGGAGAGCCGTGAGGCGGCTCGCGTCGACGTCTTCCGCTTCATCGAGGTCGAGTACAACCGCACCAGGCTCCGCAAGCACCCCGAATTCGGGTATCTCACCCCCCTCGAAACCCGAGCCAGGCTGCAGCACGACTTCACCCCCGCAGCGTAAGCACACGCTGTCCAAGTTCAGGGGGGAACTTCACCCACGACAACGCCGCGGGCATCGTCCTGCTGGACCAGGTCGCCGAGCACACCGGCGGCACCGTCCGCAAAGCCCTGGTCGACCAGGGCTTCAAGAACCAGGTCGTCATGCACGGCGCCGGCCTGGGCATCGACGTCGAGATCGTCGAACGCAACCCGCAGGTCAAGGGGTTCGTGCCGCAGCCGAAGCGGTGGAGGGTCGAGCAGACCTACGGGATCCTGATACTGCACCTGCGCCTGGTCCGCGACTACGAGCACCGCCCCTCCTCCTCCGCCTCCCGCGTCTACTGGGCGATGACCCACGTCATGACCCGGCGCCTCACCGGAGCGAACGCCCCCACCTGGCGCGAGACGCAGGCGGTGGCAGCGTGAACATCCAGCCCCTGCTCGACGCCCTGGACCTCCAGGAAGAAGCCGCCCGGGCCCTGGCCGACGACCTCCGCGCACAGATCAACGACCTGCAGACCCGGTTGCGGGAGGCCGAGACCCGCCTGGAGCACCTCGCGATCACCCGCAAGACCGTCACCGGCCTCGCCGGCCGACTCCCCGCATCCCCGCCGGAGCTGCCCGAGCATCCGGACTACCCCCGCATCCTCGCCGCCTTCAACCACACGACCGGGCCGCTACGGGCCAAGGACGTCTGCGAAGCCCTCGGCCACGAACTGCTGCCGAAGAACGTCGAAGGCACCCGCGCCAAGCTGAAACGCCTGGTCAAACTCGGGATCCTCACCGAGACCAACACCGGCAACTTCGCCAGGAAGCAATAGCGGACAGAACCTCCACCAGCGACCTTGCTCCCACCCTAAGCCAGAAACGGACATAACCTAACGAACTGCCCACTTAAAGCCTCACGAACCGTCCACCAACAGATCTGTCACAGCGTGAAGCACAACGACACAGCCGTCCGCCAAGTACTCGACTGCCTGTACCGCGAGCGCGCACCGATGGTCGAGAGCGCCGCAGCCGTGCGCGCGGCGCGAGGTGGTCACCAATTGTGCAGCTACGGGCGCCAGCTGACGCGCCTACTCGTCACCTACCACCCCCAGTAACCTCAGGAAGAAGTGAAACCCGACGTCTCGTCCCACGCAATCCCTCTCCACTCACTCAAGGCATAGGCCATAATCCGGTCGTTTACGATGGGATCCGTCACGCCGCTGAGAGTAGTGGTAAACATCAAATCCCTACCGCTAAGCACCCCTTCATCGAGAGATTCCCGGGCATCCTCCAGGTAGAACCCCAGGATTTCACCCCCCACACTCACCTGAACATACTGCTGGATTTCCACTTCACCCGGTCGGCTGATCTTGAGCGTAGTGGCGGCCCAAGATTCTCCCTCCTTGACGACGTCGTGCGATACCGTCGAGTCTTCGGACTCCAAATACCTCAGCAATTCCTTGAGCGCCTCCAGCGAAGAGCGCTCATTCGAATAACCGAGAGCCCCGCATTCAAAAGCCATACTCATTCACCTCCACACTTCTAGCTTCCGTCGCCATCGAACACGTAAGTCACGTTAATTCCGTACTTCTTTTCGAGCCAGGCATCCTTGGCTGCCTGCGCGGGCTTCTTCCCCGCATAGCCGGACTTGGTCTCAATATAGTGAGTGACGTTCCCATTCGAATCCAGCAGTCCGATGTCATATTTGCGCTCACCGAACGGAGTATCGAAGGTCAGCATGTCGGGGTGCGTTGCATCAGTGACTACGCTTAGCCCACGTTGACGCATGGAATCGGCAACATGGTCACGGTAGGCGTCACCGACGAGCCTGTTGAGCTCCTGCTGGGTAATGCCGAGAATCAGTTGACGGTCCCTCGCGGCGTTGAGATTGGCCTCGGAGCAGTAGCCGGCGTCAACCAGCGCCTGCTTGGGGTGGCGGCCGGTGTTCCAGGCCGACTGGTCAAGCATGGTGGTGTAGTTCAGCGCGTCGGAGGGGTTGGTCATCACGTCGGCAGCGGTGATGACCTGGTGCTTCTCGTCCACGACGGCCTGGGCGTTGTATGCCTGGATGTAGGCGCCGTCGCTGTTCTTCATGATCCGCGAGTCGAGGTCGGTGAAGTTGGCCTGCGCCTTGGGCTTCGGACGCGCCTTCGCGGCGGCCTGCTGTCCGGCGTCGGTGACGGCCTGCTCGTCGCTGGTGCCGGCCCGCTCCTGGCGGCGGCGTTCCTTCTCCTCGGCGTGACGACGTGCCTTGTCGGCGGCTTCGGCCTCCATCTGGGCGCGGGCGGCCTGCATTCTGGCCAGGCGCTTCTCGCGGCGGCCGAGTTCGGCGGGCAGGTCCACGTCCTTGCCGTCAGGGCCGAAGGTCTGGTCCTCGGCGGTGTCGGTGGCCTCGGCGTCGGCCAGCAGCGCGTGGGCCTTGGCCTCCAGCGCGGCGATCTCGGCCTCGACGCGCTCCTCCTTGTCGACCAGGCGGCCGTAGCTCATCGCCTTGTGCTTGGAGGCGTTGGCCGCCAGTTTTGTGCCGTCCACGGCGACGCGGCCCATCTTGACCATGTCGAGCTTCTGCGCGAGGTACAGGGACTGGGTGAACAGGTCGGCGAGGGCATCCAGGTGACGGCGGCGGAACCGGGCGATCGAGCGGTAGTCCGGGGCGTGGTCGGCGGCCAGGAACCGGAATGCGACGTCGTCGGTGCACTTGCGCTCGATCGCCCGCGAGGAGCGGACGCCGGTGGTGTAGCCGTAGATCAGCAGCCGCAGCATCAGCCGGGGATCGTAGGGCGGGTAGCCGCGCTTCTTGGTGTAGTCCGCCCGCACCGGCGAGAGGTCGAGCACCTCGTCGACCAGGTCGGCGACGAACCGGGCGAGGTGGTCCTCGGGCAGCCAGTCGTCCAGCGACGGAGGCAGCAGCAGGACCTGGTGCGGGTCGAAGGCCCGAAACGTCTTGTCCACCACCGCCGGACGGCCCCGAGACCGTTTGTTCTCAACCGGCTCGACCTCGAACAGTCCATCCCCACCACGCATATCGAGATCATCTCGCATGAAAGATCGCGAAGCGCCAGTGGGTCGCCGCGGGCCCTCGTGCGTGGTCGTGGTCAGCTTTGCTGAGATCGTTATGGATTACTTGTCTCGAATGAGGTCACTCGCTCATGATTCCGTCCGGGTACTGCGCAGGTGTGCCGGTACCGCCCACCACTGGTCCGGGCGGTCCACGACCGGGGCGTCGGGGCCGGTCTCGCCGTACCGGGCGAGGCGCAGCAGGTAGGCCGCGATGCCTGCCGCGCCCTGCATCCACGTCGTACGGGGCGGCAGCAGCGGCGGGTCCTCGCGGTGTTCCAGAAAGCGCCAACGGGCGCCCGCGCCGTCCCTGACGACCCGGTCGACCAGCGCATCGCCCATGCGGTGCGCGGCCCGCAGCAGGGTCTGCCTCCTCTCCGGCGCCCGGCAGTCCTGGGCGGCGTCCAGCAGGACGTCTCCGACGCCTGCCGATCCGCAGCAACGGCCGTCGTTGTCCCAGAAACCGGGACGGAGGCGTTCCGGCAGACCCGACGTGAGGATCGAGGTCAGACAGCGCTGCCGCAGTTCGTCGACGTGGTGGCCCGCCACCTCGTTGACCCCTGCGTGCGCCAGCGCGGTGAA
This sequence comes from Streptomyces sp. NPDC056161, assembly GCF_042268025.1. NCBI lineage: Bacteria > Bacillati > Actinomycetota > Actinomycetes > Kitasatosporales > Streptomycetaceae > Streptomyces > Streptomyces sp. NPDC056161. Next base: position 7,601 of record NZ_JBHJUV010000116.1, read on the forward strand.
CAGGTGCGAGGTACCCGCCGGGCCGTGGCACCACGTGTACGTCACCGGTTCCACCTCCCGGCGCGACGGCGGGATCGTGTGCGGGACGACGAAGCCCGCGTCCTTCAACGACCCCACCGAGAGGACGTGCCGGGCGCCTTCCACCGCGGCCTCGACGAAGTCCTCGCGGTCCAGGGCGGCGCCCGCGACCGCCAGTGCGGCCGCGACCCCGGACGTTCCGTGCGAGTAGTTCGGCGCCCTCGACGGTCTCCCCGGCGTCATGCCCCAGTCGAGGCCCGCTTCCGTACGGTCCGCCGCCCGCAGCAGGGCCTCACCTCCCGTCGTCGCGATCACCTCGGTGAACTCGCTCTTCGCCCAGACCGCCGTCATCACCACGCCCGCGGTCCCCATGATGACGTCGGTCAGGGGCGCGTCGGAGCCCGGCTCGAAATCGAGCGTGGTCTTCCATCCGTCGCCGGTGGCCAGGACGGCCAGCCGCCGCAGCGCCACGGCTTCCTCGCCCGGGGCGAGCAGTCTGAGCGCCGTCGCGTCGCCTGCAAGGCCGTCGTACAGCGAGGGCTCCGTCCGCCGCCCGGCCTGTGCCGACAGCCTGGTCACGATGCCGGTCGCCAGTGCCACTTCCGTCGCGCTCAGTTCCCGGTACTGCGCGATCTCGGCCAGCACCGGGGCCAGGCCGGCGATTCCCGCGTACAGCGAGTCGCGGTCCTGTGCCGGTGACGGGGCTTCCGGAGCGCCCTCCACCACCGTCTCCACGAGCCACGGACCCTCGTCCTCGCGCACGTGGTCCAGCACCCACGACCACGCGGCCTCGGCCACGTCCCGATATCCGTCGCTCCTCATCCGGCCACGCTACAACCGCCGGATGAGCCGGTCTGCCCGGTGAGGTGCTGTCGGCCCGTCAGTTCCGGCCGTCGTGGGTACCGGCCTGCGCGGCCGTCCTCAGGTCACGCAGCCAGGCTTCGAGGCCGTCGCGCGGGATCTTGGTAGCGGTGGGAGCGTCCGCGTCGACCTGCGCGCCGGTGTAAGTGAGAAGCGCATCATCCCGTCAGCGCGAGGCAAGGGATACGCCTCCGAAGCCCTCCGCGGACTGCTGCTGTTCGCGCGGTCACGCGGTGTCACCTGTGTGAAGGGCGACGCCGACCACGACAACATCGCGTCCCAGCACGTCATGATGGCAGTCGGCGTGCGGCCGGCCGGACAAGATGAACGCGTCAGGTACTTCGAGATCACCTGGACCCACACGACGGCGAATACTGACCCACGCTCCTAGCTCTCGGGTTTCGTGATACCCAGGGCTACGTCCGGCCTGCAGTGCTCACAAGCATGGTTGAATCCCGAGTCCTTGAGCAGCGCGTACTGCGCCTTCGTGGCGTCAAGAGCGGCGACGGGATGCTGAATACGGTCGCAGTCGGCGACGTGGATCGTGACGCCGACCGGCCGTCCCGCCTTCCGTTCCTGCTCAGTGATGTAGCCGTGGACGACACGTGCCTGCTGTTCAACCTGTGCGATCTTCCGCCGGGTGTCACCGAGATGCCACTCCAGCCACGCCTCCACGGCACGCAGCTTGGTGAGGCGTTCAGACGGCGTCAGATCGGAGTCGGGTGGCCCGGGGGAATCTCACCCCCGGGTCGGGTAGCGACGGCGCATTGCTGCGCCGCCGCCCCCTCGGAACCGTGCATGCGACTTATCACCGCACACGGCTCGGGCAAGCCACAAGGGCT
>NZ_JBHJUV010000117.1:0-8725 GCF_042268025.1 Streptomyces sp. NPDC056161
CCTCGGGCTCGGCCGGGTGTGGGGGCTGGACCCACCCCCCCCGGTCGGTCGCCGGGGACCAGCGGGGGAACGGCGCGGGAGGATCAGCGCAGGAAGGGATCCACCGCGACCGCCACGAACAGCAGCGACACATAGGTGATCGACCAGTGGAACAGGCGCATCTCCTTGAGCTTCGCGCCCGTCTCGTCGGCCTTGGCACGGTTCTGGAGGGCGTGCGCCTCCCACAGCCACCAGCCGCCCGCGGCCAGCGCGACCACGGTGTAGAACCAGCCGGTGTAGCCGAGCGGTGTCAGCAGCAGCGAGACGACGACCATCACCCAGCTGTAGAGGACGATCTGCCGGGCGACGACCTTGTTGGTGGCGACCACCGGCAGCATCGGCACGCCCACGCGCGCGTAGTCGTCCTTCACCTTCATGGACAGCGGCCAGTAGTGCGGCGGGGTCCAGAAGAACATGACGAGGAAGAGGATGACCGGCGCCCACGACATCGAGTCGGTGACGGACGACCAGCCGATGAGCACGGGCATGCAGCCGGCGATGCCGCCCCACACGATGTTCTGCGACGTACGCCGTTTGAGGATCATCGTGTAGACGACGACGTAGAAGAGGAGCGCTCCGAGTGACAGCCAGGCCGACAGCCAGTTGACGGTCAGGCCGAACAGCAGCGTCGAGACGACCGCCAGCGTGATGCCGAACGCGAGGCATTCACGGGGGCTCACCATGCCGGTGACCACGGGACGCCGGGAGGTGCGGTCCATGAGCGCGTCGATGTCGCGGTCGATGTACATGTTCAGCGCGTTGGCGCCACCCGCGGAGAGGTAACCGCCCAGGCAGGTGAGCAGCACCAGACCGAGGTCCGGCACCCCCTGCTGGGCCAGGAACATCACCGGAACGGTGGTGATCAGCAGCAGTTCGATGATCCGCGGCTTGGTCAGCGCCACGAACGCCTTGGCACGGGCCCCGAACGGCCGGTGGACCGGGCTCTGGTTCGCACCCGTTCCCCCCTCCCCCAGCGCCTTAAGGGCCTGGGAGGTGCCCCCAGGACGGGATTCGACGGCCGTCACACACACCCCTGACAGAGACATCCCAGCAAGCCTCCCCGTGTGAAGTCCCGGTAAAGGCTCGCGCGTACCACGCCACTGTAGACGTTGCCCATACCCCGGCTTTCGCGGGGGTCGGGTCGTGTTGGGAGGGGTTGACCGAAGTGCGCGCGCAGGCTCGGCCGCGCGGTCGCGCAAGTGCGCCCCCGCGCGGTCGCCGAATGTCGTACGCCCCGGTCAGGAGGCGGATCCCGAAGACTCCCGGCAGTCTGGAATGTGGGGAGAAAACGTACGTACTTGCGGGGGTAGGCTCGACAGCGGCCGGTGGGCGCCCAGTGCACCGGTATTCGACATGTGGAGAGGAGCCCTGACTCAGGGTGAGCACCAAGCCGACCACCACAGACCTCGACTGGACCGAATTGGACCAGCGAGCGGTTGACACCGCGCGCGTCCTGGCCGCCGATGCCGTACAGAAGGTCGGCAACGGCCATCCGGGTACGGCGATGAGCCTGGCACCGGTCGCCTACACCCTCTTCCAGAAGGTGATGCGGCACGACCCCGCCGACCCCGAGTGGACCGGCCGCGACCGCTTCGTACTGTCCGCCGGCCACTCGTCCCTGACTCTCTACACCCAGCTCTACCTGGCCGGCTTCGGCCTGGAGCTGGCCGACCTGGAAGCCTTCCGCACCTTCGGTTCGAAGACCCCCGGTCACCCTGAGTACGGCCACACCAAGGGTGTCGAGACCACCACGGGACCGCTCGGCCAGGGCGTCGCGAACGCCGTCGGGATGGCCATGGCCGCCCGTTACGAGCGCGGCCTGTTCGACCCGGACGCGCCGCTCGGCGCCTCGCCCTTCGACCATTTCGTCTACTGCATCGCCGGCGACGGCTGCCTCCAGGAAGGCGTCTCCGCGGAGGCGTCCTCCCTCGCGGGCCACCAGCGGCTCGGCAACCTCGTCCTGCTCTGGGACGACAACCACATCTCGATCGAGGGCGACACCGAGACCGCCGTCTCCGAGGACACCGCCAAGCGCTACGAGGCATACGGCTGGCACGTCCAGCGGGTCGCCCCCAAGCCGGACGGCGACCTCGACCCGCACGCCCTCTACAACGCCATCGAGGCCGCCAAGAAGGTCACCGACCGGCCGTCCTTCATCGCGATGCGCTCGATCATCGCCTGGCCCGCCCCGCACGCCCAGAACACCGAGGCCGCGCACGGCTCCGCCCTCGGCGAGGACGAGGTAGCGGCCACCAAGCGCGTCCTCGGCTTCGACCCGGAGCAGCACTTCGCCGTCGCCGACGAGGTGCTCGCCCACACCCGCCAGGCCCTCGAACGCGGCCACCAGGCACGGGCCGAGTGGGAGAAGTCCTTCCAGGAGTGGCGCAACAACCAGCCCGAACGGGCCGCCGAGTTCGACCGCATCAGCAGCGGCGCCCTGCCGGCCGGCTGGCAGGACGCCCTGCCCGTCTTCGAACCCGGCAAGTCCGTCGCCACCCGCGCCGCCTCCGGCAAGACGCTCCAGTCCCTCGGCCCCGTCGTCCCCGAACTGTGGGGCGGCTCCGCCGACCTGGCCGGCTCCAACAACACCACCATCGACAAGGACAGCTCCTTCCTGCCGAAGGACAACCCGCTGCCCGGCGCCGACCCGTACGGCCGCACCATCCACTTCGGCATCCGCGAGTTCGCGATGGCCGCGGAGATGAACGGCATCACCCTGCACGGCAACACCCGTGTCTACGGCGGCACGTTCCTCGTGTTCTCCGATTACATGCGCAACGCGGTACGGCTGTCGGCGCTGATGCACCTGCCGGTCACGTACGTGTGGACGCACGACTCGATCGGCCTCGGTGAGGACGGCCCCACCCACCAGCCCGTCGAGCACCTCGCCGCGCTGCGGGCGATCCCGGGCCTGAACGTGGTGCGTCCGGCGGACGCCAACGAGACCGTGATCGCCTGGCGCGAGGTCCTCGGCCGCTACACCAAGGAGTTCGGCAAGGGCGCCCCGCACGGGCTCGCGCTGACCCGCCAGGGCGTACCGGTCTACGAGCCCAACGACGACGCCGCGCGCGGCGGTTACGTCCTGTTCGACGCCGAGGGTCCCGACGGACAGCACACCGATGCGCAGGTGATCCTGATCGCCACCGGCTCCGAGGTGCACGTGGCCGTCGAGGCCCGCGAGCAGTTGCAGGCCGACGGCGTCCCCACCCGGGTCGTGTCCATGCCGTGCGTGGAGTGGTTCGAGGAGCAGGATCAGGGTTACCGGGACAGTGTGCTGCCCCCGGCCGTCAGGGCGCGCGTGGCGGTCGAGGCCGGCATCGGTCTGACCTGGTACCGGTATGTCGGGGACGCCGGACGCATCGTTTCCCTCGAACACTTCGGTGCTTCCGCCGACGGCAAGGTCCTCTTCCGCGAGTTCGGCTTCACTGCCGAGAACGTGGCCGCCAAGGCCCGGGAATCCCTGGCCGCCGCCCAGCGCTGACGCTCATATACGACACGTAGGAGATGCAATTTCCATGACGGACGCACTGAAGCGCCTCTCCGAAGAAGGCGTCGCGATCTGGCTGGACGACCTGTCACGCAAGCGGATCACGTCCGGCAACCTCGCCGAGCTGATCGACGAGCAGCACGTCGTGGGTGTCACCACCAACCCGACGATCTTCCAGAAGGCGATCAGCAGCGGCGACGGCTACGAGCAGCAGCTCGCCGACCTCGCCGCCCGCAAGGTCACCGTCGAGGAAGCGGTGCGCATGATCACCACGGCGGACGTCCGGGACGCCGCCGACATCCTGCGCCCGGTGTTCGACGCGAGCGACGGCCAGGACGGCCGGGTCTCCATCGAGGTGGACCCGCGTCTCGCACACAACACCCGCGCGACGATCGCCGAGGCCAAGCAGCTCGCCTGGCTCGTCGACCGCCCCAACACCCTCATCAAGATCCCCGCCACCAGGGCGGGCCTGTCGGCGATCACCGAGGTCATCGGCCTGGGCATCAGCGTCAACGTCACGCTCATCTTCTCCCTTGAGCGCTACCGCGAGGTCATGAACGCCTACCTCGCCGGCCTGGAGAAGGCGAAGGAGCGGGGCCTGGACCTGTCGCTGATCCGTTCCGTCGCGTCCTTCTTCGTCTCCCGTGTGGACACCGAGATCGACAAGCGGATCGAGGCCCTGGACACCCCGGAGGCCAAGGCCGTGCGCGGCAAGGCCGCCGTCGCCAACGCCCGCCTCGCCTACCAGGCGTACGAGGAGGTGTTCGGCTCTGCCGACAATTCGACACAGTCGTCGGCGCGGTGGAACGCGCTGGAGGGCTCGGGCGCGCGCAAGCAGCGTCCGCTGTGGGCGTCGACCGGGGTGAAGGACCCGGCGTACAAGCCCACCCTGTACGTCGACGACCTGGTGGCGCCGAACACGGTGAACACCATGCCGGAGGCGACCCTGCGGGCCACCGAGGAACACGGCGAGATCATCGGAAACACCATCGCCGGCACCTACGAGCAGGCCCGCGCCGACCTCGACGCCGTCGAGAAGCTCGGGATCTCGTACGACGACGTGGTCCAGGTCCTGGAGGACGAGGGCGTCGAGAAGTTCGCGACCTCCTGGAACGATCTACTGAAGTCGACCGAGGCGGTCCTCGATCGCCTCGCCCCCTCGGAAGGCTGACATCTTGTCCCCCTTTTCCGGGTTTTCCGGTTCCGGAGCGAATCCGCTCCGTGACCCCGCGGACCGACGGCTCCCGCGCATCGCGGGGCCGTCGGGCCTGGTCATCTTCGGCGTCACGGGCGATTTGTCACGCAAAAAGCTGATGCCCGCCGTGTACGACCTCGCCAACCGGGGTCTGCTGCCGCCGGGCTTCTCCCTCGTCGGCTTCGCGCGCCGCGAGTGGCAGAACGAGGACTTCACGCAGGAGGTCCACGACTCCGTCAAGCAGCACGCGCGGACGCCGTTCCGCGAGGAGGTCTGGCAGCAGCTCATCCAGGGGATGCGCTTCGTCCAGGGCACCTTCGACGACGACGACGCGTTCGAGCGGCTGCGGTCCACCATCGAGGAGCTGGACAAGGCACAGGGCACGGGCGGCAACTTCGCCTTCTACCTGTCCGTGCCGCCGCGCTCCTTCCCGGTGGTCATCCAGCAGCTGAAGAAGCACGGCCTGGCCGACCAGACGGGCGGCTCCTGGCGGCGCGCGGTCATCGAGAAGCCCTTCGGCCACGACCTGAAGTCGGCCGAGGAGCTGAACAAGGTCGTGCACGAGGTGTTCGAACCGGACCAGGTGTTCCGGATCGACCACTACCTCGGCAAGGAGACCGTCCAGAACATCCTGGCGCTGCGCTTCGCCAACACGATGTTCGAGCCGGTCTGGAACCGGTCCTTCGTGGACCACGTGCAGATCACCATGGCCGAGGACATCGGCATCGGCGGCCGGGCCGGCTACTACGACGGCATCGGCGCCGCCCGCGACGTCATCCAGAACCACCTGCTCCAACTGCTCGCGCTGACCGCCATGGAGGAGCCCGCCTCCTTCGACGCGGACGCGCTGGCCGCCGAGAAGACCAAGGTGCTGGGCGCGGTGCGGCTGCCGAAGGACCTGGGCCGCAGCACGGTACGCGGGCAGTACGCGGCGGGCTGGCAGGGCGGCGAGAAGGTCATCGGCTACCTCCAGGAAGACGGCATCGACGCCAAGTCGAAGACCGACACCTATGCCGCGATCAAGGTGGAGATCGACAACCGCCGCTGGGCGGGCGTCCCCTTCTACCTGCGCACCGGCAAGCGGCTCGGCCGCCGGGTCACCGAGATCGCGGTGGTCTTCCAGCGGGCCCCGCACTCCCCCTTCGACCACTCCTCCACGGAGGAGCTGGGCCAGAACGCGGTCGTCATCCGCGTCCAGCCCGACGAGGGCATCACGGTCCGCTTCGGCTCCAAGGTGCCGGGCACCTCGATGGAGATCCGGGACGTCTCCATGGACTTCGCCTACGGCGAGTCGTTCACGGAGTCCAGCCCGGAGGCGTACGAGCGGCTCATCCTGGACGTACTGCTCGGCGACGCCAACCTCTTCCCGCGCACGGAGGAGGTCGAGCTGTCCTGGAAGATCCTCGACCCGATCGAGGAGTACTGGGACAAGCACGGCAAGCCCGCGCAGTACCCGTCGGGCACGTGGGGTCCCGTGGAAGCCGACGAGATGCTCGCACGAGACGGACGGAGCTGGCGCCGGCCATGAAGATAGACCTCACGGACACCACGGCCGGCAAGATCAACAAGGCGCTGGTGCAGGGTCGCCGTGCGATCGGCACGCCCGCCGTGGGCATGGTGCTGACCCTGGTCGTCGTCACCGACGAGGAGAACGCCTACGACGCCCTGAAGGCAGCGGGCGACGCCTCGCGCGAGCACCCCTCGCGCACCCTGGTGGTCGTCAAACGGGTCTCGCGCTCCCCGCGTGACCGCACCACCTCGCGGCTGGACGCCGAGGTACGGGTGGGCGCGGACGCCGGCACCGGCGAGACGGTGGTGCTGCGGCTGTACGGCGAGGTCGCCGACCACGCCGACTCCGTGGTGCTGCCGCTGCTGTTGCCGGACGCGCCGGTCGTCGTCTGGTGGCCGGTGAACGCGCCGCTCGATCCGGCCAAGGACCCGCTGGGTGCCCTCGCCCAGCGCCGGGTCACCGACATCTACGCGTCCGAGCAACCGGTGCGGGAGCTGTCCGCCCGCGCCGAGACCTACACGCCCGGCGACACGGATCTGTCCTGGACCCGCATCACGCCCTGGCGCTCGATGCTGGCCGCGGCCCTGGACCAGGTCACCTGCGAGGTCAAGGGCGTCGAGGTGGCGGGCGAGGAGTTCAACCCGAGCTGTGAGCTGCTGGCGATGTGGCTCGCGGACCGGCTGGACGTCCCCGTCAAGCGGTCGCTGTCGTCCGGACCTGGCCTCACGGCGGTCCGGCTGGACACCGACTGCGGTCCGATCGGCCTGGACCGCTCGGACGGCTCGCTGGCCACGCTGTCCATCCAGGGCCAGCCGGACCGGGCGGTCGCGCTCAAGCGGCGCGAGACGGCCGAGCTGATCGCGGAGGAGTTGCGCCGGCTCGACCCGGACGACACCTACGCGTCGGCGCTGCGCTACGGCGTGGAGCGGCTCGTCGGCTCGCAGCCCGCGGACCAGCGGCCGGCGGCGGATCCGAAGTCCGCCGCGGATCCGGAGCCCGCCACCGCGGGTGCCGGGGCAGCGTCGGAGACCGGTACGGCGTCGGAAACCGGTAAGTCGTCGGAAACCGGTACCGCCTCGGCGCCCGCGAAGAAGGCCGCGGCCAAGAAGTCCGCGAAGAAGGCACCGGCGAAGAAGGCGGCGTCGAAGTGAGCACCCCGCAGCTGGTCGTGCACCGCGACAAGGAGCTGATGGCCCAGGCCGCGGCGGCCCGCCTGATCACCAAGGTCGTGGACGCCCAGGCGTCCCGGGGTTCCGCGTCCGTGGTGCTCACCGGCGGCCGCAACGGCAACGGGCTGCTGGCCGCCCTGGCGGCGGCGCCCGCCCGGGACGCCGTCGACTGGACCCGGCTCGACCTGTGGTGGGGCGACGAGCGTTTCCTGCCCGAGGGCGACCCGGAACGCAATGTCACCCAGGCTCGCGCGGCTCTGCTGGACACCGTGCCCCTGGATCCGAAACGCGTGCACCCCATGCCCGCGTCGGACGGTCCCTACGGCGCCGACGTGGACGCGGCGGCGGACGCCTACGCGGCGGAGCTGGCCCGGGCCGCGGGCCCCGAGAACCACGGGGCCGTGCCCACCTTCGACGTGCTGATGCTCGGCGTCGGTCCGGACACGCACGTGGCGTCCCTCTTCCCCGAGCTGCCGGGCGTGCGGGAGACCGAGCGCACGGTGGTCGGCGTGCACGGCGCGCCCAAACCACCGCCGACCCGGGTCTCGCTCACCCTCCCCGCGATCCGGGCGGCCCGTGAGGTCTGGCTGCTCGCGGCCGGTGCGGACAAGGCGGAGGCCGCGCAGATCGCGCTGTCCGGCGCGGGCGAGATCCAGGCCCCGGCGGCGGGCGCGTACGGCCGGCAGCGCACGCTGTGGCTGCTGGACGCGGCGGCGGCCTCCGGACTGCCGCGCTCGCTGTATCCGCCTGCTTCACCGTGACGCCGGGGTGCGGCGGGGCTCCGGCCCCGCCGCACCCGTCGTTTTTCCCCGCTCCCACCAGCAGGCGGCCGGACACCGGCCCGCGAGTGGTGCTGCCGGACGCCGGCCACCGGTGCTCCTCACAAAGCGTCCGCGGGCCGTACTCCCGACCTGAGCGTCTGCCCTCGGCTCCCGGCCTGAGCGTCTGCCTCGCGCGGGACTCCGGCCCGTGCGTGACCCTTGCGTGGCGTCGACGGCCGGGCACCTGGCTCCGGTACCGGGGGCGGAGCGCCCGGATGTCCGGGCACTCCGGGCCGTGCGTTGCTTTGCCTTCCCCAGTACCGGGCCCGGCAGACCGGTGGGTCGGCGGGCGTCGGGTCGGTGGGTGCGGAGCCGACGGCCCCGCGGGCGCCGATCCGGCGCTCAGCTCCGGCCGCGGAGTTCCCGGTACTTGGCGACCAGGGCCCGCGAGGACGCGTCCAGGCCCTCTACCTCGGTGCCTTCGGTGAGTGCGGGTTCGACGCGTTTGGCGAGGACCTTGCCGAGTTCGACGCCCCACTGGTCGAAGGAGTCGATGTTCCAGAC
>NZ_JBHJUV010000118.1:0-7995 GCF_042268025.1 Streptomyces sp. NPDC056161
GCCCAGGATCCCGCCCGCGGCCCGGCCGCGCCGCGGGGCCGCCCGGGCGTCTTGGGGGGGCCGCGGGGCCCCGCCGACACCGGGCGGCCCCCGCGGCGGGCGGGGGGGCGGGGGCGTGGGGCCGCGGGGCGCGGCGGGCCTGCAGCGGGGGCCGCGCCGCGGGCGGCGGGGGCGGGGGCCGGGGGGGCCGCGGGGCCCGGGCCCCGCGCCGACGGGCGAACACGAACCCGGCCCCCGGGCCGACCGGCGGACACATGCCTGGACCGGCCGGCGGATACGGACGTGGGTCCCGGGCCGACCAGCGGACGCGACCGGGCCGACCGGCGGGCACGACCCCGGAGCGACGAGCGGTCTCGGACCCTGACCGGCCGGTGGAAACGGGTCCGGACCGACCGGTGGGTACGGGCCCGGGACACCGGGATAGCATCGCACTCGCCATGCAGACGATCCCCTCGCATCCCACGCACTCCAGCCTGGTCGCGGTCGGCGACTCCTTCACCGAAGGCATGTCGGACCTGCTGCCGGACGGTTCCTACCGAGGCTGGGCGGACGTCCTCGCGGCGCGGCTGGCCGCCCGCACCCCGGGCTTCCGCTACGCCAACCTCGCGGTTCGCGGCAAGCTGATCGGGCAGATCGTCGAGGAGCAGGTGGACGTGGCGGCCGCGATGAACGCCGACGTGGTCACGCTGGTCGGCGGGCTCAACGACGCGCTGCGGCCCAAGTGCGACATGGGGCGGGTGCAGGGGCTGCTGACGGAGGCGGTGGAACGGCTCGCCCCGGCCTGCAAACAGCTGGTGCTCATGCGCAGCCCGGGCCGCCGCGGGCCGGTACTGGAGCGGGTCCGGCCCCGCATGGAGCAGTTGTTCGCCTGCGTCGACGACCTCGCCGGACGGCACGGCGCCGTCGTCGTGGATCTGTACGGGGCGCCGTCGCTGGCCGACCCCCGGCTGTGGGGCGCGGACCGGCTGCACCTGACGGCCGACGGGCACCGCCGGGTCGCGGAGGCCGTCTGGCAGCGGCTCGGCTATGCCCCTGTGGACACCGAATGGCACGTCCCGCCGCCCGCGGACCTGCCGCCGGGCTGGTACACCCGGCGTGCCGCGGACGTGCGGTTCGCCCGGCAGCATCTGCTGCCGTGGATAGGCCGCCGGCTGACCGGCCGCTCCTCCGGCGACGGCCGCCCGCCCAAACGCCCCGAGCTGCTCCCGTACGAGAACCGGGCGGAGCCCGGCGCCGTGGCACCGCCGCCATGACCACCAGGGTCATCAACCTCAGGGGCCGGATCCACGACTTCGGCCCCCGGCTGGAGGACGCCCCCGCGGACGTCGTCTACGTGGGCCGCCGCTGGACCCTGGGCGGCTGGAACCTGCCCCGGCATCCGTTGTACAACCCCTTCGCCCACCACACCGCGGCCAAGCGGCGGGACGGCACCCGGGCCGAGGTCCTGGCGATGTACCGGGCGTACCTCCTGGAACACCCCGAACTGCTTGAACTCGTCCCCGAGCTGGGCGGCAGGACCCTCGCCTGCTGGTGCGTGCCCGAGCTGTGCCATGCGCAGGTACTGGCGGAGCTGGCGGACACGGACGCCCCTGCCTGACTCCCGCCCGCCCACCGGAGCGTGCCTGATGAAACCACGACGGGGAACGCCGCCGGCCCCTGATCACGGGCAGCCCCACAGCCCCTCGTGGCCTCCACTTCCTCCCCCATGGCGCTGGCCTGCGGGAATCGCCAGTAGAATCCGTACACGTGACTTCCGCGCCCGCCAAGCCCCGCATCCCGAACGTCCTCGCCGGACGCTACGCCTCCGCCGAACTGGCCACTCTGTGGTCCCCCGAGCAGAAGGTGAGGCTGGAGCGGCAGCTCTGGCTCGCCGTGCTGAGGGCCCAGAAAGACCTCGGGATCGAGGTGCCGGACGCGGCGATCGCCGACTACGAGCGGGTTCTCGACACCGTCGACCTGGTCTCCATCGCCGAGCGCGAGAAGATCACGCGGCACGACGTGAAGGCCCGGATCGAGGAGTTCAACGACCTCGCGGGGCATGAGCACGTACACAAGGGCATGACCTCCCGTGATCTGACCGAGAACGTCGAGCAGTTGCAGATCCGGCTCTCCCTGGAGCTGATGCGCGACCGCGCGGTGGCCGTGCTGGCGCGTCTGGGCAGGCTGGCCGGCGAATACGCCGAACTGGTCATGGCGGGCCGCTCCCACAACGTCGCCGCGCAGGCCACCACGCTGGGCAAGCGCTTCGCGACCGCCGCCGACGAACTGCTGGTCGCGCACGGCCGGGTCGAGGAACTGCTCGGCCGCTATCCGCTGCGCGGCATCAAGGGCCCGGTCGGCACGGCACAGGACATGCTGGACCTGCTGGGCGGCGACACGTCGAAGGTCGCCGAGCTGGAGGACCGGATCGCCGGGCACCTCGGCTTCTCGCACGCCTTCACCTCCGTCGGTCAGGTCTATCCGCGCTCGCTGGACTACGAGGTCGTGACCGCGCTGGTGCAGCTCGCGGCGGCGCCGTCGTCGCTGGCGAAGACGATCCGCCTGATGGCGGGGCACGAGCTGGTCACCGAGGGCTTCAAACCGGGTCAGGTCGGCTCGTCCGCGATGCCGCACAAGATGAACACCCGGTCCTGCGAGCGGGTCAACGGCCTCATGGTGATCCTGCGCGGCTACGCCTCGATGACCGGCGAGCTGGCCGGCGACCAGTGGAACGAGGGTGACGTGTCCTGCTCGGTGGTACGCCGGGTCGCGCTGCCGGACGCCTTCTTCGCACTGGACGGCCTGCTGGAGACCTTCCTGACGGTGCTCGACGAGTTCGGTGCCTTCCCCGCCGTCATCGCCCGCGAGCTGGACCGCTATCTGCCGTTCCTCGCCACGACGAAGGTGCTGATGGGTGCGGTACGGGCCGGGGTGGGCCGCGAGGTCGCCCACGAGGCCATCAAGGAGAACGCCGTGGCCACCGCGCTCGCCATGCGCGAGCAGGGCGCCGAACGCAACGACCTGCTCGACAAGCTGGCCGCCGATGAGCGGCTGCCGCTGGACCGCGAGCAGTTGCGGACGCTGATGGCCGACAAGCTGTCCTTCACGGGTGCGGCGGCCGACCAGGTCGGCGCGGTGGTCGGCCGGATCGAGAAGATCATCGAGCAGCACCCGCAGGCCGCCGGGTACACCCCGGGGGCGATCCTCTGATCCGGTCCGTCCGGACGTGGCCGAGAGGGCAGGGCACGTGGCCCGGACGGGCGTGGGGAAATCCGGTGGCGTGGAGTGAGTGGGCCGCATAGTTTGTGCGCTCGTGACTGACACTCCGAGGGTGCTCGTCGCACCGTCAGCCGGTGCCCGCTGTGGCGTCGGCCGGGCCGGGCCACGGCGGGTGCCGGGCGTTGGCTGAACGCGCGTCCTCAGGAGCGGAATCAGCCGAGGCCCGGTTGTTCTCTCGGCGGTACCGGGCCGCCACCGCCAGTTTCGCGGCGGTGATGTTCCTCACCGGGTTCGCCGCGTTGGCGGTGGTGCCCACGTTGCCCACTGCGGCACGGGACCTGGACGGGGTCTCGCTGTTCCCGTTGGTGGCGGGCTGTTTCGTGGCGGCGAGCCTGCTGGGCGGCGTCCTGGCCGGTCACTGGTCGGACCGTGCGGGTGCGCGCAGGCCGCTCGCGGTGGGACTGGCCCTCACCGTGGTCACCCTGGTGGTGTCGGCCACCAGCGTCTCCGTCTGGCAGCTCGCCGCCGGGCGGTTCCTGGACGGCCTGGCGGCGGGGATGGTCGCGGTGTCGATCGACACCGCCATCGGCCAGGCGTACCCGGAACGGCTGCGGCCCCGTGCGCTGGCCTTGATGAGTGCGTGCTGGATCGTCCCGTCGCTCACGGGGCCGCCGCTGGCCGGTGCGGTGTCCGAGTGGTGGTCCTGGCGGCTGGTGTTCCACGGCCTGGCCGCCCTGACCCTGCCGCCGTCGCTCGTCCTGGTGGCGGTGTTGCGGCGGTCCTCCTGGGCGACGGCCGCCGACACGCCGCACGACCGGCCCGCCTCCCGCCCACCACTCCTGCTCGCGGCCGCGGTGAGCACGGGTGCGGCGCTCGGGCAGTACGGCGTGTCGGGCTGGGACGTGCGCCATCTCCCGTTCCTGGCGGCGGGCGCCGGTCTGCTCGTGGTCTGCGCGCCGCGACTGCTGCCCCTGGGTACCTGGCGGGCCGCCCGCGGGCTGCCGACCACGGTGTTGCTGCGCGGCCTGTCCTCCGGTACGTACTTCACGATCGAGGCGTTCGTGCCGTTGATGCTGATCACCGAACGGCAGGTGCCCGCGGTGACAACCGGCCTGGTGTTCACCGCCGCGGCCGTCGTGTGGGCGGCCGCCTCCTGGGTGCAGGGGCGGTTGTTGGAGAGCCGACCCCGGCACCGGCTGGTCGCTGTCGGCGCCCTGGTGCTGGCGGCGGCAGCGGCGCTCGCCCTGATCGGTACGTTTCCCTCGGTGCCGGCACCGGCCGCCGCCTCGGCCATGCTGGTCGCGGCGGCGGGCATGGGCCTGCTGGCCCCGTCCCTCACCGTGCTGTCGCTCTCGCACAGCCCGCCCGAGCGGCAGGGCGGGGCGAGCAGCGCGATGCAGACCAGTCAGAACCTCGGCCAGATCGGCGCCATGGCCATGAGTTCCGGTGTGCTCAATGCCTGCGTAGCGGCCGGCGCCTCCGAACCGGGCGGCTACGGCGCCGCTTTCGGTCTGCTGCTGGTGCCGGCCCTGCTGCTCGCCCTGCTCGCGGGGCGCGCCCGCGGCCACGTCGCCCCGGGGCCTCGGCCGCCCCTACGGGAGCCCTCCGCGCCCTGAGCCGGACCCCGTGCCGCTCCTCCGGCTGTGTCTCTCCCCCCGGTGTCGCCGCCGGGGCGCCCGCCCAGGAAGCCGGGTCCGCGCCGGCGGGCGGCGATGGGTCAGGCGTCCCGCCGGTGCACGTTCCACGCTCCCGCGAGCAGTGCCGCCGCCGACCACAGTGCGGTCACCGCCAGGCCGGTCCACGGGCCGAGGGTGCCGTCCCAGTCGCTGTGCAGCACCACCTGGCCGGCCCGGTCGGGCAGGAAGTCGGCGACGCCGCCGGAGAGATCGCCGACCACGAAGGAGACGATCAGGAGCAGCGGGATCAGCACGCTGAGTGTGGCCACGCCGCTGCGCAGCACCGCCGCGAGCCCGGCCGCGAACAGCGCCATCAGCGTCAGGTAGACGCCGCAGCCCAGCGCCGCGCGCAGCCCCTCGGACCATGTCGGCCGGTCCGCTCCGGACCCGAGGGCGGCACGGCCGACCAGGAAGGTCACCACCCCGGTGACCAGCCCGACGGCGAGGACGGGGGCCGCGATCGCGGTGGCCTTGGCGGCGAACCAGCGCAGCCGGTCGGGAACCGCGGCCAGGGTCACGCGCAGTGCGCCGCCCTGGAACTCGGACGAGACGGCCGTCGCGCCGAACGCCGTCGCCGCGATCTGGCCGAAGGAGACGCCGAAGAACATCGAGGACAGGGAGTCGGTGCCGGTCTCGTCCGTCGAGGCGAGCAGGGCGAGGGCGGCGGTGACGAGCAGCACCGCGGCGAGGCTGCCGACCAGCGAGCGCAGCGTACGGATCTTGATCCACTCGGCGTGGAGGGCGGGCTGGAAGGACATGGTCAGACCTCCTGCGGCTGGGCGGCGAACTCGGTCTCGGCCGACGTCAGATCCAGATACGCCTCTTCCAAGGTGGGCTCCACAGGGGCGAGTTCGAGGACGGGGACGCCCGCGTCCGCCAGGAGGCGCCCGATGTCCTCCACGCGCGCGTTGCGTACGGTCCACCTGCCGGAGGGGTCGGGGGCGGCGTCGTAGCCGTGCCGGGCCAGCAGGTCGGCGGGGGGCGTGCCGTCGGCCGTACGGACCCGAACGCCGGGTCGCACGCGCGCGTGGACGAATTCCCGCAACGGGGTGTCGGCGAGCAGCCGGCCGCGGCCGAGGACGACGAGGTGGTCGGCGAAGGCCGCGGTCTCGTTCATGAGGTGGCTGGAGACCAGGACGGTGCGTCCCTGGGCCGCCAGCCGGCGCAGCAGTTCACGGATCCACACGATGCCTTCGGGATCGAGGCCGTTCGACGGCTCGTCGAGGAGGACGGCCTCGGGGTCACCGAGGAGTGCGGCGGCGATGCCGAGCCGTTGGCGCATGCCCAGGGAGTACGTCTTCACCCGGCGCCGCGCCACGGCCGCGAGGCCCGTCTCCTCCAGCAGCGCGTCGACCCGGCGCACGGGAATGCGGTTGCTCGCCGCCAGGGCGCGCAGATGGTCGCGTCCGCTGCGGGAGCCGTGCGCGGCCTGCGCGTCGAGCAGCGCACCCACCTGGCGCAGCGGCTCGCGAAGTCCGGCGTAGGGCCGGCCGCCGACCGTCGCGGTCCCGGAGGTCGGCCGGTCCAGGCCCAGGACGAGCCGCATGGTGGTGGACTTCCCGGCGCCGTTGGGGCCGAGGAAACCGGTCACCCGGCCGGGGCGGACGGTGAAGGTGACACGGTCCACGGCCCGCCGGGTGCCGTACGTCTTGCTGAGTTCTCGTACGTCGATGCAGGTCATGTCACCACCCTGGCCGGGCACGGGGGTTGCGGTCCTCCCCCGACGGTGGGCACCGTCTCCCCCGCCCGGGGGAGGTCCGTTGTCGGTGGCGCCTGCCACTATGAGCGGATGGCCCGTTTTCTGCGCCCGCTGCTGCGGGGGAGGACGTACACGCGCGTGCTGCACCTGTGGGTGCCCATGCTGGTCGTCAGCGTCTGGCTGTTCATCGACATGTCGACGCCGTGGGTGCCCGCGGTGGCGCTGCTCCCGGTGGGGCTGATCGGGGCGGTGCGGACCGGGGAGGGGGTGCAGGCACGGCTGCTGCTGACGCCCGGCGAGGAGGAGCCCGGCATCTCGGTGGCGCCGTCGGCGACCTGGCGGGACAGGATGCGCACCGTGCTCTGGCTGGAGGCGCGGATGGTGCTCGCCGTGCCCGCCGTGTTCGGCACCGTCTGGCTGCCGGCGCTGACCTACGATCTGGTCCGGCCGGCCCTCGGCCGCACCACCCCGGCCGCCCCGGTGCTGGACCACCTGCAACCGCACTGGGCCTACGCGCTGCTCGCCCCGCTCCCCCTGCTCGCCCTGTACGGCCTGGTGGTGGGCCTCGGCGAGTTGGTCACCGCCGTCGCACGCCGGATGCTGGGTCCGTCGGCGGTGGAGCGCCTGGCCGCCCTGGAGGAGCGGACCGAACAGCTTCTGGAGCGCACCCGTATCGCGCGCGAGCTGCACGACTCCATCGGGCACGCGCTGACGGTCGCGGTGGTGCAGGCGGGCGCGGCGCGGGCCGCGCGCGATCCGGAGTTCACCGACCGGGCCCTGGGTGCCATCGAGGAGACGGGCCGGGCCGCCCTGGAGGATCTGGAGCGGGTGCTGGGCGTGCTGCGCGAGTCGCAGCGGCCGGCGGGCAGTCGTCCCACGCTGGCCGACGCCGACCGTCTCCTGGAGTCGGCGCGCGCCTCCGGGGCCAAGGTCGACGCCGAGACGACCGGCCCGCTGGAGGCGGTTCCGGGGCCGGTGTCACGGGAGGGCTACCGCATCCTCCAGGAGGCACTGACCAATGTGCTGCGGCACGCGGGATCCGTACCGGTCCTGGTCCGCGTCACGGTGGCGGCCGGTGCCCTCGCCCTGGAAGTACGCAATCCGCTGCCGGGCGGGGTGGCCGGTCCCGCCCGGGGCAGCGGCCTGCGCGGCATACGCGAGCGCGCGACCCTCCTCGGCGGCAGCGCACGGACCGGCCCGGACGCGGGCGACTGGCAGGTACGCGTGGACCTGCCCCTGCACTGACCCGACCACCACCGAACCGGGGCGCGGGGACTCCGCGACCAGCCACCCCGACCAAACAACCCCACGCCACCCACCACGGGGGCGGGGGGGTGCCCCTATCTGTTTCGTCAATCCCGGCAGGGTTGGTTCATGGGGGTTGGTCATGTTTTTCGGGAGCGTCCAGCGAAGCGGGATGTT
>NZ_JBHJUV010000119.1:0-7812 GCF_042268025.1 Streptomyces sp. NPDC056161
CGGGGGGGGGGGGGGGGCGGGGGCGCGCCCCCCCCCGCGCCGGGCCGGGCCGGCCGGGCCCCGGGCGCGCCCCCCCGCCCGGCCGGTGCCGCGGCTCAGCTGTGCGCGGTCAGCACGCCGGAGGCGAAGGACGTGTCGCAGACGGGGCGCGCGTACGACTGCGCGCGTGAGGCGCCGTAGATGCGGACGGCCGCCTGGCCGAGGGAGCGGGCGATGGAGGTGCAGTGCCTGGCCAGCGACGGGCGGCCGTTGACGGCCTGCTGGAGGTGGGTGAGGACCGTGCCCGGGTTCTTCTCCTGCAACTCGGCCATCAACTGGTCCCGCAGGACGTCCTGCGGGGTGCGTGGAACGGCCCGCAGGGAGCCGCTCGCGGAGGTGACGTCCGACGCGGTGAGCACCGAGTTGGAGGGGTTCCCCGACCAGTTGACTCGGGTGACCGCGAGGGTCCCGGAGAGCACCAGGACGACGGGCAGGACTAGGGCGAGGGTGCGGCCGATACGCCGGGCGGGGCCCCGGTGACCGCGTCGCGTCTGTTGGGTGGTGGAGTGCTTCACGCGTGTGAGGGTAGCGCCCGGTGATGATTTGGCGACATTTGGTCACCGGTTCGGGGGACGGGGAAGTGGCTTTTTCCGGGTGGGACGTTGACGCACACTGCTCGAAATGCGGGTGTTCGGTGGGGTATTTCGCGACAGTGAGAAGGGCCCCGCGGCAACCTGCGGGGCCCTTCTTCGTCAACCTGGGTGAATTGCCGGGGATTGTTCCGGCGGATGCCGTCAGTCGGAGAGGCGCTCGCCCGTGGAGGTCGAGAACACGTGGGTCTCGCCCGGCCGCGGCACGACGTGCACCTTCGCGCCCTTCTCCGGGACGGAGCGGCTGCTGACGCGGACGACGAGGTCCTTCTGGTCGCTGCCGACCTCGACGGTGCCGTAGATGTACCCGTCGGCGCCGGTCTCCTCGACCACGTTCACCGAGACCGCGAGGCCCGCCGGGGCGTCCGCGCTGTCCTTGGCCAGGGACGCGCTGGCGCCGCCGTTGTGCTCGACCACGTCGAAGTGCTCGGGGCGGACGCCGACCGTGACCGTCTTGTCACCCTTGTCGGAAGCGGCCTTCAGCGCCTCGCGGTTGACGGGGACGACGCTGTTGCCGAACTTCACGCCGCCGTCGGTGATCGGCACCTCGATCAGGTTCATGGCGGGGGAGCCGATGAAGCCCGCGACGAACAGGTTGGCCGGGCGGTCGTACATGTTCCGCGGCGAGTCGACCTGCTGGAGCAGCCCGTCCTTGAGCACGGCCACCCGGTCGCCCATCGTCATGGCCTCGACCTGGTCGTGGGTGACGTAGACGGTGGTGATGCCGAGACGGCGCTGGAGGGACGCGATCTGCGTACGGGTGGAGACGCGGAGCTTGGCGTCGAGGTTCGACAGCGGCTCGTCCATGAGGAACACCTGGGGCTCACGCACGATGGCGCGGCCCATGGCGACACGCTGGCGCTGACCACCGGAGAGCGCCTTCGGCTTGCGGTCCAGGTACTCCGTGAGGTCGAGGATCTTCGCGGCCTCCTCGACCTTCTTGCGGATCTCCGCCTTGTTGACGCCGGCGATCTTGAGCGCGAAGCCCATGTTGTCGGCGACCGTCATGTGCGGGTAGAGCGCGTAGTTCTGGAACACCATGGCGATGTCCCGGTCCTTCGGCGGCAGGTGGGTGACGTCGCGGTCACCGATGCGGATGGCGCCGCCGTTGACGTCCTCCAGGCCGGCGAGCATGCGCAGGGAGGTGGACTTGCCGCAGCCGGACGGACCGACCAGAACGAGGAATTCGCCGTCCTCGATCGCGATCTCCAGCGAGTCGACGGCGGGCTTCTCGGAACCCGGGTAGATCCGGGTCGCCTTGTCGAACGTGACAGTGGCCATGGCGCGTAGGCCCCCTTCTACCGGCAGGAACGTGCCGGACGATCCGAGTAGGAAGGTGGATGGTGTAGTCCACCGGAGTGAACTGAGTCAGGACGGTACCTGGCGTTTCCCTGATCTGTCAGTACCTGCGGGACTGTGAACTTCGCGGAAATTTTCGACAGGGCGCCTCAGGGAGGTGGGTACACTGCTGTGGCGCGCACGCGCACGGCAGTGGCGCACACGCGCATGCCTCCTTAGCTCAGCTGGTCAGAGCGCCGCTCTTGTAAAGCGAAGGTCGTCGGTTCGAATCCGACAGGGGGCTCAAAGAAGCAGCAGGTCAGAGGCTGCATGGTCCCATCGCTGACGCCACGGAGGGGCCTTTGTGTGCTCGATGGGAACATCCTGGGAACGCAACGATGGGTGATTTGGGTAGTTTTGCACCGATCGTGCGGTACGGGAGTTTGGTGAAGCTTTCCCGCAACGCATAAGGCATCGCTGCGCGGCTGGTGCCTTTCTGGACGCTGCGCGGCGCGGCGTACTCGGCGGCGGGCGATGCGCGCATCGAACCCAGTGCCGGCCGTGCGCTGTGCGGGCCAGGGCACGCTCCGGCCAGTCTCGCCATCGAGACGCCGGCCACGACCCAACGCCCGTCGAAGCCATGAATGCCTTCGACGAACATGTCGACAGCGCGACCGCCATCGTCGCCCCTCCGCACCCTCCGCCTCTGGACGGCCTCGCGTCCGGCACGGAGACCGGCGGCAGGCGGTCGATCGCGCCCATCCATTTCGGCGCCCCATCACTGCCCCAGTGCCGAGAGCCCCAGTAGCCAGCCCGCGGTGCGGCTTCCTTGAGCCCAGTCGAGTTTCAGACGGCAGCCGAGTGTCCTGCCGTACCGTCCGGCTTACGGGCAGCCGACGCGACTCTTGGACGGAGTGGCGTGGGAGACGGTTGCCCGAGAGGGTGACACGGCCTGCTCGGCAGGTCCGACTCCATTTTCCTGCGCTATACGGACCTGTCCTCAGGAGCTTCCCGGGTTGAGACGATCCCGGCCTGACGATTGCCTGCGGGCACACCGCGTAAACGGTACGTGGTGGGGTCGTCCCGGGACGGAACCCGTTCCGACCGGGCCGGGTTTTGTATCCGCCATGGGCTCATCACACCAGCCGTTGCCGGAATGCGGGGCGGCACAGGCGGGCTCAGGATTGTTGGTGAGGGCCATGGGACCTCATATCGGGGTGCTTGACGGCCCTCGAATCGATCCGTGGCAGGAGAACCTGATCATGACTCCGACATCAGACGCGGCCCAGCGTGCCCATCCTGAACACCCGGGCAAGACGGATGGCGTCTGCAACGAATTCACCGTTTTCACCAAAATCAAAACAGGCGAGGCCGATGCGTTGCGTGCGGATCTCGCCACGCTCGCCGACGCGGCGGATGACGAGAGGGTTCATGCGGCAGTGCGCCAGATCGGCACGCTGCATGACGCACGCCATGTAATTTTCGACAACGACACCCGGTTCATGTTCGCCAGCGTCTTCGACGGCTCCTGGGACACCTACATCGACGACTTCGCCAAGACGGTGGTCGGGGCCCGCTTCGACAAGGTCTTCTCGCACAGCGAAGGGTTCCCCGGTATCCACGACCCAGGGGTGAAGGAATGGTTCCTCGCCCACCAGGAGCCCGCGGGGGTCTTCGTCAGCGCCTATCCCGATCTGACCGTTCAGCAGATCTTCAAGGATCAGCGTGTGGACGACGCGTTCCAGGAGGTGCTGGACACCTCCGAGTTCCGGGCGGCGCTGGAGAACCCGGCCAATGCGGAGCTGGTGTCCACGCCTGCTTTCCAGAAGCTGCTGGAGGTGGCCGCGAGCTAGGTGGCCTGGAACGACATGACCACAACTCCCGGCCGACCCAACATCATTGGACCGCGTCGGCGGGCGCGGGCCGCCCATTTGGGGGCGCCCAGGCTGACACCGATGTGGAGCACAAACCACTATGAACACGACGGGAAGCAGCGGCGCGGGCGTCGTACGCGTCGAGATCGACGACATCCAGAGCGGAGCACTGCGCCCACGGCCCGTGCCTTACCAGGGAAAGTACATCTTCCTGCGCGTCGATGACCGCCACGCCGGGCGTGCCCTGCTGCGGCGGCTGCTCCCGCTGACCGCGGCTGGTCTGCCCGAGGTGGACCCGAGACGGGATGCCTGGGTGGCTGTGGCGCTCACCTATCAGGGGCTGAAGGCCCTGGGAGTGCCGCAGGAATCGCTGGACAGCTTTCCGCGGGCGTTTCGCGAGGGCATGGCCGCTCGGGCGGAGCTGATCGGTGACCTCGGTGAGAGTGCGCCGGCCCATTGGGAGAGGCCGTTCGGCACGGAGGACGTTCACATCGCGTTGAGTGCCCTGTCCTCCGATGCGGCGCAGCTGGACAAGGAGCTGGAGCAAGCCCGTGTCGCCTACCAGGACACGCCCGGTGTCCAGGTGATCTGGCAGCAGGACGTCCGCCAGCTCCCGACCGGGCGGACTACCTTCGGGTTCCGTGACGGCATCAGCCATCCGAACATCGAGGGCGTTGGACTGCCCGGCTCCAACCCGCAGGAACTCCCCATCAAGGCCGGCGAGTTCATCCTTGGCTACCCCGACGAGACGGGCAACCTGCCGCCCATGCCCAGCCCCGATGTGCTGGGGCGCAACGGGACCTACGTGGCCGTCCGCAAGATCCACACGAACGTCGCGGCCTGGCGCCGGTACCTGCGCGCGAACAGCTCCAGCGCCGAGGACGAGGCACTCCTGGCGGCGAAGATGGTCGGGCGCTGGCCGAGCGGGGCGCCGTTGACGCTGTCGCCGGAGCACGATGATCCAGAGCTGGCGGAAGATCCGCGGCGCAACAACAACTTCCTGTACCGGGAGAACGACGACCGAGGGTTCCGGTGCCCCGCAGGTGCCCACATCCGGCGCACCAACCCTCGCGATTCCACCATCATCGGTGACGCGCGGATGCACCGGCTCATCCGCCGCGGCACCACCTATGGTCCGCCCCTTCCGGAGAGCGTGTTGGAGGACGACGGCAGGGACCGGGGTCTGGTCGGTTTCTTCCTCGGGGCCCACCTGGAACGACAGTTTGAATTCATCAAGGCCGAGTGGGTCAATGACGGAAACTTCATCGGCTACCCCGGCGAAAAGGACCCGGTAGCCGGACGTCACGGCGGAACCGGCACGGTCACCATCCCGGAGAGGCCGGTTCGGCGTCGCCTGCGGAACCTGCCCAGCTTCGTGGTCACCCGCGGCGGTGAGTACTGCTTTCTGCCGGGGCTGCGCGCCCTGCGCTGGCTCGCCGGACTGGAGGACTGATAGCAATTCCCGTCCCTTGAGGCCCCACCCGCTCTCCATGGAGAGGTCGAAGCCATGGCAGCACAGTTCGTCCGCTACACACCGGACATCGAAGACAGTGAACCGCACTTCGAACAGAACCTGCGGACGGTGATAGAGAAGACCGAAAGGTACATCACCGAGTCCGTCAAGGCCGGCGGAACAGGACAAGCCCTCCGAGACGCCCACGCCAAGGGCTACGGACTGATCCGAGGGCAGGTGGAAATCCTGGACGGAATTCCCCCCGAGTACGCCCAAGGCATCTACGCCACTCCGGGAACCCACGACGCCCTCATCCGCTTCTCCAACGGCTCGCCCCACGCCGGAGCCGACGCCCGACTGGGCAGCGCCACCGGGCTGGCGCTGAAAATCTTCGACATCCCCGGCCCGACCCTGCTGGAAGACGAGCCGGACACAAGAACATTCGACTACACGAACATCAACGGACCCGTCTTCTTCTGCAACACAGTCAAGCACTACCTGTTCATCCAGGAATTGTTCCTGAACGCGCCGACCTACTTCTCCCAAGGCCGAACCGGTGCGCACCGCTTCTTCGCCGACTTCGTGACCGGAAAAGGAACCCTGGACCAGGACAACTGGGCATGGGACGAGTTCCTGGCCTTCCTGTACCTGTCCAAGATCTCCCCGGCCAACGTACTGCTGTCGACCTACTGGACGATGGGCGCGGTCAGGCACGGGGACTACATCGCCAAAGTGCGCATCGCGCCCGACCCACACTCCGCCGCCGCGGTGGTCCGGCGCACCATCGACCCGACCTCCGCAGCGGAGGTCTACCGTCCGGCCCTGGAAGCCGAGTTGCAGGAGCGGCCCTACGCCTTCGACATCCAGGTGCAACTCTGCACCGACCTGGAGCGGATGCCGGTGGAGGACACCACAATCGAGTGGCCCGAGCATCTTTCCCCGTACGTCACGGTGGCCACGCTGCACTTGCCGCAACAGGACATCTCCGGCCCGGAGAACCTGGAGAAGATGGACGCGCTGTCCTTCACACCGTGGCGGGTCACCGCCGAGCACACTCCCTTGGGCAACATCATGCGGGCCCGCAAAGAGGTCTACCGGCACTCCTCCATACTGCGCCACACGCTCAACCAGCAGCCGCGCACAGAACCGCATGGCGCCGACGAGGTATTCGGCCCGGCCCACCACGACGATGCACCAGTGAACGCAGACGGCTCTCGCGGCTCAACGCCGTCCCCGGCCTGACCACCGCTCTGGCGAATTTCACACGGCAACGTTCAACACCCCGAAACAGGCGTTGGCCGACGGAGCGGATCAGCGAACAGCTCGTCACCGCCTCCCACGCGGTCTGGGAGGACACCCCCAGGAGCGACAGCGGCGAACGCACCGTCTCCCTGGACTCCCAGACGCACGAGCTGCTGCGCCTGTGGAAGCAGCGCCGGCAGACCGAGCGTGAGGAGTGGACGAACTGATCGATCCGCTTGGCTCGGCTGCGTACCGACGCCGTGGGGCGAGCGCCGCCCGCTCCCCTGGAGCGCCCCCGGCGCACTCACGGCCACCCGTCAGGGCGGTTTCACCCATGCCATCGGTTCCCCGTGGTGATGCTCAGGACAGGCAATCTGACTCGAAGGGGAACGTATGCGTCGGAGCGCGGGAGTTTCGGCCGCGATGGTCGCGGCGCGGCTTCCGAACAAGCTCGGTCGCAGCGTTGGGTAGGCGGTGCTCCGGGTCTGGGCTGGTCTTGTGAGTTGTCCACTCACAGGCGTGGTTCCCCTGTCCGGCCCCGCGTGCCGAGAGTCGGCGGTGGAATGCACACGAAGTGGAGAGGGCGATCGGGGCGGCTCACTGCCCTTGGCCCGTCGGCCCGTCGGCCGCCGTGAACCTCTGCACACGCGGCAGACACCGCGCCGGACAAGATCCCAGGAATCCCAGGAATCCCAGGAATCCCAGGAATCCCAGGAATCCCAGGAATCCCAGGTATGGGGAGCAGACTTATCTTGATTGGGGAGTAATGGTGGCTCACAAGATGTCCTCAGAACAGCGAGAAAAATTCCTTGCCCAGCCGCATCTCGGGGTGCTCTGCGTCGCCGCCGAGACAGGCAGGGCCCCCATGGCCACACCGATCTGGTATGACTACCGACCCGGCGGCGAAGTCAAGCTGTTCACTTCACCCCGATCGCGCAAGGCGCGGCTCATCGCCGAAGCTGGACGGTTCTCGCTCTGTGTCCAGGAGGCCGAAGGATTACGTTATGTCTCGGTAGAAGGGCCCGTGGTCGAGACCGTGCCGATCACCGAAGGCGAGCACAACCAGATCGTCAGACGCTATGTGGAACCGGAGCGCGTGGCGGCATTCCTCAAAGCGACCCACGAGACACACGCCGGAAACGTGGCCATCAGCATGCGACCAGAACGCTGGAACGCCGTTGACTTCTCGGAGATCGCTGCTCAGGTCGCCGAGGACAGTCTGTAAGGGGTCTGTAAGGGCACTTCTGACGCGTAAATATGGCCTGGTCAGGGTGGGTGTGGGCAGGGCTGGGTGCCCGGTGGTCGCGGAGGGCCGCCGGGTGTCTGGGTTTGTCGG
>NZ_JBHJUV010000120.1:0-7565 GCF_042268025.1 Streptomyces sp. NPDC056161
CCGAAACAAGACGCCGCATGCCTCCCTCATTCCGAGCTAGACCATGCCTGACCAGCGAAAATCAAGCGATCGTGTTCGGTTGAGATACGGCTTCTGATACGCTAAATCACCGGCATTGTCCTGACCTGACAGTCCGCAAGACCGGCCTGGATCAGGCAATAACGATCACTAGCCCCTGTGCGTATTACCAGGGGAGGTCTTGTGAGCCTGAGCTTGACTCTGTCGGGGAGTGTGTCCTGAACACGATGAGGAGCTCTATGTAGGAATTGCATCCTCAAGTGATGCTGTGTGGGAGATGAAGGATGTGGCCCTTCGGAGTCGCCCTGCGGGGGGCGGCTTCAAACCACCTCATGCTGCGTTGGCTGAAGACCGTCGTGGTGAGCGATGAGGAAAAGGCGTCGTGAGAGGCGTCAGGTAGGGATCAGGAAGACGAGTGCAAGCGAATCATTGCTGACGTGTCGAAACAGAGTGAGACGGCATCAGAACCGGAGGTTTTCTCCGATCTCCGGGATGAGTCTGGCGGGAGCCCGTTTACTGGCCAGACGGTGCCCGGCATGAAGATGACGTGAGCCTGATCTGCCGCTTCCACATGGAACAGGAGAAAGCGCACCCTGACACTGTTCGCCCCGGGTAGGGCGGCGATAGGGAGTGTCTCAAGCGGCTGAAACCGCAAGGGGCTGAGTACCGTCGCGGGGTGCGCTGGCGGACCGGCCCGTAGTAGTGATGAAGCCCCTGTAATGGGGGTGGAGCGAAGGGGCCGGGTCATCCGTGGCTGTGTTCGTTTGGTCAACCGGCGATGGCCGGGAGGAGCCGATGCAGCAGTTGAAATCGTCAAGCAAGCCGTTCGATATCTCGAAGTGGGAGGTCTGGGAGGCTTTCCAGGATGTGAAGGGTAATCAGGGCACACCGGGAGTGGACGGGCAGTCCATCGCGGACTTCGAAGCTGATCTGAAGGGAAACCTTTACAAGATCTGGAATCGAATGTCGTCGGGGACTTACTTCCCTCCTCCGGTGCGTGCGGTGGAGATCCCGAAGCAGCACGGCGGCGGCAAAAGGATTCTAGGAATTCCGACGGTCGCTGACAGGGTCGCGCAAACCGTTGTGGCCCGGCATCTGGGAATCCGCGTGGATCCTGTGTTCCATGAGGATTCTTATGGATACCGGCCGCGGCGGTCGGCTCTGGACGCGGTGGAGCAATGCCGGAAACGGTGTTGGAAGAGGGATTGGGTGATCGATCTCGACATCCAGAAGTTCTTCGACAGCGTCCGGTGGGACCTCATCGTCAAGGCGGTGGAAGCTCACACCGACGCCGTTTGGGTGAAGTTGTATGTTGATCGGTGGCTTCGTGCGCCGCTTCAACTGCCCGACGGCACCTTGCAGAAGCGAGATCGAGGGACCCCGCAAGGGTCCGCAGTCTCGCCTGTGCTGGCGAACCTGTTCATGCACTACGCGTTCGACCTTTGGCTGGCCCGGAACTTCCGTGACGTCCAGTTCGAGCGGTATGCCGACGATGCGGTCGTGCACTGCGTCAGCGAGCGCCAGGCCCAGCAGGTCCTGGCGGCACTCGGGAACAGGATGGAAGAGGTCGGGCTGCGGTTGCATCCCGACAAAACCAAGATCGTGTACTGCCAAGACGGGAAACGGCGCGGCTCTTATGAGCACACGTCCTTCACGTTCCTGGGATTCACGTTCCGCCTGCGCGGCGCACGGACCAAGGACGGCCGGAAGTTCCTGTCGTTCCTGCCGGCGGTCAGCAAGGATGCTCTGAACAAGATGGGACGAGAGGTGCGCCGGTGGCGACTTCATCGTCGCTCCAACTTCACGTTCGTAGAGCTCGCCAAGGCGATCAATCCGATCGTGGCGGGCTGGATGAACTACTACGGCCGGTTCTACCGGTCGGCGTTGTATCCCCTTCTGGCGCGCATCAACGCCTACTTGGTGCGATGGATCCGCCGAAAGTACAAGCGGCTCGCGGGGCTGAGGAAGGCCGTCGAGTGCATGCAGGGGATCGCCAAGCGATACCCCCGGCTACTCGCACAGTGGCGGTGGATCACCGAAGCCTCCGTCGCCTGGTGATCAGGATGACAAGAGCGGAGTGACAAGAGATTGTCACGCTCCGTTCTGTGGGAGCCCGGGGGTGAGATTCCCCCGGGCCACCCGACTCTTGGAGTTTCCCGGTGCGGCAGCATGGTCAGCGGGCATGCTCGTGTGGTTCCACCGGTGCCCGTGGTCCCTTTGCCCCCGTTGCGGTGAGCAAGTCCTGCCTCTGACTGCGCAGGTCGCGCGGGCGAGCAACCCGGGCGGCACGACGGCGATATGGGTGAGAGACCGGCTGGACGGGCTGTGGTGCGACGAGGACTTCGCCGACTGGTACCCGCGGAGCGGGCGGCCGGGTCTCTCGCCTGCGCAACTGGCCACCGTCTGTGTGCTTTAGTTCCTGCTCGGTCTGTCGGACCGGCAGGCCGCCGAGGCGGTCCGCTGCCGCATCGACTTCAAGTACGCCATGGCCATGGAGCTGGACGATCCCGGTTTCCATCACAGCGTGCTGACGGACTTCCGCGACCGTCTCGCTGAAGACGACCGTGCTGACCGCCTCCTCGACCTCGCGCTGGCCCGTCTCAAGGAGGCCGGCTGGTGCGCGAGCGCACCACTCAGCACACGGATTCCACCCACGTCCTGGCCGCGGTGCGCGACCTGACCCGCCTGGAACTGATCACCGAGGCCGTCCGCGCCGCACTCGAAGAGGGCGCAGGCACATCCCCTCACCTGCTCGACGAAATGGTCGACGGGGACTGGGGGCTCCGCTGCGGCCGACCGGTCCGCCTGGGCAAGAACCCAACCAAGCCCAAGACCGGATTCCTTGCCACCGGAAACGACGCCGTCCGGCTCCTGGAATACCTCTACCGGCACGCAGCAGACCGCACGTCCGGCCCTCGCATCCAGGCCCTGCGCCAGATCATGGTGCAGGCAGGACTACCACCGTGACGCCGCAGGACACCTCCGCTGGCGCACCGCCGAGAAGGAAGGCGGACCCGGACTGCCGCCCTCGTCCCGGGCGGTCGTCTCTCCCCACGACACCTCGGTCCGCTACGCACGGCGCGGACACATCATCAGCTGGAAGGGGTTCGCCGCTCACCTGACCGAGACCTGTGCTCCCGACGGCCCCAACGTGATCACGGACTTGGCCACCACCGCGGCCACCACCCACGACAGCAAGGTCCTGCCCCTCCACACCCGCCTGGCCCGCCGGGGACTCCTGTCCGCCGAGCACCTGGTCGACGCCGGCTACACCTCCCTGCCCCACCTGGAACAAGCCACCCGTGAACACCAGGTCACCGTCTCCGGGCCGCGCCGGAGCAACCCCACTCGCCAACACCGTCAAAACGAGGGGTTCGCCCGGGACGGCTTCCACATCGACTACGACCATCGGCAGGTCACCTGTCCCCAGGGACAGGTCAGCGCGGGCCGGCACGGCCCCTACCCGACCTCCTCGCCCACCGCGGCCCCGCCGATCGTGGCCAGGTTCACCAAGAGCCAGTGCCGCCCCTGCCCGGTCCGCACCCAGTGCACCACCACCGCCGACAGCGCCCGCACCGTGGGCTTTCCCCCGCAAGAGCTCCGCGACCTCCAACTCCACGTCCGCACCGAGCAACAGACCCCCGAGTGGAAGACGCGCTATGCGGTCCGATCCGGAGTGGAGAGTACGGTCAACGACTTCGCCCACGGACACGGCATGCGACGCTGCCGCTACCGAGGACAGGGAAAGACCCACATCCAGCACGTCCTGACGGCCATCGCCGTCAACACCGAGCGCCTCAGCGGACTCCCACCAACCGAAGAAGCCCCCATGCCCCACCGACCGACCGCCCACCAGAACTACCTCGACCACCGCGAGATCCCCCGGCCGAAGTCCTGGCGAACCCCGGGCAGCTGACCCCGGCAGCACCAAGATCCCCGACAGAGTCAAGCTAAAAGGAGGCGCTCGCGTTCAGGCTTGCGCCGATCGGCGATGAGATCCCCTGCTCCATCCGGGTCGGCGGTGGCACCGTCGAGTGCAGGTCATCGAATCAGCATCCCTTCTCGTGGCCGTCGGCTTCGTTCAAACGCTCGCGTCGGCACCCGTTCGAGGGGTCCGGGGCGTTTATGCGGCAGCATCCCGGCCGGCCGCAGGATGATCAACCTCGATTCGTCAGCAGGATTTGGTGGCTGACCTGCTCGGCAGTTCGCCCGTAATGTCCTCGGGCCGTTCGAGGTGGGCCGTCGTGTGACGCCGCGGGTGCGCCGGGCTCCACGGGCCCGGAGTGCTGCCGGTCTTCTCCTTCCTGGTCCTTGTCGCGGCAGTGTCCGACCGTCAGGTGACAGCCGGGAGGGCGGTGAGCCGCTGCCAGCAGGTGGTGAACGCTTGTGCCCAGGGCCAAGTCGCGTCGATACGCAGCCATCGGCGTCGGGCGTGATCGGCGAGGCGAGCCGGCAGGTGGTAGAGGCGGAAGCGCATGGTCTCCGGCTCGGCGTCGGCCAGGCCCTCGACGTCGTGCAGGGCCAGCAGCCGCACCCAAGCGTCGAGATCACTCGCGAGGTTTGCGGCGAGCATCCAGCCGCAGTTCACTTCCCAGGAGGCGGAGGGCAAGTTGTCCAGTCCCATCGCCTTGTCGGTGCGCACCCGGTCCTCGACGCTGGCATGCGAGCGGTGCAGCAGGTCCAGGAACTGGCTGTGGCCCGAGCCGGCGATGCCTGCCCCGCATGTGCCGGATATTGGTGGCGGTGATGCAGTACCGCCGGCCGGTCTTCGTCTCGAAGGCCGTCAGTTTCTTCAGGTGCCGACGTGTGGGTTTGACGCGACGCACGATCAGCCGCATGCCCTCCGGCCAGCCCTCGCGGGTGTTCAGCCCGGTCAACTCGGCGATGAAGTAGCCCTCCTGGAGGCTGCCGTCCTGGTGCACGGAGGTCTCCCAGGCGCTTTTGGGCAGCTTTGCGATGGCCTTTTCGTCGTCTTCGGTGATCTTCCAGCCGACCGTGTAGCGGACCGTGCGCCGCGTGGTGTTCAACGCTTCGAGGTGTTCCAGCAGTCCGTGGGTGGCTCCGGCCCCGTCCACCCGGATGAGGATCTTCGCGGCCGGGGAGCCGGGGATCCGGGCCAGGGCGTCGGTGAGTACCGTGATGGGGTCGGCCACCGTGTTTGCTCCGGCATTCCCCGGCCGCAGGCACATGGCCAGGGACTCGGTGGTGTTCGCGCACCACGCGGCCAGCGGATGAAACCCGAACGTCTTTTTGAAGGTGACCGCTGCCCCGGCCTTCTTGGACGCGGCCGTGATGATGGTGGCGTCGATGTCGATGACGATCCACCCGGTCAGCCGCTTGCCCGCCACGACCAGCCAGGGGAAGCCGCCCGGCCGCAGGTGCAGCAGACTCCACACCTGCCGACGCACCCGTGCCCGCACCTTGGCGATCTTCATCAGGGTGGCCTCGTCGAGCGCGGCCAGCGTGCGACGGGCGGTGGAGTCCGGGGCCGCGGGCCCGAACAGCGGCCGGTGATGGAGCTGGAGCTGCTCGGCCTCCGACATGTTCGCCGCCCCGAGCACGATCGCGATCGCCAGTTGGACCAGTACCCCGGCCCGTTCCCGCCAGCCGGCCGCTGTGCTGGACGGCAGCACCTTCGCCAGCGCTTGCATGAGCCCTGTGCGGTCCGCGCACTGGCGCAGCAGCACCGCCCCGGCATGCCCGATCAGCCTCTTCCCGTCAGCCACCACCGACAGCCGACGGTCCCACCCTGTACGCTCACTCACCAGAAAGGTGCCCTGACTTCTGCATCGGATATGACTTCGACACTCACATCCTTGCAGGTCAGCGGCACCTTTCTGTTATCGGGGCGTCAGCTCGCCCAATTCCGTTGAATAGCCGGGGTTAGGCTTCCGGCACGCACGACCACAAGGGCACTTCCGAGATGCAATCCTCCTGCGCCGGCGAGGGTTTCCGCACGGTTCGGTGATCCGAATCTGAGCGCGTACGGCGGGCTGGCTCCGCTGGTACACCTGGCCGAGCTGTGCGGGCCTCCCGGCCTGGTTCCGGAGAGGGTGCGGTTGCCGGCTTCGAAGAACGCCACCGGCTCCTTCCCCGCGGCCGAGGGGAAGGCTGTCATCGCCGGGATGGCAGCGGGCCGGGTGCCGACAGCCTCGATGACGTGGACCGTCTGCGGCACGGAGCGACGATGCGCCTGTTCTCCAGGGCAGGGGCACCGTCCGCGCTGGGCAGCTTCCCGCAGTCCTTCACACACGGGCGCATCAGTCAACTGCACGCCGTCCAGCGCCGGTTCCTGCCGGTCTGGCCGCGCACACCCCGCTGCTGCCCGGTGCGGACACGATCGCCTCCCTCGATCTGGACGACTCCACGCCGTCGGCGGCCCCGGTCCCCGCCACCAGCCGCGCGCACCGGGCGGTGGGGATAGAGCTGATTACGGGTCAGGGCCGTTGACTGAGGGCTGTCCCGTAAATGATTTACGACGTGCTCGTTGACCTGCCTGTTCGTCGTCACCCGGCGAGGGTGAGGTTGTGCAGGAGGGCGATCGCGGCCTCGACCTGGCCGGGGTGCCGTGCCAGGGCGGAGATCAGCCCGGCCCCCCTCCCGGCGGTGCCGCAGAACGGCGGGCGGATCGGCGGTGGTCACCGTGCCGTCAGCCGTCAGCCGTCAGCCGTCAGCCGTCAGCCGTCAGCCGTCAGCCGTCAGCCGTCAGCCGTCAGCGCGGCCAGCGCCTTCTCGTCGGCATCCACCAGGAGCCGGCTGCGCAGCCGCTTGGCCGACGTCCGGGCCGACAGCGCGGGCAGTGTGGCCTTGAGGGCTCCCTCCCGCCACCGGTCGGCCTGCGAGTCGAAGCCGTCCGGCGTCGTCGCCGGGGAACACAGGGCCTCGATCACCGTCTTGAGGACTTCCTTGGGGAGGTCCTCGCTCATCGCAAGATCCCGCCACAGAGGTACGTACGGGCATTGATCATCCTCGGATCCCCTCCCAAGCCTGACCTGGCGTCACCGCCCGGTCGCCATCCGTGGAACGACCGTACGGCGCGCCCAGGCCCGAGTGGAGCGCGATCCACGAAGTCGACTTGCCTTGCGCGTGAACGGTGCCCCTGCTCGGTAATCTGGCTGCCCGCAGCCGACTTGCCGTCGACCCCGACGCTGCCCTTCTCCCGCCACCTCCGATGGCGCTGGCCGCCGACGCCGGTAGACGCTTCGCCGTCAGGCCGTCGGTGCGGCTGACTGGACGGGGCCGCCTGGTCGGCAGGCTGGTCCAGTAGCTGCTGACGGCGCCGCTGCTCGTTGAGGTGCTCTTCGACGCGCTGGGTGAACTTCTTCAGCGACTCATTCCCCCGGCCGGGCCCGTACTCGCTGTACGGGCCGATGCCAAGCCGGACAGCGTTCGACTCCTCCTCGATAGCGTCGGCGGTCTGCTGGAGGAAGTCACCACGCCGTGATCATCACATCGGACCGGGTGCGCCGAGGCCATCACCGCCGCTACGCTTCCACCGCCGCAGCCGATGATGAGCATGCCAGGGGGAGTCCGTGAGCCGACCACTA
>NZ_JBHJUV010000121.1:0-6548 GCF_042268025.1 Streptomyces sp. NPDC056161
CCCGGGAACCGGGTCGGCCGTCGGCACCGAGATGAGGCCGCGGTCAGCCGTTGGTGAGCACGATCTTCCCGAACTGGTTGCCCGACTCCATCCGCTCGAATCCCTCGCGGGCGCGGTCCAGCGGCAGCACCTCGTCGATGACGGGGCGGACGCCGGTGGCGGCACAGAAGGCGAGCAGATCCTCCAGTTCGTCCTTGGTGCCCATGGTCGAGCCGACGATCTTTAGCTCCAGGAAGAAGACCCGGGTCAGCTCGGCGTGCGAGGGCCGGTCGCCGCTGGTGGCCCCGGAGATGACGATCGTGCCGCCGGGCCGCAGGGACTTGACCGAGTGGGACCAGGTGGCGGCGCCGACGGTCTCGATCACGGCGTCCACGCGCTGCGGCAGCCGCGCTCCCGACTCCAGCGCCTCGACGGCGCCCAGTTCCACGGCCCGCTTGCGCTTCGCCTCGTCCCGGCTGGTGGCGAAGACCCGCAGCCCCGCCGCCTTGCCGAGCACGATCGCGGCCGTGGCCACCCCGCCGCCCGCGCCCTGCACGAGAACCGAGTCACCGGGCCGGACCCCGGCGTTGGTGAACAGCATGCGGTACGCCGTCAGCCAGGCCGTGGGCAGACAGGCGGCCTCCTCGAAGGACAGCTCCTTGGGCTTCGGCAGGATGTTCCAGGTGGGTACGGCCACCTGCTCCGCGAAGGTGCCCTGGTAGCGCTCGGTGAGGATGGACCGGGATTCCCTGGGGCCGACGCCGTGGCCGGTCTGGCCGATGACGGAGTGCAGGACGACCTCGTTGCCGTCCTCGTCGATCCCGGCGGCGTCACAGCCGAGGATCATCGGCAGCCGGTCCTCCGGGAGGCCGACGCCCCGAAGCGACCAGAGGTCGTGATGGTTGAGGGAGGCGGCCCTGACGTCGACGGTGCTCCAGCCGGGGCGGGCCCCGGGGGCCGGGCGCTCCCCCAACTCAAGGCCGGAGAGCGGCTGGTCGGGGTCGATTCGGGTGGCGTAGACAGCGAACATGGGCTCGACGATAGGTTCCCCGCCGCACGCACGGAACCAGGCAGCGCTGTGACACACGCCTTCTTGTGTGCCGGACGGCTCGGGAGTCCGCACCTTGCCCGCGGGAATGAGCGGCCGGTCCGGGCCGGGGACTGCGGGAGCAGGGACTGGAGCGGCCCCGCGGGCGGACGTGGGCGGGGTGCCCTGCCCCTACCGCCGCGAGCCCAGGCATCGGCCGTAGACCGGTCACGCGAATCCACCGGCACCCGCCCGGTGACACGAACCGCTCACCGGCCCCCGCCCCGGGTGCCCGCCCGCCGGCACAGGGCCGACGGCGTGAACTCACCGACGCACGATCACCCACGGCGCGGCCCGGCGGTCGAGCGCCGGAGGCACGGGTGCCGACGAGACACGGGTACCGGCGAGGCACGGGTGCCGACGGAGGACGGATGCCGACGAGACAAGCCACTCGCCGACACCCGCCCCCAGGCGCGCGTCCACCGACACGCGCCCACCGACATCCGCCCGCCGACACGCGCCGACCGGCACCCCGGGCGAGCCCAACGGCGCGCGACCTCGACGACCTGCGACCTCAGCGGCGCGCGACGCCCTCCGCACGGGCCGCCGCGGCCACCGCCGCCGTCACCGCGGGGGCGACCCGCTCGTCGAACGGCGAGGGAATGACGTAGTCGGCGCTGAGATCGTCGCCGACGACCGCCGCCAGCGCCTCCGCCGCCGCGAGCTTCATGCCTTCGGTGATCCGGGAGGCCCGCACCTGTAGCGCGCCCGCGAAGATCCCGGGGAACGCCAGCACGTTGTTGATCTGGTTCGGGAAGTCGGACCGGCCGGTCGCGACGACCGCCGCGTACTTGTGCGCGACGTCCGGGTGCACCTCGGGGTCCGGGTTGGCCATGGCGAACACGAAGGCACCCTTCGCCATCGAGGCCACCGCCGCTTCCGGGACCGTACCGCCGGAGACGCCGATGAAGACGTCCGCACCGGCCAGCGCGTCCTCCAGGGAACCCGTGCGGCCCGCCTTGTTGGTGAACCCCGCCAGCTCCCGCTTGACCGGCGTCAGATCGTCCCGGTCGGCCGACACGACGCCCTTGCGGTCGGTCACCACCACGTCCCCGATCCCGGCCTCGACCAGCATCTTGGCGATGGCGACACCGGCCGCCCCGGCACCCGAGATGACCGCCCGCAGGTTTCCGATCTCCCGTCGGCTCAGCCGCGCCGCGTTGCGCAGCGCGGCCAGCGTGACGACGGCCGTCCCGTGCTGGTCGTCGTGGAAGACGGGGATGTCCAGGCGTTCCTGGAGCCGGCGCTCGATCTCGAAGCAGCGCGGCGCCGAGATGTCCTCCAGGTTCACCCCGCCGAACGACGGCGCGAGGC
Organism: Streptomyces sp. NPDC056161; assembly: GCF_042268025.1. NCBI lineage: Bacteria > Bacillati > Actinomycetota > Actinomycetes > Kitasatosporales > Streptomycetaceae > Streptomyces > Streptomyces sp. NPDC056161. The sequence continues at coordinate 2,381 of NZ_JBHJUV010000121.1, forward strand.
GGACCACGGTCTCCACGATCTCGTCGGTGTCCGTGCAGTCGAGCGCGATGGGCACCGCGTCGACCCCGCCGAACTGCTTGAACAGGATCGCCTTCCCCTCCATGACCGGAAGGGATGCCTGGGGACCGATGTCCCCGAGTCCGAGGACGGCCGTGCCGTCGGTGACGACGGCCACCACGGACGACTTCCACGTGTAGTCGTCGACCAGCTCCGGCCGTTCCGCGATCGCGGTGCACACGCGCGCGACACCGGGCGTGTAGGCGAGGGACAGGTCGTCCTTGTCACGGATCGGCACGGTGGCCTGCACGGCCATCTTGCCGCCGCGGTGAAGTGCGAAGGCCGGGTCGAAGGAATCGAGGGGCTCGGCCCCGCCGTCCTGGTCCGCCTTGCTGTCGCTGCGAGGATTGACGATCTCCGCTGCCACTTGTCTTACCCCTTAAGTGTTCATGGTGTGAGGGTGAGGACCACTCCTGGTGAAGAGTGGGCGGGACCGCATACGACCCGGCTGACCTGTGCGTACGGGTCGTACGCGACGAGCGCGCCGCACACGCGCCCGGAGCCCCGGATGAGGGGTGTAAAGAACCTTCTTACCCGACGGACGGGTCCGACGACGAGTCCGGACGAGTCCACCGGGCGGGAGGTCACCTCTGGGTACGAGGTCACTCACCGTGGCAAGGGCCTGCCCCAAGAGACCGACCGGAGCCCGAGCACGACGCCCACCGGCACCACCGGCCGGCACCGTTCGCCGTCACCACCCGCTGACGTCGTCCGCCGTCACCACCCACCAGCACCACCCACCAGCACCACCCAGCACCACCCACCAGCACCGCTCGACGTCGCCCCTCGACGGCACCGACCCGCAGGCTCACGGGCCGCGACGGGGATCCACTCACGCCCGTGCGAGGTCCCGTCCGTGCGGTGCTCCACTCGTGCGAGGTCCCGCTCGTCTAGCTCGTACGAGGTCCCGCTCGTACGAGGTCCCGCTCGTACGAGGTCCCGCTCGCGCGAAGGTCCCGCTCGTGCGAGGTCCCCCTCGCGCGAAAGTCCCGCTCGTCCGGGGATCCCCTCGTGCGAAGGTCCGCCCGCACAACGGCCGACGCCAGGCAAGCATCGACCACATGGTGAGATACGCCGCAGATGTTCCGGAGTTGCTCCGGTAGGCACGAAGGTTGTCCGCAATCGGTCCGGTTCGGTGTACCGACCTGCACGGTTCGGGGGTCACCCGTTATCCGATTTTGACATGGCGGGTCGCCTGATTGGCGTAGCCCCAATGGCAAGATGCGGTAACCCACGAGGTCGCGACACCCAAAGGTGTGTGTTCTCGTCGACCCATCGGCATCATCACCCACTAGCCGGAGGAATCCATGGCCGCTCGCCCCACCCGTCGCACGACCGCCGCGCACTCCCGGCTAGCCGCGGCCGGTGCGATCGCGGTCGCAGGCACGCTGCTGCTGGCCGGCTGTGGTGACCAGACCGACAAGGGCGGCAGCGACTCCACCGGCTCCTCCTCGGCGCCGCTCGCCGCCAAGCTCCCCAAGGACGTCCGGGACGCGGGTGTCATCAAGGTGGGCTCGGACATCGCCTACCCGCCCGTGGAGTTCATGCAGGACGGCAAGGCCGTCGGCATCGACCCGGACATCGCGGACGCACTCGGCAAGCAGCTGGGCGTGAAGTTCGAGTTCCAGAACGGCAAGTTCGACAACCTCGTCGTCGGCCTACAGGCGAACCGGTTCAACGTGATCATGTCCGCGATGAACGACACGAAGGACCGCCAGGACGGCATCGACTCGGACACCGGCCAGAAGGTCGGCAACGGCGTCGACTTCGTCGACTACTTCACCGCCGGCACCTCGATCCTCGTCCAGAAGGGCAACCCGAAGGGCATCAAGTCGCTGGACGACCTGTGCGGCGAGGTCGTGGCCCTGCAGAAGGGCACCACGTCCGAGGACATCGGCAAGGCGCAGGCCAAGAAGTGCACGCAGGACGGCAAGAAGGCGATCACGCTCCAGACCTTCGACACCGACCCCGAGGCCCTGCTCCGCCTCAAGCAGGGCGCGTCCGTGGCGGACCTCAACGACTTCCCGGTCGCGGCCTACAACGCCAAGACCTCCGGCGGCGGCAAGGACTTCGAGGTCATCGGCGACCAGATCAAGGCCGGCCCGTACGGCATAGGCGTCAGCAAGGACAAGACCCAGCTGCGCGACGCCCTCCAGGCCGCCATGGACGCCATCATCAAGAACGGCGAATACGGCAAGATCATGGAGAAGTGGAACGTCACGGCGGGCGCCGTGACCGAAGCGAAGATCAACGGCGGTTCCTGAGCGTCCGGAAGTACTGGAGGAGTGAAGTACTGAAGGACTGAAGGGCAGCCACCGTGTCTGACACCGCCGACAAGATTCCGACATCCACCGTCCCGCCGGAGCAGATCAAGGCCATCCCGGTACGCCACTACGGCCGTTGGGTGGCCGGGGTGCTGGTCATCGCCGTCCTGGTGCTGATCGGCATGGCCTTCTCCAACGCGAAGATCAACTACAGCATCATCCCGAAGTACCTGACCGACGGGACGATCCTCTCCGGGGCCTGGCACACGCTGTACATCTCGGTGCTCGCCATGGCGCTGGGCCTGGTCCTGGGCGTCGTCCTCGCCGTGATGCGGATGTCGTCGAACCCGGTGACCAGCACGGTCGCCTGGTTCTACGTCTGGTTCTTCCGCGGCACCCCGGTCCTGGTCCAGCTGCTGCTCTGGTACAACATCTCGCTGGTGTTCCCCATCCTCAACCTGGGGTTCTACAAGAACGAGATGAACCAGGTCATGACGCCGTTCCTGACCGCGCTGCTGGGTCTCGGCCTGAACGAGGCCGCGTACATGTCGGAAATCGTCCGGGCCGGCATCCAGTCGGTGGACCTGGGCCAGACGGAAGCCTCGCACGCGCTGGGCATGACCCAGGGGAAGACGCTGCGGCGAGTGGTCCTCCCGCAGGCGATGCGGGTGATCGTGCCGCCGACCGGCAACGAGTACATCAACATGCTGAAGACCTCGTCGCTCGCCTACGCGGTCCAGTTCAACGAACTGATCAAACGGGCCACGGACATCTCCAGCACCTCGCTCGCGGTCGTCGAGATGTATTTCGTGGCGTCGATCTGGTACCTGATCCTCACCACGGTGTTCAGCATCGGTCAGTACTACGTGGAACGCCGTTACGCCCGCGGTTCGTCGCGCAGCCTGCCACCGACACCGCTGCAAAGACTCAGGAAGAACCTCCGCCTGTTCGGTTCGTTCCGCCGCCCGGAGGTGGCCCGATGAGCAGTCTCCGCAAGAACCCCGGCACCGTCGGCGGCTCGGCCGGCGGACCGATGGTCAGGGCCGAGGGCGTACACAAGTCCTTCGGGCTCTCGCACATCCTCAAGGGCATCGACCTGGAGGTGAATCCGCGCGAGGTGTTCTGCGTCATCGGTCCCTCCGGCTCGGGCAAGTCCACCTTCCTGCGGTGCATCAACCACCTGGAGAAGATCAGCGCCGGACGGCTCTACGTCGACGGCGACCTCGTCGGTTACCGGCAGCACGGCGACAAGCTCTACGAGCTGAAGGAGCGGGAGGTCGCGGCGCAGCGGCGGAACATCGGCATGGTGTTCCAACGCTTCAACCTCTTCCCGCACATGACGGCGCTGGAGAACGTCATGGAGGCGCCGGTCCAGGTCAAACGGGAGTCCAAGGCCGTCGCCCGGGAGCGGGCGCAGCGGCTGCTGGACCGGGTGGGGCTCGGCGACCGCACCGGTCACTACCCGGCCCAGCTCTCCGGCGGCCAGCAGCAGCGGGTCGCCATCGCCCGTGCCCTGGCGATGGAGCCCAAGCTGATGCTGTTCGACGAGCCGACCTCGGCCCTCGACCCGGAGCTGGTCGGCGAGGTGCTCGACGTGATGCGGGACCTCGCCGAGGACGGCATGACGATGATCGTCGTCACGCACGAGATGGGCTTCGCCCGTGAGGTCGGGGACTCGCTGGTGTTCATGGACGACGGAGTGGTGGTCGAGTCCGGCCATCCGCGCGAGGTCCTGACCGACCCCCAGCACGAGCGCACCAGGTCCTTCCTGTCGAAGGTGCTCTGAGCCCTCGGAGCACCTCCCCCGCGGAGGCGGCCCCCCCCCCGTCCCGGGGCGGGCGGTGCCG
>NZ_JBHJUV010000122.1:0-5945 GCF_042268025.1 Streptomyces sp. NPDC056161
ACCGAACCTGCGGGGGGTGCCAGGCCGAGCCGCTTCGCGGTCGCTTCGCGAGCCTGGCACCCCCCACAGAACCGGCGGTCGGGCGGAGCTGCCCGACCGACCGAGGGGAGCCCCCGCCCGCCGGGTGGAGCCGTGGCAGGCCCGCCGGGCAAGGCTCGCCCGGATGGGGTGGAAACCGCCCCTGACCTGCGAAAACGTGTGAGGTAGATCACTCGTTTGGAGGGTCTTCAGGGCTGGACTTCTACCCCAAAATAAGGCATGATTAGTGATGTCGGAAGGGGATGGCAGTCCTCCCCGACAACCCGAACCTTCAACACGGGAGCAACGATGTACGCAGAGCTGGAGACCGAGACCCCGCGCGAGATCGGCGGATTCGCCCTCTACCTGTCCACCACCTACGTGTGGACCGAGGGGCGCCCCCGGCTGGTGACGACCGCCGCCGACGTCAACGAGACGTGGTGGACCGTCCGGGCGGCCGACGTGACGGACAAGCTGACCGTCCGTCAGTCCCCGGACTCGGAACTGGTCCGGCTGCTCGACGCCGAGGACGGCACCGTGGTCACCACGATCGTCCCGGTCCCCGCCGGGATGCTCGACCACCACACCCCCACCCTCGCGGAGGCCCGCAGCATCCCCCTCGCGGCCCGCTGGATGAGCAGCAAGCTGTTCACCGGCCAGTCGGTGACCGCGCCCGAGAGCGCCGACCGCTACGAGGTGCGCGACCTCCTGGTCCGCGCCGCCCGCCGTGGCGAGACCGTCGCGACGAGCCCGGACCTGGTCATCGTGCGCAACTGCGAGAACCGGCCCGTCGCCTTCCTCCGGGAGGGGTGGCACCCGCAGAACGCGCGGCCGTCCGCCCCGAGCCTGAGCGCGCTGCTGAAGCACCGCCGCCGGTAGGACTCCGGTGGGCCCGCCCGGTGGCAGCCGGGCGGGCCCACCCCGCAAGGGCTTTGGCAGAAGCCCGCCCCGAACCTTCAACACAGGGAGACAACGACATGGCGACGAACGACGCCCCCGACACCCCGGAGAAGCGGTACCGCATCGGCGACCGGACCCCGGACGGCCGGTACCCCGTCACGGTCGATGGGAAGCTGATCGGCCACATCCACCGCTGGCACGGCGACTGGCACGCGCGCGTGCTGGGCCAGGTCGAGGAGAGCCAGCACGAGGACCGCGACAAGGCCGCCGCCCACCTGGACACCGTCACCCAGTCCGGCGCCGCCCTCCCCCAGACCGAACAGGCCGGTGACACGGCGCCCGAGGGCATCGTCCCGTGGCTGCACCCGCGGATGGCGCCCACGCGGCGCAACATCCTGAGCGCGGGCATCTGCCTGGGGCGGCTCGATGAAATCGCGTGGAGCCCCAAGCACGGCTACCCCGGGTCGGACAACCCGTTCGAGATGGAAGACCTGATCTGCGGCTGGGTCGGGAACCGCTGGTGGAGCCACCTGCGCGGGCGCAACGGCGACCCGACGCCGCGTCCCGCGTGGCGTCACGAGGGGTGCAAGGTCCCCTTCGAGGAGCAGGCCGCCCGCGTGGCCGAGCTGGTGGGCAAGCGCCCCACCCAGTGCCCGTGCGAGACCGGGCACCCGACCGACCGCGAGGCGGTGACCGGCCTGCTGGACGAGGCCGACAGCGCCCGCAAGGCCGGTGACATCGAGGCCCTGCGCGGTCACCTGACCCGGCTGCTCGGTCCCTGCCCGGCGGCGCCGACCCGCGCCGCGGTGATGCGGGACATCGTCAAGCCTTCGCAGAAGGACTGACCTGAACCGGGGGCACGGGCCCACGTCCGTGCCCCCGGCCACAGGGCGGCGATCGAGCCGCCCGCCGTGACCGCCGCCGTCCGCCGGCGCGAAGCCACCCGACCCGAGGATTCAGTTCTCCGTGCCTGCAACTGCCCTGCCCGCAGCCCTCTTTGACCTGCCCGAGCCCTCGGAACGGACCACGTTCGGCCGGTCCTCCGGGATGACCGTGCTGAGCTACGGACTCGGAGCCGACAGCACGGCCATCCTGATCGAGTTCCTGGACCACCCCGAGCGGTACGGTCTGGCCCCCGACCTCTCCGACCTGATCGTGGTTCACGCGGTCACCGGAGACGAATGGCCGGACACCCTGGACTATGTCGACCGGCTGGTCCTCCCGCGCATGCGCCGGGCGGGGGTCCGGCTGGTGCAGGTGGCCCGCGCCGGCCGCCAGGACGCGGACGGCGTTGTCGTCCTGGACGACAGCCGGTCTCCCCGACGGATCTTCGCGCGGGGGCCGTGGCGTCTGAGCGACGAGCTCCGGGAGGCCGGAACCGTCCCCCAGATCGCCAATGGCCGTAGGACGTGCAGCATCCGTTTCAAGGGATGGGTGCTGGACCAGTGGACGGAGGCCGAGTTCGGCGGCGCGAGCTACCGCCGGGTGATCGGCTACCACTACGGCGAGCTGAAGCGCGCGGAGAAGGACAGCCGCATCCAGCGCGAGCACAACCGGGCCGCGGGCCGGACCATCTGCGAGCCGTTCTATCCCCTGATCCTGGCCCGTCAGGACCGGGCGGACGTCGAGCGGTTCGTCCTGGAACGGCTCGGAGAGCCGGTGAAGAAGTCGTACTGCTCGCAGTGCCCCTTCAGCGGCGTATGCGCGAGCAGGGAGGCCCACGAGGCGCGTCTGCGGGACCACCCGCACATCGCCGCGGACGTCCTGCGGATGGAGCACGTCGCGATGGCGCTCAACGAGCGCTCCAGCCTGTACGGGACGGACAGCCTGTACCGCAGGCTCACCGAGGACGGCCGCAACCACCCCGTGCTCAGCGCCTTCGAGGAGTCGTTGGACCAGGCCCCGTACGCGATCTACGAGGTGCGGAGGATCTACTACGCGGCCCGCACGCCGGACTGCCGCACCCATCACGGCCGGTCCTGCCGGTCACCGAAGTGGTGGTGCCGACAGCCGCGGACCGAACAGTGCCGGGCCGACCACCCCGCCGGGGACTTCGAGCCGTGGTGCCCCGGGCACCGCGAATGCCGGGGACCGGCGAAGAAGGGCCCCGCCTGGCGGTCGGTGCGGACCGTGTGGGAAGGCGACCGCCGCACCGCCGAGCAGCTGATCCGGCAATTCGCCGCCCGCCACGGGCTCGCCCTGGAGCGCGGGGAGACGTCCGGCATCCAGCGGGCCCACTACCTCACCGCCGACGGCGGGTTCCCGGCGGCCGCCGCCTTCGCCGTCGCGGCGCCGGCCGGAGTCCGCGACAAGCAGCGGAAGCACTTCGAGGAGGCGTGGACCCGGCACACCGGGGACGTCGGCACCCGCTGGAACCCGCTCCGGCCGCTGCCCGCGCCCGAACCCCCACGCCCCACGGGCGGAAAGCCGCTGATCCGCCGGGCCAAGACCATCGGCGGCGTGACCCTCATCGCCTGAACCACCCCGCGGGCTCCGGAACCGCCGGAGCCCGCCCAACACCGAGGAGAGCAAGATGAGTTACACCGATCCGGTCGCTTTCGCCGCGACCCGGCACCGCATCGTGATCAACCTGTCCGGCGGGAAGGACGGCGTGATCGCGGGCGCCAAGGCGATGGACGCCGCCCGCCGGGCCGGGGTCGCCGACCGCGTATGGACCGCCCACGCCAGCCTGGGCCCGATGGAGTGGCCCGCCGTCACCGTGGACGGCGTGCGCTGGCCCAGCGCCAGCGAGCTCGCCGCCCAGCACAGCCAGATTCTCGGCGTCCCCCCAGAGCGGCACATCGAGGTCCGCCGCACCCGGCAGGTCGACGGCCGCACGGTCCCCTTCGACCTGCTCACGTTCATCGCCGAGCGGGGGGATTGGCCCTGGCTAGGTCAGGCCCGCACCTGCACCGGACCGTGGAAGACGAAGATGGTGTTCGGCGCCTTCACCGAGCAGGTCCGCGCCCTGCGCAAGGAGGTCCAAGGGCCGCTGATGTTCGCCAACGTCCTCGGCCTGAGGGCGGAGGAGAGCCGCGACCGACGCAACCGGCAGGTGTGGCGCCGCACGACCGAGAACACCCACCGGGTGGTGGACGAGTGGCTGCCCGCCCACCAGGTGAGCACCGCCGACGTGTGGGCGTGGACCCTCGCGGAGGAGGTGCCGTACCACTGGTGCTACGACTCCCACCCCGGCGCCGGGGACCGCCGGGGGTCCAGCCGCTGTTCCTGCTCGACCTGCACGCTGGCCAGCCACCGCGATCTGCTGCTGGGTGTCGCCCGCCGGCCCCGGCTTGCCGAGCTGTGCGCACTGGTCGAGCGCGTCCGCCAGGTCCCCTTCAACCCCAACATCACGATGGCCGAGCTGATCGAGCAGTCCCGCCGCCCGGACGCCCCCGACCCGGGCGTCCGCGTCGAGGAGGACGCCGACTTCGAGCGCATGGAACGGGACGTGCACGCCGCCCTCCGGCGGCCGCCGACGTACGAGTCCAAGGCCCGCATCGGGTCCGCTCCGCTGCTGCACGCCACCGGCGGATGCGACACCTGCACCCTGACGATGTAGCCCCGGAACAGGGGGAACGGCGTTGACCCCGCTCAACACATAAGGCAGAATTAGCAACGGCCGAAGGTATGGCAGTTCCTTCGGCAACCCCGAACCTTCAACGTCCAGGAGTCGCGATGAGCCCCACCGTGCTTGCCGTGCTCTCCCCGGGGGCGGGCCGAACCGGTCCACCGACACTGACCCATCCCGCCGGCCCGGCCGTCTCCCACGGCCGGGCCGTGTCGCCCCCTACGGAGAACGCATGAGCAGTACATCCCTGACCTTCCCTGTCCGAAACGACCAGCTCCCCACCCTGCGCGAGGCGATCGAGCAGGCGGACCGGCAGACCCGGGCCCACGGGCTGACCGGATGCCACCTCACCCGCGGACCCGTCGAGCCCATGCCGTGGCCCGACGTCAACGGCGTCCCCATCGGCGCCGTGGCCGTCCAGGACGTCACCGTGACGTTCCCCCTCCTGCAGTTCCAGGGCTGGACCGTCATCGCCCAGGTCGAGCACGACGGGGCGGCGGGCAGCACCGTCACCGCGCTCCCGCCGTTCGAGGAAGAGGCCGCCGACCGGATCGCGCACTGCGACGCCTGCGGGGAACGCGGAGCCCTGACCAGCTACCTCCTGCGGCACGAGGACGGCAGCACGATGCAGCTGGGCACGACGTGCGCGGGCCCGTACGCGAACCTGCCCGTCACCGTCCTGCGCGACCTGTGGAACCTGATCCGCTGCTGCCTGACAGCTGAGCCGTACGAGCCAGGCGAAGTGCCGCCGGATCTGCGACTCCACGTCGACCAGGTCCTGGAGTACGCCGTCGCCCTGACCATCCAGGCCGGGTACGTCAAGCGCGGTGGCGGCTGGACGACCGCCGAACAGGTTCGCGCCCTGCTGCTGGGCGGCGCCGGCCGGGAGGCCCTGGACCAGCTGCACGAACACCTCCGGGCCGCCGGGAACGTCGAGGCCACGGCCGCCGCGGTCCGGGACTGGTGCCTGCACGGTGACGCGGCCGCGAGCGACTACCGCCGCAAGCTGACCCGCGCGGTCGCACAGGACCTGGCACCGGCGGACATCGGTCTGGTGGTGTCCGCAGTCCCGATGTACCTGCGCGAGGCCCAGCGGCGGCTGACCACGGAGGACCGCGAGTCGATCACGGCCACGGTCACCGAGGTCAGCCCGCTCGCGAGCCAGTGGGGCGAGCGCCGCCGTGTCCGCTTCACCGACGGCGCCGGACGCCGGTACGCGTGGGACTCGATGACCCAGCCGTTCCCCGAAGAGGGGCAACGGCTCCGTGTCACCGGCCGGGTCGTGCGCAACGCGGTCCGCGAGGGCATGGTCGAGACGTACCTGACCCGGTGCCGTGTCGCGCCGGCCTGAGCGCTGCCCAGCGGCGTCCGCCACGGCTCCGCCCGGTGGGCGGGGGCTCCCCTCGGTCGGTCGGGCAGGCTCGCCCGTACCCGGGTTCCGGCGGGGCCGCCAGGC
>NZ_JBHJUV010000123.1:0-5510 GCF_042268025.1 Streptomyces sp. NPDC056161
GGGCCGGCCGTCGCTTCGCTTTCGCGGGCCGTCGCTTTCGCCGTCGCCGTCGCCGTCGCCTTCCCCGGCCGCACCGGTCGCGGAGCGCTACAGCCCCCGGCCGCCACGGTCACCAGCCGCGAGGGTGACCCGCCACGGTGGCCGGCTGTCACATGACGCGCCGCCACGGTCACCGGCCGCCGCCTGAACCGAAAACTTTCCTCGCCTGGACAAAAAAAGTTTTCGGTGGGAGGGTGGGGCGCATGCTGGATGTGACCGTGATCGAGGACCCGGAGGCCGCCGCCGTGTCGCTGGACCCGACGAGGGCCCGGCTGCTCGCCGAACTGGCCACCGCGCCCGCGTCGGCAGCCATGCTGGCCGGCCGGGTCGGGCTGCCCAGGCAGAAGGTGAACTACCACCTCAAGGCGCTGGAGCGGCACGGCCTGGTCGAACTGGCGGACGAGCGCCGCAAGGGCAATGTCACCGAGCGGCTGATGCGCGCGACCGCGGCGTCGTACGTGATCAGCCCGCTGGCGCTGGCCCCGGTGCAGCCGGACCCGGACCGCTTCCGGGACCAGCTGTCCGCCCGCTGGCTGCTGGCGCTCGGTGCCCGGCTCGTCCGGGACGTCGGCGCGCTGATCACCGGCGCGGCCAGGGCCCGCAAGCGGCTGGCCACCTATGCCCTGGACGGCGAGGTCCGCTTCGCCTCGGCCGCCGACCGCGCGGCCTTCGTCCAGGAGCTGACGGCGGGCGTGAGTGCCCTCATCCGAAAGTACGACGTCCCCGGTGCGGCGGGCGGCCGGGACCACCGGATCGTCGTCGCCGTCCACCCCACGGTCAAGGACGGGGTGCAGGCTCCGCCCGCGGCCCGCGAGCAGTCCGTGGCCGAGGACCGGCCCGCGCTCGCCGACGGTTCACCGGCCGATGGCCGCGGCACGGCCGCCGGGCGTTCCGACGCCACCGGCCGCACCACCCCCGACGGCCGCACTACCCGCGACGACTCCGTTATCGCCGACGACCGTGTCACCCCCGACGGCTCCGTTATCCCCGACGACCGTGTCACCCCCGACGACCGCGTCACCGTCGGCGACTCCGCCGCCCCCGACACCCCGGCCGCCACTGACCACCCAGTCACCCCCGACAACTCCGTCACCGCCGAAGACCGGTCCTCCGCCCGTGAGCGGTCCGGTGCCGGCGATCAGTCCGCGGTCGCGGGCCACCCCGTGGTCCGGGCCCCCGCCACGGTCCGGGAGCGGTCCGCCCCGGCACCGGACCCGCAATGATCAGGAGCTTTCCCACCATGGCCAAGGAATTCGAGATCGTCAGCGAGTTCGACGTCGACGCCACACCGGAGGAGGTGTGGCAGGCCGTCACCAGCGGCACCGGAGGCTACCTGTGGCCGATGGAACCGCCGGAGCCCCGGGTGGGCGGCCGGGGCCCCTTCGGATCCGCCGTCACCGCGTGGGACCCGCCGCACCGCTACACCAACCGCGTCGAGAACGTCGAAGGCATTTCGCAGCAGACCGCCAACCAGCTCGACTACACCATCGAGCCGCGCGACGAGGGCCGGCACGCCTGGGTGCGGTACGTGCACAGCGGCATCTTCGTCGACGACTGGGACAACCAGTACGACGGCGCGAGGCGGCACACCGAGTTCTATCTGCACACCCTGCGCGAGTACCTGGCCCACTTCGCGCCCCGCCCGGTCGCCTTCGTCAGCCTCGACGGCCCCGAGGCGTCCGGCGCCGCCGACGCGTTCACCGCCGTCGGCCCGGCACTGGGGCTCGCCGACGACACCGAGCAGGGCGCGCGCGTGCGGGCACGGGGCCCGCAGGGGCGGCTCATCGACGCCGTCGTCGACTTCCGCAACCCGTACTTCATCGGCCTGCGCACCGACACCGCCCTGCTCCGCTTCTTCGGGCGCAACCACTGGGGCGCGCCGGTCGGCATCTCCGTGCACGACTTCGCGCCGGACGCCGACGCCAAGGCGAACGGAGCCGCCTGGCAGGGCTGGCTGGACGGGATTTTCAGCCGGTCCTGAGCACGTCGTACGCCCCGTCGGGACGGGCCCGCGCAAAGGCTGGGGGGACGGCTGCGCACCCCCGTCTCCGTGCGCGGCGGCCCCCGATCCGTTCAGGAGTGGTCAAGGTTTCGGCCAGTGAACGCCCCGGTGGGGAGATGAACCGGGCGGCATGGGTGGATATCCGTCTAGGCTGAGCGGCTGAGTCCTGTTACGGCCGCGAGGAGAACCAGCCGATGTCAGACAGCTCCCCCCTGCCGCCGGTGCGGCTGCACTCCGAAGCGGAGCTGGCGCGTGCCGCGCTGTCCACGCCGTCACTCTCCCGGGCCGCCCGGCTCGCCCGCTGGGCCGGTCCCGCGACCCGGGTGGACGCCGGGGGCGGCCTCGTCGACGAACAGCTGCCGGCCGCCGCCGAACACCTGGGGCTGACCGGCGACGACGCCGCGGCCTGGGCGAGCGAGTCCTGGCGGATCGCCGTGGACACCGGCCTCGTCGAGATCGTCGACGAGGACGCCGGGACGGTGGCGGCGGGGGAGGAACTGGCGCTGCTCACCTCGGGCTCGCCGAACGACGTGCTCACGGTGTGGCTCACCGCCCTGGAGACCGTCGTCGCCGAGGCGAGCGTGCCCGACCTGGACGGTCTGATGGACACCCTCGACGCCGGCGGCGAGGTCGATTTCCCGTCACTCGACTGGGATCCGGAGGCCGATGCCGACTTCCTCGACGGCGTTCTCGGCAACCTGTACCTGCTGACCGTCAGCGAGGACGGCCCCGGCGACGGCCCGGTGCCGCTGCCCGCGCTCGCCGCCTCGATGATCGTCCCCAACGACATGGGCGAACCCAGCAACGACGTGCTGGAGCAGGTGTCCGACGCGATGATGCGCCTGGACGACCAGTTCCGGGCGCTGGTGCCGATCGGCCTCGTGGAGTACCAGCCGGTCGACGAGGCACTCATGGCCGAGGGCGACGACGAGCCGGCCACCCCGGTGGACGACACCGACGTGGCCCGCTACGGCCTGGTACGGCTCACCCCGCTCGGCCTGTACGGGCTGCGGGCGCGGCTGCTGGACGCCGGGTACACGGCGCCCGCGGTCGGCGAACTCGTGGACAAGGGCGCGGACGTCCTGCTCGACGGCACCTCCGGCTTTCCGCAGGCGGCGGCCCACGCCGAGACCGAACAGTGGCTGGCCCGCCGTGAACCCCTCCCCGCCGCACGGGAGTTGCTGGCCGCGGCGCGGGGCGGCGACGCCGGGGCGGCGCTGCGCAGGCTGCGCTGCCAGCAGGCGCTGTCCCTGGTCGGCCCGGAGGCCGAGCCCGCGCTGCGGGACGTCCTCGACGACGCCGAGCTGGGCGGTCTGGCCCGGGTGTGGCTGAGCGAACGGGGCATCCCCGACGTGCCGCCGCCCTCGCAGGAGCTGGTGTTCTGGCTCACCGTCGACACGGTGGCCGCGCAGCTCGCCGCCGAGGGCAACTCCGACGAACTGCGCGCCCTGGTGGAGGGGCTCGCCGCGCAGCACAGCGGGTTCTTCGCGGCGGCCTGGCGGGTGGACCATCCGGCGACCGCGGACGTGCTGGAGGCGATGGGCCGGCTGCACCCGGACAAGAAGATCGCCAAGGAGGCCCGCAAGGCCGCGTTCAAGGCACGCTCGCAGCAGGGCGGCTGAGCGCCCCGATCGTGCCGCTCGGCCCCCTGCCGTCCGGACCCGGGCGATGGGCCGCGACCCGGGCCGGGCGCCGTCGCGCGCCTGCCGCCGGGGCCCGTCGGGGCCGGACGGGGGCCGGAAGGGGGCCGGAAGGTCATGCGCGGGGAAAGCGTACGGCCGGACGTCTTGGGATTCCCGTGGGTCGGCGTGTACGGATTCATGGAAGCGGGGGCGGTGAAGTCGCCCGGTGTTCAACTGCCGTTCAGGGGAGGGCGGGAGCGTTTCGGCGCACCGCGATCCGTCACCCGGCACGGCAATCCCACCGTCACAGGAGACAGCATGTCGCTCACCCGCAGGGACTTCGCCAGGACTTCCGCGATCACCGGTGCCGGTGTCGCACTGGCGGGCAGCGTAGTCGCCCTCGCCACCGCCCCGAACGCCCTGGCCGCCACGGACACCGAGAGCGTGGGGGAGGAGAAGCAGGGCGCCGCGCACGGCTCGGTCGGCTACGGACCGCTGGTCCCGGACCCGAACGGCCTGCTCGCCCTGCCCGCCGGCTTCTCGTACCGGGTCATCACCTACAGCGGCCGGACCAAGCTGGAGTCCGGCGAGTTCACGCCCTCCAACCACGACGGCACCGCCACCTTCGACGGCCCGCGCGGCGCCACCCTCCTCGTCAACAACCACGAACTGGGCGGCCCGCGCGCGGACTGGGAGCACCCCGTCCCGCTCGCCGACGGCCTCGTCTACGACCCGGCCGCCTCCGGTGGCTGCACGGTCGTCGAGGTCCGCCGCGACGACGTGGCGGAGTGGGTCGGCATCGCCGGCACCGCCACCAACTGCGCGGGCGGCCACACGCCCTGGGACACCTGGCTCACCTGCGAGGAGACCGAGGACAAGGCCGGCCAGAACGGCATGACCAAGGACCACGGCTACGTCTTCGAGGTCGACCCCGCCGACCGCCGGGCCAACCGTGACCCGAAGCCGGTCAAGGCGCTCGGCCGCTACGCCCACGAGGCCGTCGTCGTCGACCCCAAGCGCGGCCACCTGTACCTGACGGAGGACGCGTCCAACCCGAACGGCCTGCTGTACCGCTGGACCCCGCCCGAGGGCTTCCACCACGGCCGCGGCAAACTGCGCACCCTCGCCGCCGACGCGGGCAGGCTCCAGGCGTTCAAGTGCTTCGACTCGGGCGGCCAGTTCGTCGACGACCTCTCCCGCGCCACGAGGATCGGCACGGTCTACGGCGTCGACTGGGTCGACGTCCCCGACCGCGACGCGCGCACCACCTCCGTCCGCAAGCAGTTCACCACCGGCCAGGTCACCCGCGCCCGCAAGCTGGAGGGCATGTGGTGGGGCGACGGCGGCACCTACATCGTCTCCTCCTACGCCCGTGCCGAGAGCCCCGCGCAGCACGACGGCGCCGTCTGGTTCTACGACCCGGGGCGCCGCACGCTGACGCTGAAGGTCCTCATCGGCGTCAACCCCGACCCGTCCGCGGAAGGCGACTTCGACGGACCGGACAACATCACCGTCTCCCCGTACGGCGGCCTCGTGATCGCCGAGGACGGCGAGGGCCTCCAGCACCTGTTCGGCGCGACCGACAGCGGCCGCACCTACCCGATCGCCCGCAACGAACTGAACATCGGGACCACCGAGGAGCCCGAGTACAGCGAGTTCACCGGGGTGACCTTCTCGCCCGACGGCAAGACCCTGTACGCCAACATCCAGACGCCCGGCATCATGCTCGCCATCACCGGCCCCTGGAAGCGGCACACCAAGCGCTGACCAGCGGCCGAGGCCCGTGGCCCGCCGTCCGGGCGGCGGGCCCCGGCCCCGGGTAACAGCCCGGGGAAAAAACGGTCGGA
>NZ_JBHJUV010000124.1:0-5417 GCF_042268025.1 Streptomyces sp. NPDC056161
GCCCCGGGCCAGGCTCGGGGCGCCGGCCGGCTCCGTCTCCCGGTACGCGGTCCGGCGAGGAACACGTCTCCCGCGGAACTCATGGATGCGAACGTTACCCGAAGGTACCTGTCGGTTCCGTAGCGTCTGGGTTCGGGGCGTTCAGGGCGTTCAGGGCGTCCGCGCAGGTCGCGACCGCGGACGGCAGGACGCGCGGGCCGGGTCCGCCCTGCCCCCTCACCTGTTGTGACACCACGCGAAGGAAGCACGCCATGAGTTCGCCGCACACGAAGACCTACGTACTCGTCCACGGAGCCTGGCACAGCGGACAGGTCTGGGACCGGGTGGTCCCGCTGCTGGGAGGGGCCGGACACCGGGTGTTCGCGCCGTCGCTGACCGGCCACGGCGAGAAGGCACACCTGCTCGGTCCCGAAGTGGGCCTCGACACACACGTCGACGACGTCGTCGGCCTCCTCGTCGACGAAGACCTCACCGACGTGGTGCTCGTCGGGCACAGCTACGCCGGCCTGGTCGTCTCGGCGGCGGCCGACCGGATCCCGGAGCGGATCGCCGGTCTGGTCTACGTGGACGCTCTGGTCCCGGTCGACGGCGAGAGCACGATCGACGTCCTGCCCGCGACCCAGTTCATGATCGACCAGGCCGCGGGCTCCGACACTCCCTGGCGTATCCCGCCGCTGCCCGAACAGCCCGCGCCGGCGGGACTGTTCGGGATCACCGACCCGGCGGACACCACCTGGGTGCGCACGCTGCTGTCCGACGAATCGGTGCGCTGCTTCCAGCAGCCGGTCCGCCTGCGCAACCCGGCCACGGACGCGATCCCCCGGACGCACATCCACTGCACCGGCGACAAACCGGCGGACTTCGTCCGGCGTGCCGTCCCCGCCCGCCAGCCCGACGGCACCCCGGCACAGGTGTGGGAGGTGCCGACCGGCCACGACTGCATGGTCACCGCGCCCGCCGACCTCGCCCGCCTCCTGCTCGCGGCCGGCTGATCCGCTCGCCGCCGCACCCCCCCGGCGCCCCGTTCGGACGATCCGCACGACCGCACGGATCGTCCGAATGGCCCGCCCGCCAGCGCGCCGCCTGGACCCGGCAGGGACTCTTCGGACGTACTGGCCAGATCGGCCCGCACCGGCTGGAGGACCCGTTGAGAGAACCGCGCCCCGTGACCGCCCAGGTCGCCGCCGACGCTCCGCGTGCCGCGGCGCGCGGCGGCCGCTCCGGCGGCAGGAGGACGACGACCGGCGGGAGCCCGCCGCCCGCACCGGCCGCCCGCGCAACCACCCGCGGCGGCTGACCCCGTGGACGGCCTCGCCCACCGCGCCCACCACCGACGGCTCCACGACGTCCTGTGGCTGCTCCTGCCCGTGGCGGTGGTGGCCGGCCTAGTGTGGTTCGGCCGGGTGCACACCCCCGACTACCAGACCGGCCTCTTCGGGCAGTACGCCGACGACGCCAGGCGGCTGAAGGCACAGCTCGGCTCCGCACTCCTGTGCCTGGCGCTGATCCAGGTGATCCTCGCCCTCTGGATCTACGGCCGCCTCCCCGCGCTGCGCGCCGCGCCGCACCGGATCCACACCACGCACCGCGTCATCGGCCTGCTCGCCTTCCTCGTCTCCCTCCCCGTCGCCCGGCACTGCATCACCGCCTACGGCGTCCAGCTGACCGACGCCCGCCGGGCACTGCACTCGCTCACCGGCTGCTTCCTGTACGGCGCCTTCGTCGCCAAGGTCGTCGTGGTCCGCCACCGCCGCTGGCCGGGTTGGGCACTACCCCTGGCCGGCGGCGTCCTCGTCACCGTGATCGTCCTGATCTGGTACTCGGCCCCCCTGTGGTACCTGAACGGCCACCAGGCACCCGGGCTGTGAGCGGCCGGCGGCCCGGGTCGCCGTTTCAGGTGCGGCGTGCGGCCCACACGGTGCGTTCGGTGCGTACGGCCAGATCGTCCCGGCGCAGGATGCTGCCGGGGCCGTCGGTGTCGAGGAGCCGGTCCAGCGCGGCCAGGTCCTCGGCCGGGAGGGCGTCGACGACGGTGGCGCGCATGCGCCGCAGGCTCCTGAGGGCGTAGCGGCCCACCGCCGCGGAACGGGCCTGGCCGACGCTGACGGCGACCGTGCGTTCGTCCTCCAGCGAGAAGCCGGCGGCGGTCAGCCGGGGGCCCCAGTCGGCACCGCGGTGCGGCACGTGCTCGGCGTGGTGGCGCTCGCTCGCGGCGTGGCAGCGCTCCTCCAGGCCGGGCCGGTCCGCCGGAGCGTCACCGGGCAGGAACCGGGGGAACCCGGCCAGTTCGACGATCGCGCACAGCCCGCCGGGCAGGAGCAGGTCGTGGATCTGCCGCAGGGTACGGTCCGGGTCGGCCATGTGGTGCAGGGAGGCCGACGCCCACACCAGATCAGGCGTGCCGAGGTCCGGCCAGGCCGCGTCGAGGTCGGCCTGGACGGTGCGCACGCGATCGGCCACACCCGTCGCGCATGCCTTCTCCCGCAGGCGGTGCAGGTGACCGGCCGAGGAGTCGACGGCGGTCACATGGGCCTCGGGGAAGCGTGCGAGCAGGGCGAAGGTGCCCGTGCCGGTCCCGCAGCCGAGGTCCACCAGCCGCGCGGGGGGCGACTCGACGGGCAGCCCGGCGACGAGGGACGCGTTCAGCTCGGCAAGCACCTCCGCGTCCAGGTCGAGCAACTCCGCCTGGCCGTCGCCGTGGTCGCCGGGCCCGTGGTCAGGACCGGGCTGGTGGGCAGGGTGCACGCCCTGGGCGTGCTCGGTGTGCGTCATGGAAGCACAGTAGGAAGACCATGCGCGCGGTGCACACTTTATTGCGTATACGGCAAGAAGACGAGTGCGTGCGCGGCTGGACACGCAACCGGCCAGCCGTGCGGACGGGCTTCGATCGCCCTGGGGGCGCTACTTCGCGGTGGCGCCCTCGTCGGCCCGGTGTCCGCGGCGGGCGTCTCGGTCGAAGATGCCCAGGATCTCGCACGGGCCGCCGTCGGCCCCGATGGCGTGCGGCAGCATGGTGGGGAACTCGGCGGCCTGGTCGGTCTCCACCCGGAAGCGGCGGTTGCCCAGCAGCAGGAGAGCGGTGCCGGAGAGCACCACGAGCCATTCCCGGCCGGGATGGGCGCGCAGCCGTGACGGGCTGTCCGGTGGCGGGCTCGTCATGCGCTGCCGCACGACGGTCATCCCGGGATCCGCCCGCACCGGCCAGCGCATCAGCCCGTGGGCCGTGTCGATCATCGGGTGGGAGACCACGTCGTCGGTGGCCGTCTCGACCAGTTGGTCGAGCGAGGTGTCCAGGGCGCGGGCGAGGGTGACGAGCTGGTCCAGGGCCAGCCGGCGCCGGCCGTTCTCGATCCGGCTGAGCGAGGACTGGCTGAGCTTCGCGCGGCCGGCCAGTTCTTCCAGGGACCAGCCCTGCGCCACCCGCAGGGCGCGGATCCGTTTGCGTACGAGGCTGTCCAGCTCGCCATCTTCTTGCGTCATAGGCATCAACCTATGCCCTCTTCGCAAGCGGCGCCTACCGTCGTCGTACCGGGCCCCGTGATCGGGACCCGTGCACACGACGGCATGGGACCGACGCGGCCCGCGTCGCCGCGCGGCCCGGCGCCGCTCGGGCCCGCGCGGCCACCCGGCACGACGGCCACGACACCGTCGTGCCGGCCATGACGGCCGGCCGTCGCCGCGGCGCCCGCCTCGACGGGGTGTCGCCCGTCCCGGCGGGGTGTCGCCCCGCCTTCCCGAGAGGACAACAAAGGACAACATGAGTACGAACCTGCCTGCGCGGGCGCACGTCGCCGACCCGGGTGGTGGCACCGGCACGACGGTCACGGACGCGCGCCGGCGCCGCTCGATCCTGGTCGCGGTCTGTATCGCGCTGATGGCGGTCATCGCCTCGGTCTCCGGCCTGAACGTCGCCCAGCCGGACCTCGCCGTCGCCTTCGGCGCATCCCAGAGCACCATCTTGTGGATCATCAACATCTACACCCTCAGCCTGGCTGCACTGCTGTTGCCGCTGGGCGCGGTCGGCGACAGGTGGGGCCGCAAGCCCGTACTCCTCGCGGGCCTGACCGTGTTCGGCGCCGCGAGCGCGCTGGCGGGTCTCGCCCCGTCCGCCGAGGTCATGCTCGCCGCACGCGTCCTCAGCGGAGTGGGCGCGGCGATGATCATGCCGGTCACGCTGGCCGTCATCACGTCCACCTTCCCGGCGGCGGAGCGCGGCCGGGCGATCGGTGTGTGGACCGGGGTCGCCGGTGGCGGCGGCATCCTGGGCATGTTCCTGTCGGCCGCCCTGGTCGACCTGGCCAGTTGGCGCTACCTGTTCGTGCTCCCCGTGGCGCTCGTCGTCGTCGCCCTCGTCATGACGCTGCGCTCCGTTCCGAACTCGCGGGAGGGCGCGTCGCACTCCTTCGACACCGTCGGTTCGATGGCCTCCGTCGTCGCGGTGGTCGGGCTGATCTTCTTCCTCCAGGAAGGCCCGGAGCGCGGCTGGACCGCGCCCGCCACCCTGGCGGGCCTCCTCGTCGGAGTCGCGGGTGCCGTGGGCTTCGTGTCCTGGGAGCTGCGCCGCCGCGCTCCGCTGCTGGAGGTACGGCTGTTCCGGGAGCGCGGACTGGCGAGCGGCTCGGTGGTGTTGCTGGTGGTCTTCGGTGTGCAGGCGGGCATCTTCGTCGTCCTCTTCCCGTTCTTCCAGGCCGTCCTCGGCTGGTCGGGGCTGCTGTCCACGGTGGCGCTCATGCCCATGGCCGTGCTGATGATGGCGGCCTCCGGCCTCGCCCCGCGCCTGGCCGAACGCGTCGGGGCCCGTACGACCATGGCGACCGGGATCCTCCTCGCCGGTGCGGGCCTGGCCCTGATGGCGATCCTGGTCTCCGTCGACGGCGGCTATCTCGCGGTCCTGCCCGGCATGCTCGCCATGGGCGTCGGCATGGGCCTGTCGATGACCCCCTCCACCGAGGCCATCACCGGCTCCCTGCCCCGCGAGCGCCAGGGCGTCGCCTCCGCGCTCAACGACGTCACCCGCGAATTCGGCACCGCGCTCGGCGTCGCCCTGCTCGGCGCGCTCCTGTCGGCCGGCTACCGCGGCGCCATCGACTCCCGGCTCGACGGCGTTCCGAAGGGCACCGCCGACACCGCCCGCGAAGGCATCGCCAACGCCCTCGAAACCGCCCACGGCGCCGGCCCGCACGCGCCGGCACTGATCCGGGCCGCACAGCAGTCCTTCGTCGACGGCTGGCAGACGGCGATGTGGACCGGGGTCGCCGTCATGGCCGCCCTGTTCCTCTACGTCGTCACCCTGGGCCCCCGGCACCAGGCCGGCGCGACCGCGAACGACACGGAACCCGCGGAGGCCACCGTGGCGTGAGGGACGAACACGGCGACCCGGTGGATCGCGGAGCGCCGAGCGCCCCGCCGGGCCCCGG
>NZ_JBHJUV010000125.1:0-5200 GCF_042268025.1 Streptomyces sp. NPDC056161
CCGCACGGAGATTCCCGTGCGGCCCGCCGCCATCGGCTTCCTGAGGGCTGCCTTCTCCACGGTGATGTGGTCGCGGACGTAGCCCTTGGCCCGCTCGAACTGCCCGTCGGTGGCAGGCAGCCGTAAGGGTCCGGTCCAGGGAAGGGGCGCCCACCCCGTGCGATGCCACGCGCGGGTGTCATGCCCGGTGGGCTTCAGGTCCGTCGCCAGGTCTTCGCTTCGCGGATCAGGTCAGCCGGGCTCTGACCGTCTCCAGTAGTTCGTTGGAGAAGCCCTCGTCAGCCACGGCCCGGGCCATGAGTACGGCACCGACCAGGGCGCTGAGAGTGAGTATTGCCTCGGCCCGGGCATCCTCGGAGTTGCCGTCGAGTCCCGCGATCAGGTCCAGGTATGTGCGGACCTGCTTCTCGTAGGCATCTTTGAGGTGCCGGTCATCACGACCGGCGACGGCGCCCAGGGTGACCAACGCGCAGCCCGTGGCCGGATCATCTCGGTGTCTCTTCGCCAGGTAGGCGTCGATGAGGCCGGCCCGCGGATCCTGGGCGTTCTCCTGTGCGGAGCGCCCCATCTTCGCCGTGCCCTCCGCCAGCGCGGCGGCAGCCTGTGTGACCAGGTCATCGCGTGAGTCGAAATGCTTGTAGAAGCCGCCGTGCGTCAGCCCGGCCTCGTTCATGAGGTCCGCGACGCCGAGGCGGGCGATGTCCTCGGAGCGAATCTTGCGGGAGGCGATCTGCAGGACCCGTTCGCGGGTCGCAGCCTTCTCGGCCTGCGAGTGATCGGAGCTTCCCGAGTGGCCGCCACCGCGGGGCCATGAAGGCGCTCAACCCCGCCACCGGTGAGCTCATCGAGCCCGAGTTCGCATTCGGTGGGCCGGCCGAGGTCGACCATGCGGTCCGCCTGGCGGACGAAGCATTCGACAGTTACAGCCACACCGGCTTGGCCGAGCGGGCCGCGTTCCTTGACCTCATCGCGGACAAGCTCGATGCGGTCAAGGACGAGCTCGCGGAGCGTCTTGCCCTGGAATCCGGTCTGCCCGCGGCGCAGCTTGAGGGTGAGGCCGTGCGGAGCGCCGGTGTGTTCCGCAAGTTCGCCACCGTCGTCCGTCAGGGCCGATTTCTGCAGGCGAGCATCGATACCGCGCAGCCGGACCGGCAGCCCGCACCACGTCTGGACCACCGGCTGCAGAAGGTGGCCCTGGGTCCCGTGGTGATCTTCGGCGCGAGCAACTTTCCGATCTCCTACTCCGGGGTGGGCGGTGACACCGCCTCCGCCCTCGCGGCCGGCTGCCCCGTGATCGTCAAGGCGCACAACGCACACCCCGGCGCCTCGGAAATACAGGGCCGCGTCATCCAGGAAGCCGTGGCAAAGGCGGGACTACACGAAGGTGTCTTCTCTCTCATCCGGGGCGCTGGCAACGAGATCGGCGAGGAGCTCGTGGACCATCCGCTGGTCCGGGCGGTCACGTTCACCGGCTCCGAGGGCGGCGGCATGGCCCTCTACCGGCGGGCGCAGAAGCGTCCTGACCCCATCCCCGTGTTCACCGAGATGACCAGCGTCAACCCGACCTTCGTGCTGCCCGCCGCGCTCGCGGCCCATGGCGCGGAGATCGGCACCAGCCTGGTGCAGCGCGCCATGTACAACGTCGGACAGGCATGCCTCAAGCCCGCTATCCTCCTCGCGGCCGACGGACCCGGCTTCGCGGAACTGCGTGCGGCAGCGGCCGCCGAGGTGAAGAAGGCCGCCGCGCGAACCATGCTCACACCCAGCATCCACGACGCCTACAACCGCAACGCGCAGCGCCTGGAGGACGACGGCGCCGTCCGGATCGCAGAGGGAGACACCCCCACGCACGCCGGGGTTGGCCAGTCCCTGCTGTACGAGGTCACCGGCGAGCAGCTACTGGCCGAACCCGCCCTGCGCGAGGAGGTCTTCGGCCCGGCCGTTCTGCTGGTCAGGGTGACTGCACCGGAACAGCTGCTCGAGGCGGCCCGAGCCTTCCGCGGGCAGCTCTCAGCCACCCTGCACGCCGAGGCCGCGGACCGCGGCACTGCCCAACGGCTTCTGCCGGTTCTGGAACGCCGCACCGGACGGATCGTGTTCAACGGCTTCTCCATCCCGCAGGAGGTCTCCTACGCATCCACCCACGGCGGTCCCTTCCCGGCGACCTCCGACAGTCGTTTCACGTCCGTGGGTATGGGCGCGATCGAGCGGTTCGTCCGCCCGGTCACGTACCAGAACTTCCCGGACGAACTCCTGCCGCAGCCACTGCGCGAGGCGAACCCGCTGCACCTGTCTCGACTGGTGGACGGCGATATCACGCAGTGCTGAACCATTCTCCCGGGACCCGTCCGCCGCTACGGACGGGGTCCCCCTCTCCTGTATGGAAGGAGCCCCTTTCCATGAACGCCACCGAAGGCACCGCTGCGGACGCCGAACGCAAGGCCCGCGACGAGCTGCGCGGGAAACTGCTCGGCGCCTGGCGTCTCGTGTCCTACACCGCCACGAACACTGACGGGGACGTGATCGAGCCCCTTGGCCCCAACCCGAACGGACTGATCCTTTACACCCCCCAGGGATACATGTCCGCCCAGCTGGGACGTAGCGATCGCCCGCTTTTGAGCTCCGCACGGCTTGAGGACGCCATGCCCGAGGAACTGGCCCGGACGACGGTCGGCTACCTCGCGTACGGCGGACCGTTCGAGGTCGTCGACGCCACCACTGTCGAGCATCACGTCACCACCAGCCTCTTCCCGAACTGGACCGGACATCCCCAGACACGAGAGGTGCGCTTCGACGGCCCACTGCTCACCCTCGCCCTCCGCACCCCCACCCGCCTGTGGGGCGCGGAGCGCACGGCCGAACTCGTGTGGCAGAGGCCGGCCTGACCACGGGCCGCGTCCTGCCGCGCTTGCCGCCCCCGCAGTTGAATCCGAATTCCCTCCTGGCCCTTCGGCGGAAGCGGACCTGCGGCGTGGCCCAGGAGGCCGCACTGCTCGGGCGCGTCCCCGCCAAGCAGCCCTGCACGCGTGGAGTCGTAGCCCGCCTCAAGGTGCACCGTGATCTGCTCAGGCAACGCGAGCTCGAAACGCCCGAGCTTCTCTAGCGTCGGGCGCAAAAACGGGGAGTCGTGCCGGTTCGCGCCGGTCACGACACAGCCCAGCGGGATCCCGCGTCCGTCGGTCATCCGTGACCACTTGATCCCGAGTTTTCCCCGGTCAATCGGTGATTTCCCGGCGACCTCGCCACCGCAGGGCGCTTTGGTGATCTGCCCGTCGACGGTGATGTCGGCCAGGTCCAGGCCCACGACACGGTCGTAGGTGGGCGGCGTCTCCAACACGATCTGCTCCAGCCCTGCGAAGACACCAGCCGTGATCCACTCGTTGCGTCGGGTTCTCATCGTGGTTGCCGAGCACGATTGATCGGCGTGCTTCTCGTACGAGCCGCCGAAGACGAGTTTCGCGACGAGCTTGTCGAACACGATCCGGTCCGGGATCCGTGGGTTGTGACAGCCCCACGGATGTGTCTCGCGATGCAGTGGCAGGAGGGCCCCGAACTGGACCCACAAGGGCTCGATCGCCCATGCTTCGACGGCGGGCACCGGTGCTCCGTCTTCAGATGTAGAGATACAGGAGTCCCACGTCAAAACGGATCCCGGGGCCCACGTCACATCAGAATGACGCCCCTACCCGCGAAATCTCTTACGAATTGACCAAACTCAGGAACGGTCGGTGGACGTCAGCTACTTCGGTGCCCACGGGCACGTTCCGCTGCGCGTGGCCCTGCTGCCGGCCGCGGTGGCGGGCAGCGCGCGGATCATGCAGTTGCGCGCGACCGCCCGCAAGCACCGCCGGGCCGACCACAGGGCTGTCAAAGCAGAGGCCAAGGACTCGTCGAAGGTCCGGCGGTAGCCCGGACTACCGGGAGCGCGCCACAGGGTGCGACTTGTAGAAGGACTCCTCCAGGTAGGCGGCCTCGTGCGGCCGGTAGGGCTCCTCCAGGTAGGCGGCCTCGTCCTCGTCGAGTTCGACGTCCACCGCGGCGATCGCGTCGGCCAGCTGGGCCGGCTTGGTGACCCCGACGATGGGCGAGGTCACCGCCGGGTTGCGCATGACCCAGGCCAGGGCGACCTGGGCCGCGGACAGACCCCGCTTGCCCGCGATCTCGTGGACGCGCTCGGCCACTGCCTGGTCCTCGTCGCGGTAGAGGATCTTGCCGCCCTCGTCGGTCTCGGCACGCGCGGTGGCGGTGTCCCTGGCCCGCGTCAGCCTGCCCCGCGCCAGCGGGCTCCACGGGATCACGCCGATGCCCTGGTCGGCGCAGAGCGGGAGCATCTCCCGCTCTGCTTCCCGGTGAATGAGGTTGTAGTGGTCCTGCATCGACACGAACCGGGTCCAGCCGTTCAGGTCAGCCAGGTACAGGGCCTTGGCGAACTGCCAGGCGTGCATGGAAGAGGCTCCGATGTAGCGGACCTTCCCGGACTTGACCGCGTCGTGCAGCGCCTCAAGGGTTTCCTCGATCGGGGTGTCGTAGTCCCAGCGGTGGATCTGGTACAGATCGATGTAGTCGGTCCCCAGTCGCTTCAGGGAGGCGTCGAGCTCGGCGAAGATCGCCTTGCGGGACAGCCCGGCGCCGTTCGGGCCGGGGCGCATCCGCATCCAGACCTTGGTGGAGAGAACGACCTCCTCGCGCCGGGTGAAGTCCTTGACCGCCTGGCCGACGATCTCCTCGCTGCTTCCAGCGCTGTACCCATTGGCCGTGTCGAGGAAGTTGACGCCGCCCTCAAGGGCCTGCTTGATGATGTCCCGGCTGGCGTCCGCGCCCAGCGACCAGGGCTCGCCGCCCCGGTCCGGCTCGCCGAAGCTCATGCAGCCGAGGGTGATGGCGGAGACTTCCAGTCCGGTCGTTCCGAGTTTGATGTATCGCATGCTTCCGAACCTAGGAGTTGGAGTGCGCACTAACGCAATACGTCTCGATCCGGCATTCGGAGGCGTGGGGCATGTGTGCCCTGTCAGGTTTCGACCGTTTCGGCCAGACGTACCAGAGAACCCAGTGGTAGCGAGTAACAAACTGTCAATTCTCAGCGGAGCGCATGGGGCACTACTCAGCCCCCGTTACCTTTCTCGTGGCCCCGCAATGGGGCGCCTGGCCTCCGGGCCCGGTATGGCTGTCTGCCCCCTGTCGAAGGGATGACCTGGGGGGT
>NZ_JBHJUV010000126.1:1749-4943 GCF_042268025.1 Streptomyces sp. NPDC056161
CCTTTTTGGGGTGGGGTGGTGGGTGGCTGGTCGTTGTTTGAGAACTGCACAGTGGACGCGAGCATCTGTGGCCAAGTTTTTAAGGGCGCACGGTGGATGCCTTGGCACCAGGAACCGATGAAGGACGTGGGAGGCCGCGATAGTCCCCGGGGAGTCGTCAACCAGGCTTTGATCCGGGGGTTTCCGAATGGGGAAACCCGGCAGTCGTCATGGGCTGTCACCCGTACCTGAACTCATAGGGTATGTGGAGGGAACGAGGGGAAGTGAAACATCTCAGTACCCTCAGGAAGAGAAAACAACCGTGATTCCGGGAGTAGTGGCGAGCGAAACTGGATGAGGCTAAACCTTCGGCGTGTGAGACCCGGCAGGGGTTGCGTCGTGGGGGTTGTGGGATCTCTCTTGATCAGTCTGCCGGCTGGTCGGTGAGTCAGAAACCGTTGATGTAGACGAAGGACATGCGAAAGGTCCGGCGTAGAGGGTAAGACCCCCGTAGTTGAAATGTCAGCGGCTTGCTTGAGAGACACCCAAGTAGCACGGGGCCCGAGAAATCCTGTGTGAATCTGGCGGGACCACCCGCTAAGCCTAAATATTCCCTGGTGACCGATAGCGGATAGTACCGTGAGGGAATGGTGAAAAGTACCCCGGGAGGGGAGTGAAATAGTACCTGAAACCGTGTGCCTACAAGCCGTGGGAGCACTTTGGTGTGACTGCGTGCCTTTTGAAGAATGAGCCTGCGAGTTTGCGGTGTGTTGCGAGGTTAACCCGTGTGGGGTAGCCGTAGCGAAAGCGAGTCCGAAGAGGGCGTTTGAGTAGCATGCCCAAGACCCGAAGCGGAGTGATCTAGCCATGGGCAGGTTGAAGCGGCTGTAAGAGGTCGTGGAGGACCGAACCCACCAGGGTTGAAAACCTGGGGGATGACCTGTGGTTAGGGGTGAAAGGCCAATCAAACTCCGTGATAGCTGGTTCTCCCCGAAATGCATTTAGGTGCAGCGTCGTGTGTTTCTTGCCGGAGGTAGAGCACTGGATAGGCGATGGGCCTTACCGGGTTACTGACCTTAGCCAAACTCCGAATGCCGGTAAGTGAGAGCGCGGCAGTGAGACTGTGGGGGATAAGCTCCATGGTCGAGAGGGAAACAGCCCAGAGCATCGACTAAGGCCCCTAAGCGTACGCTAAGTGGGAAAGGATGTGGAGTCGCAGAGACAACCAGGAGGTTGGCTTAGAAGCAGCCACCCTTGAAAGAGTGCGTAATAGCTCACTGGTCTAGTGATTCCGCGCCGACAATGTAGCGGGGCTCAAGCGTACCGCCGAAGTCGTGTCATTGCAGTATTACTCCTAACGGGGACTGTGATGGGTAGGGGAGCGTCGTCTGCCGGGTGAAGCGGCCGCGTAAGCGAGTCGTGGACGGTTGACGAGTGAGAATGCAGGCATGAGTAGCGATTCACACGTGGGAAACGTGTGCGCCGATTGACTAAGGGTTCCTGGGTCAAGCTGATCTGCCCAGGGTAAGTCGGGACCTAAGGCGAGGCCGACAGGCGTAGTCGATGGATAACCGGTTGATATTCCGGTACCCGCTGTGAAGCGTCAAACATTGAATCAGGCGATGCTAAGTCCGTGAAGCCGCCCTGATCTCTTCGGAGTTGAGGGGAGTGGTGGAGCCGACGGCCCAGACTTGTAGTAGGTGAGTGATGGGGTGACGCAGGAAGGTAGTCCATCCCGGGCGGTGGTTGTCCCGGGGTAAGGGTGTAGGACGTTGTCCAGGTAAATCCGGGCAGCTTGTGTCTGAGACCTGATGCCGAGCCGATTGTGGTGAAGTGGATGATCCTATGCTGTCGAGAAAAGCCTCTAGCGAGTTTTATGGCGGCCCGTACCCTAAACCGACTCAGGTGGTCAGGTAGAGAATACTGAGGCGTTCGGGTGAACTATGGTTAAGGAACTCGGCAAAATGCCCCCGTAACTTCGGGAGAAGGGGGGCCATGTCTGGTGATCACTTTTACAGTGTGAGCTGGGTGTGGCCGCAGAGACCAGCGAGAAGCGACTGTTTACTAAAAACACAGGTCCGTGCGAAGCCGTAAGGCGATGTATACGGACTGACGCCTGCCCGGTGCTGGAACGTTAAGGGGACCGGTTAGCTCACTTTCGGGTGGGCGAGGCTGAGAACTTAAGCGCCAGTAAACGGCGGTGGTAACTATAACCATCCTAAGGTAGCGAAATTCCTTGTCGGGTAAGTTCCGACCTGCACGAATGGCGTAACGACTTCTCGACTGTCTCAACCATAGGCCCGGTGAAATTGCACTACGAGTAAAGATGCTCGTTTCGCGCAGCAGGACGGAAAGACCCCGGGACCTTTACTATAGTTTGATATTGGTGTTCGGTTCGGCTTGTGTAGGATAGCTGGGAGACTTTGAAGCGATCACGCCAGTGGTTGTGGAGTCGTTGTTGAAATACCAGTCTGGTCGTGCTGGATGTCTAACCTGGGTCCGTGATCCGGATCAGGGACAGTGTCTGATGGGTAGTTTAACTGGGGCGGTTGCCTCCTAAAGGGTAACGGAGGCGCCCAAAGGTTCCCTCAGCCTGGTTGGTAATCAGGTGTTGAGTGTAAGTGCACAAGGGAGCTTGACTGTGAGACCGACGGGTCGAGCAGGGACGAAAGTCGGGACTAGTGATCCGGCGGTGGCTTGTGGAAGCGCCGTCGCTCAACGGATAAAAGGTACCCCGGGGATAACAGGCTGATCTTCCCCAAGAGTCCATATCGACGGGATGGTTTGGCACCTCGATGTCGGCTCGTCGCATCCTGGGGCTGGAGTCGGTCCCAAGGGTTGGGCTGTTCGCCCATTAAAGCGGTACGCGAGCTGGGTTTAGAACGTCGTGAGACAGTTCGGTCCCTATCCGCTGTGCGCGTAGGAGTCTTGAGAAGGGCTGTCCCTAGTACGAGAGGACCGGGACGGACGAACCTCTGGTGTGCCAGTTGTTCTGCCAAGGGCATGGCTGGTTGGCTACGTTCGGGAGGGATAACCGCTGAAAGCATCTAAGCGGGAAGCCTGCTTCGAGATGAGGGCTCCCACCCACTTGATGGGGTAAGGCTCCCAGTAGACGACTGGGTTGATAGGCCGGATATGGAAGCTCGGTGACGGGTGGAGTTGACCGGTACTAATAGGCCGAGGGCTTGTCCTCAGTTGCTCGCGTCCACTGTGTT
>NZ_JBHJUV010000127.1:0-4822 GCF_042268025.1 Streptomyces sp. NPDC056161
GAGGCCCTGTCTTCATGCGCGCACAACGGGAAGATCACCCCGGCGGGAAACCTGTTCGACCCGCACGTTCCATGATCGGTTGAGAGACGGCTTCTCAGTGCAGGTAGAGCGCTCGGCGACGGTCGGTTTGGGTGAGTTGGCACCTGGGATGCATAGTGCGATCGACCCGTTCTGATGATGCGCCAGATGATCTCAAGACAGGGCAACGGGGCTCCCAGTAGGACAGAAGATCGACCAAGATCCGACTGTCTGCGAGGGAGCCCCGTTGAGCGCTCAGTCTGCCATCGCTACTGCCTCAACCGTCACCGCGGCGGTCCGGCCGGTGCCTCCTCGAAGCCCCCGAAGGGGGCGGGAGCCGCAGTTCGGGGACCGGATCCGGCTTGGCGTACTCGCTGAGGAGATCACCCCCGAAGTGGTCGACGAGGTGCTGGAGTTGACCGGAAAGTTCGAGCGCCGCCGACGGCTTCTGCCGGCCCGCGCGGTGGTCTACTTCGTTCTGGCTCTGTGCTTGTTCAGCGGCTCCGACAGCGCCGGACCGCCGGGATACCGGGCGGTCCTGCGAACCCTGACCGACAGACTGCGGGACCTGCCGTGCGGCCTCGTTCAGCGCCTGCCCACCAGTTCGGCCCTCACCAGAGCCCGCCAGCGCCTGGGAGAAAAACCGTTCCAGGCGCTCTTCGAACGTGGGTGCGGTGCCCAGGCCACACCCACGACCCCAGGAGCGTTCGCCTTCGGCCTGCGGCTGGTCGCCTGGGACGGTACCGCGCTGGACGTGCCGGACACCCCCGAGAATGCCGCCACGTTCGGATTCACCGGCCGCGACGGCACCAACAAGAGCGGCAACCCACAAGTCAGGATGATGGCCCTGATCGAGTGTGGCACCCACGCGGTCATCGACGCGGCCTTCGACTCGATCGCCAGGTTCAGTGAGCACAAACTCGCCCGCCGCCTGCTCGCCTCCCTGCGGCCCGGCATATTGCTGCTGGCCGACCGCAACTTCGCCGGCCATGAACTGTGGGGCCTGGCCGAGACGACCGGCTGCCACCTCGCCTGGCGGATCAAGAAGAACCTCATCCTGCCACCACTATGGGTCCTGCCCGACGGCTCGTACGTCTCCGTCATGCCCACCCCGGCCGAAGGCCAGCGCCTGGGCAACGCCCGCTTCCACGGCCGCACCCCGACAGGGCTGCCCCAAGGACACCTCGTGCGCATCGTCGACTACACCGTCACGATCCGGCCCCATCACGGTCAGGTGCAGGTCGAGAAGTTCCGTCTCGCGACCAGCCTGCTCGACCACCGGCACGCGCCCGCACGGCAGTTGGCCCAGCTCTACCACCAGCGCTGGGAGATCGAGAACGGCTTCGCCGAACTCAAAAACCGCCTGCGTGGCGCCGGCTTCATCCTGCGGTCCAAGACCCCCGAGCTCATCTGCCAGGAGATCTACGCGCTCCTCACCGTCTACCAGGCACTGTGCGCGCTCAAAGTCCACGCAGCCGAACAGGGCGAGGTCGATCCCGACCGGATTTCTTTCACCACGACAGTTCAGCTCGCACGGCTCAAGACCGCCGGACAGACCGCAGCGAGCCCGCACGTCTTGCGCGCGGCCAGACTCGAAGTCGTCCAGGAACTCCTCAACGACCTCCTGCCGCCCCGCCGCGACCGCCGCTGCCAACGACTCAAGAAGCCACCGAGGAACACCTTCGAAGCCAAACGCCGGGATGAGCCCCGCGCTCCCGACCACGTCAGCTACTCACTCAAAGTCACGCGGAACCCGAGACACCCGTCCTCACCTGTAGAAACGCCCTAAATCACCGGCATTGCAGGTCAGGAGCACTTCTCGCTCCGAGGCGTTGATCCGGCGCCCGCCGTCGCTGGTTCACTGCCTGGTCAGGCAGCCACAGCCGCAACGGACAGGTCCCACAGTCGCTCTGCGGCCCGCTGGTCGAGCGCATAGGCGGCGACGCCCGCCGGTTCGATGTTCGTCGCAAGTTCCTTGGGGTCGATGACCGGGACCTCGTTGCTGTTCTGGAAGTAACGCCCGGTAACGCCCTCAACGAGCGGTGAGGCCGCCACGAGGGCCGAGGTGGCCGCGCCCTGTGCGGCAGAGCGCCACGGATAGGTGTCATAGACCTGTCGCGCCTCGGCCGACATGTCCTCGCCGAAGGCGTACTGCTGCAGGGGCGTACGGATGCCGCCCGGCATCAGGGCATTGGCGGTGATGCCGTCGGCTGCCCAACGGCGGGCCGCCTCCACGGCGAAGAGCACGATGGCTGTCTTGGACTGGCCGTACGCCTCAAGCGGCACGTAGGACCGGTTCGCGTAGTTGATGTCGTCGAAGACGACCGGCGAGTACAGGTGGGCGGTGGAACTGAGCGCGGCGATCCGACCGCCCTCGGCGGCCAGCGCGTCGTGCAGCCCGGTCGCCAGGGCGAAGTGACCGAGGTGATTGGTGGCGAACTGGGCTTCGAAGCCGTTGATCAGCTGGAGTTCGGGCAGAGCCATGATGCCCGCGTTGTTGATCAGCATGTGCAACGGGCCCTGCCAGTTCTCGGCGAAGGCGCGTACCGAATCCAGGTCCGTCAGCTCCAGCGGTGCGACCCGTACGCCCTTGTTGCCGGTGTCCGTGGCGATCTCTGCCGCTACGTGAGCACCCTTCGCCGTGTTCCGTACCGCGAGGGTCACCTCGGCACCGGCCCGCGCCAGCGCTTTCGCCGTCTCGACGCCGACGCCGGAGGAGGCGCCGGTGACCACGGCCCGGCGGCCGGTCAGGTCCACGTCGCGCAGAACCTCGTCGGCGGTGGTGTCGCGGTTGAAGGGGGTGCCGAAAAGAGCCATTGCCGTTCTGTCCTTGCGTTGACGAGGGTTCGACATTTCGATTCGAGTCGACCCGTATGGAAATGTAACTCCGGCACGGCACCAAGGCAAGGCGGACCGTGCGGCCTGGCCAGCGACGTAGACTCGCCCGGTGACCGAGCCCAGCAACCGCCCCGCGACCAGCGAGAACTCCCGACCCGTCCCGGGCCGCAAGCGCAGCCAGGCATCCCGGCGCGCCATCCTGGCAGCCACTCGCGAACTGCTCGCCGAGGTGGGCTACGAGAAGCTGTCCATCGGCTCGATCGCGGGGCGGGCCGGCGTGGGAAAGGACACGATCTACCGCTGGTGGCGCTCGAAGGGCATGGTCGTGGCGGACGCGGTGCTGGACACGGATGCCGATCAGTCCCAGATGCAGCCTTTCCATCTGGTCGCACCGCCGGACACCGGCTCGGTGGACGATGACGTACGGGCCTGGGCGCGCGCCCTCGCCCGTGACTTCGTCGAGCCGGTGAGGGCCGGCCGGATCAGGGCCGTCACCTCCGCGGCGATCGAGGACCCGGCCACCGCCGAGCAACTCTACGAACGCTTCACCCAGGTGCAGCGCCGGGGCTTGATCGACCGGCTCCGCGCCGCAGCGGAGGCAGGTCAGACACGTCCGGACGCCGACTACGGCGCGGTCGCGGACGCGATCATCGGCACGTTCACGTACTGGCTGACCGCCCACCGCGCCGATCTGACCACCGAGTCGATGGAACCGCTGCTCGACGTACTCCTACGCGGCCTGCGGACGGAGGCGGCCGGCGCCCTGTAGCGGCGGCGCTCGTCCGTGCTCAGACCGTCGTCCACCCGCCATCGCTGGGCAGGATGACTCCGTTGATGTTCGGGGCGTCATCGGACAGCAGCCACAGTATCGGGTGGGCGATCACACCGGGCTCGACCGAGGGCGTTGCAGCGGCGATCGCCGGCGCCGTCGCCTCCTGCGCGTACGACGAGCGGAAGGCGGTGTCCATGCCGGTATTGACTCCCCCCGGTGCGACGGCGTTGGCCCGAATGCCCTTCTTCCCGTAGTAGAAAGCGACGGATTTCACGAAGCCGTTGAGTGCATGCTTGGAGGTGGTGTACGCGGCGCCGGCGAGCGAGGCACGCAAGCTCGCCTCGGAGGAGACATACACGAGTGAGCCCGAGCCGCGCTCCAGCATCTGCGGCAGGACGGCTCGGGTCAGACGCATGGGCACCGTGACGTTGAGGTCGATCACCCCCTGCCAGGTCCGATCGTCCATCTCAAGCGGCGGCAGCCAGCCGTCGGAGATCCCGGCGATGTTCGCCACACCGTCGATCCGGCCCTCACCCGCAGCTACCGCCGCGTCGATGACGGACTGGTCCGTGAGGTCCCCGGGGACGGTGACGACGCTCCCGCCCCCTGCTGCCTCGTGGGCAAGGGAGTTCAGGTTCTCGGCGGAGAGATCGACGGCGATGACCCGGGCTCCTTCCGCGACAAGCCGCTCAGCAGTGGTACGGCCGATCCCGGCACCCGCACCCGTGACGATCACGGTACGGCCGGAAAAGCGTGAGGGGGTGTTGTGCATGACGGTGTCTCTTCTGCGTGAGGTGTTGCCCGCCCGCCGGGAAGCGGACGGATGAGGATGGAAGGCCAGAAGGTTGAGGGGTCGAGGCGACCCGAGGAGATCATTGGCCGGGGCAGCACAACCCCTCACCACTTTTCAATTCGGGTCGACCCGTTTGGAAATGTATACCCGTGCACCTGCAGAGGCAAGGACACCAAGGACCCTCTGGGCCCTCCTGCCTCGACCCACCGTTACCCTCGTACGCCGTTCGGCGCCCACGCTTCGCGAGGTGGTTCAGCGCGCGGCACCCGCAAGTACCGGCGGCATCAGTGCCTCGCACTCAGGCCATCTGACGCGTAAATATGGCCTGGTCAGGGTGGGTGTGGGCAGGGCTGGGTGCCCGGTGGTCGCGGAGGGCCGCCGGGTGTCTGGGTTTGTCGGTC
>NZ_JBHJUV010000128.1:0-4601 GCF_042268025.1 Streptomyces sp. NPDC056161
CACCCGGCCGCCGCGCCCCCCGGCCGGCCCCCGGCCCGCGGCCCCCCCCACCGCCCGACGAAGGAGGCCGGGGCCGGCGAGCACGCACCGGGCCACCAACACCGCCGCCCCGCCAGGGGCGTCCGCTACCGCCGCCGCACAGCACGACGCGGCCCGCCCCGGCCGGCTCGGCGGGGGACGGGCCGCGTCGCGCGGCGGGTGCTACTCGGCGGCGGACGCCTCGACCGTCACGCAGCAGGTGAGCGGGACGCCGTGGAGGTCGTAGTTCGTGACGCCGGGGGCGACGAAGAACTTGCGGCTTCCGCTGTAGCGCAGGACGGCCGTGCTGTCCGCGTCGAGCGTCACGGTGGCACGCGGCTTGCCGCGCCGGGGGCGGTCGACCTCGGCGACGATGCCCTTCAGGCCGTTGAGGTACGCGGGGGAGAGCTTGGCGAGCTGGACCGTCGCCCCCTTCGTCACCGTGGCGGCGGCGACGGTCTCGGCCTTGCGGCGGTCGGCCGCGCGCCGGGTGTTGACGGCCTCGATGATGTGGTCCAGCGCCGCGTCATCGGCGTCGCCGACGATGAAGGCGGTCATCTGCTCAAGGGTCGTGGTCATGTGAACTCCTGTGTTGAAGGTTCGGGGTTGGACCGGGGGAGAGCTGCCTCTCTCCCCCGGTGGGTCATGCGGTGCTGCTGGCGAGTCGGCTGACTGCCTCCTGGAAGGTCTCGGCGGAGAACATGACGTCGGGCCACTGGACGGACGCCTCGCGGCCGTCGCTGTACTCGATCCCCCACGCCAGGGAGTCGCCTTCGGCGGCCGGACCGGCGACCTGGGCGGGCTCCCATCCGGCGAAGCGGCGGCGGGGGTCTCGGGCGTCCGGCACCCACTTGCGGACCCTGACGGGCAGACCGGCCACGGCGGTTGCGATTCGGGCCGCTTCGTCTGCGTATGACATGCAGTCTCCCGGTGTTGAAGGTTCGGGCTGTCGCCGGGAGGGGCTGCCATCCCCTCCCTACACCGCTAATTCTGCCTTATCCGGGATGCTGTGTCAACGCTGTGACGTGCGCGTTCCTAGATTCCCCACCACACGCGCTGTTCGTCAATCAACAGCTCGATCGGCAGGACTCCCGCACCGTTGAGTGCGACCGGCGCCACCTCGTCCCGGTCGACGGACAGGCGCATCCGGGCTTCGCCGTCGGGGTCCAGGACAAGGTACGCGGATACGTGCACCCCGACCAGCGTGATCATGGGGACTTCTCCGGCGCCGTCCCGTTCCGGCGCGTGCACGGGGTGGACGCGGGATTCCGCGTGCAGTCGCTCGACGTCCTCTTGCCGCACGGTCACGCCTCCTGCGTGATCTCGTCCGCCTTGTATCCGGCCGGCTTGCCCATGCCGGGCCAGACGACCATGACCAGCCGGTCGCCGGTGAAGGGGTCGGTGCCGTATCCGGTGACGGTTCCGAGGATCAGGGGAAGCGTGCGGTGCCGCACGGTGCTGGTGCGGGGGTGGGCCTCCTCGATGGCGGGGGCCTGGGGCTGGGCTTCGGTGTTCACGTCTACCTCTCGGGGGATGGGGGCCGGTGCCGAGCGGCACCGGCCCGGCGGGCGGTCAGGCGTCGGCGCGGTCGCGGCCGAACGTGTGGCGGGTGCCGTCGCAGCAGGGGCAGGCGTCGCCGATCAGCTCCGCGAGGCTGCGGCCCACCGTGATCGCTCGGACGGCGCTGGCCTTGACGGGCGGGTTCTTCGGATCGGCGGTGATCCATCCGGCGGACGGCGGGACCAGGAGGGGGCCCGGCGGCACGCGGAGGATGCGGGCGGCGACGTGGGAGGCGGCTGCCGCTTCGGCCTCGACCTGCTCGGGGTCGACTCCGGCCGTGGACTCGATGGCGGTCCGGGCGACCTTCAGCAGCAGGGCCCGGGATGCGTCCTCCGGGTCGATCGCCTCGGCGGGCACCCCGTTGATCAGGAAGGCGCGGTGGTCGCCCTGGGCGGTCAGGGCGGCGATCAGCCGGTTGCGGACCACCTGGGCGGGGCTGCCGGAGATCGGGCGGGGCGGGACCGGCGGGCCGTCGGTCTGCGAGATGTCGAAGACCGCGTTCGAGACCCACCCGCGCGCCGGTGCCTCGTCCTGGGGCTCGGGGTCCTCCGGCGTCGACGCGTCATCCTCCCGCCGCCCTCGCATGGGCCCCCAGATCCGGATGCCCTCCTCACCCTTGCGGACCTGCCGCCCCTCGTCCTGCCACGCCCGGTAGCCGAGTACGCGCGTCGCCTCCGGGGCCTGGAGGCCGATGGCGATGGCGTTGACGGCTCCGCGGTGGTTCAGGTGGACGGCTCCGGCCCGCATGACCGCCGCCCACACGTCGCGCCGTCCCATAGCGGCGTATCCGGCCTGGAGAAGGTCCGCCAGTTCGGCCGTGCGCCGCTTGCCGAGTTCTCGCCGGGCGTCCGGCGCGAGCTTCCTGTACCCCATCGGGCTGTCCTTTTCGTGTTGAAGGTTCGGGCCTGTCGTCCGGGGCTGCCATCCCCTTCCGACATCGCTAATTCTGCCTTATTTAGGGCTCCGAGTCCACCCGGGAAGAGGGTCTGAGCGAGTGATCTGCATCACACGTTTTCGCAGGTCAGGGGCGGTTTCCGCCCTCTCCGGGCGGGCCTTGCCCGGCGGCCCGCCACGGCTCCGCCCGGTGGGCGGGGGCTCCCCTCGGTTGGCCGGGCAGCTCCGCCCGACCGCCGGTTCTGTGGGGGGTGCCAGGCTCGCGAAGCGACCGCGAAGCGGCTCGGCCTGGCACCCCCCGCAGGTTCGGTGGTAGCCCGAAGGGTGACCGGTCGGCCGAGGGGAGCCCCCGCCCACCCCCTACACCTCCGCCACCTACCGGGCCGCACCCGGCACACCGCCCCCGCACCCCTTGGGCAGGCCCGGCGCCCGCCGGAGGCATTGGGGTTCGCCTCGACCGACGACCCGGTGCTGCCCGGCTGCTGCGCTGACCGGAGCGGACAGACCGGCGGTCCGCGCCAGCGGACCCGGGACAAGGTCGTCGCCCCGCCAGGGGCGCCCGCTTCGGCCCGACGAAGGAGGGCCTGGTCCGCCCCGCGGACCCCGGCCGCCGCGCGGCCGCCGGCCCCGAAGGGGCCCAACAAGTCGTCGCGCCGTCAGGCGCGCCCATGGCCCGGTGCCGACGGCACCGGCCGACGAAGGAGGCCGGGGCCGGCGAGCACGCACCGGGCCACCAACACCGCCGCCCCGCCAGGGGTGTCCGCTACCGCCGCGGCGGCGCCCCGTCCCGGCCGGCTCGGCGGGGACGGGGCGGCGTCTCAGAACAGCGCCGCTTCCTCGTACTCGTACGTGGTCGCCGTCGGCTTGGGCGCGGGCACGGCGGCTCGGGGGGTGGACACGAAGCGCGGGGCGGGGACCGGCAACAGGCCCTCTTCCGCGTCCTCGAAGTCCGCGAACACCACCTCCGTGCGCGGGCTGACGCCTCGCCATCCGTCCTCGTAGGCGGACGTGTCGATGCCCACGCGGGAGCAGAGGGTGAATCCGGTCTCCCGGTGGAAGCGCTCGTATGCGGTGCTGCGCTGCTCCTCGTAGCTGTGGACTCCCGCGATCTTGAACGGCGCGGACATCTGCGGCACGAGGAACACCCCCTTCCGCGCGAGGGTCGACGCGATGTCCATGACGTGGAACTCGAAGTTCGGGCCTCGGTACCTCGGCCCGTTCCCGCTCCGCTCCACCCGGCCGAAGGGGGGGTTGGCCACCGCGTAGTCGAACCGCCCCAGCGTCTTCGGGTCCAGGGTGAAGACGTCCGCGCAGATCCAATGCGCCTCGGGCACGACCTTCCGTCCCACCTCGACGTATGCCGGGTTCTTCTCGACACACACCACCTCGCGCGGCGGCCTCCCCTCGAACCTCCTGTGCCACTTGTCCTGCACGGCCCACGCCAGACGGCCGATCCCCGCGCACAGGTCGATGACCCGCTCCCCGTTCACCTCCAGCCGGAGGTCGAGCGCCAGATCCTCCGGGGTGAAGAAAGCTCCGTCCAGGGAGTTGCTGGTCGTGCTGGACTCCTGCCAGTGGTCGAGCACGGTTTCCCGCTCCTCCTCCGTCAAGTCGCGGTTCAGCTTGACCAGCCGCGACGC
This sequence comes from Streptomyces sp. NPDC056161, assembly GCF_042268025.1. Taxonomy (NCBI): domain Bacteria; kingdom Bacillati; phylum Actinomycetota; class Actinomycetes; order Kitasatosporales; family Streptomycetaceae; genus Streptomyces; species Streptomyces sp. NPDC056161. The sequence continues at coordinate 4,113 of NZ_JBHJUV010000128.1, forward strand.
CTCGCGGTGCAGTCGCTCTTGCTCCTTGGTCAGCTTCGCCATCACGCTCTCCCTGGTGTTGAAGGTTCGGGGTTCGTCGTCCGGGGCTGCCACCCCCTTCCGACATCACTAATTCTGCCTTATTTGGGGGTCGGGGTCCACCTGGAACAGGGGTCTCGGGGGGTGATCTGGATCACACGTTTTCGCAGGTCAGGGGCGGTTTCCGCCCCACCGGCGGCGGCCTCGCCGGGCGGCGTCCGCCACGGCTCCGCCCGGTGGGCGGGGGCTCCCCTCGGTCGGTCGGGCAGGCTCGCCCGTACCCGGGTTCCGGTGGGGGTGCCAGGCTCGCGCTCGCGCGACCGCGAAGCGGCCCGGCCTGGCGGCCCCGCCGGGTTCCGGGTAGCCCTCCGGGTGCCCGACCGGCCGAGGGGAGACCCCGGCCACCCCTCCACCCCAGCCACCCACGGCCCGCACACGGTGACGGAGCCCCCGCCCCCTTGGGAGTAAGGG
>NZ_JBHJUV010000129.1:0-4467 GCF_042268025.1 Streptomyces sp. NPDC056161
AACCCAACCCGACGCCGACCCGCCGACACCAGGACCAGAGACCGACACCCCAGCCGACACCGAATCACCGGAACCCGAACCCGCAGCCACTACCGGCACGCCGACATCCGCGACCCCAGGCCCCGCCTCCAACACCACATGCGCATTCGTCCCACTCAACCCGAAAGACGACACCGCACCCCGACGCGGGCTCCCATCGCCCCGCGCCTCCCACGTCCGCGCCCCGGTCAGCAGTTGCACCGCTCCCGCTGCCCAGTCCACCCGAGCCGACGGCTGGTCCACGTGCAGCGTCTCAGGCATCACTCTGTGGCGCATCGCCTCGACGACCTTGATGATTCCCGCGATGCCGGCCGCTGCCTGGGTGTGGCCGATGTTCGACTTGATCGAGCCCAGATACAGCGGCCGGGTGGTGTCGCGGCCTCGGCCGTACGTGGCTAGGAGTGCGTGGGCCTCGACCGGGTCACCGAGTGGGGTGCCGGTGCCATGGGCTTCGAGGAGGTCGATGTCGGCGCTGGTCAGGCGGGCGTCGGTGAGGGCGTCAGCGATGACGCGTTCCTGCGACGGGCCGTTCGGGGCGGTGAGTTGGCTGCTGGTGCCGTCGGAGTTCACGGCGGTGCCGCGGATCACGGCCAGGACCGGGCGGCCGGCGGCCAGTGCGTCGGACACCCGCTGCACCAACAGCACGCCGACACCCTCGGACCAGATCGCACCGTCCGCGCCGTCCGCAAAGGACTTGCAGCGCGCGGTCGGTGACAGGGCGCGCTGGCGTGAGAACTCCACGAACGGCTGTGGTGTCGCCATGATGCTCGCCCCGGCGGCGACCGCTAGATCGCACTCGCCGGATCGCAGGGCGCGGACCGCCAGATGGAGGGCTACCAGGGAAGACGAACAGGCGGTGTCCACGCTGACCACCGGGCCCTGGAAGCCGAAGGTGTGCGCCAGGCGGCCGGAGGCCACGCTCGCCGCGCTGCCCATGCCGAGCAGCCCCTCGAACTCCTCGGGTATGTCGCGGATGCGGGCCGCGTAGTCGTTGTACATCACCCCCGCGAACACACCCGTCGCACTCCCCCGCAACGACAACGGATCCACCCCAGCCCGCTCCAACACCTCCCACGTCGTCTCCAACAACAACCGCTGCTGCGGATCCGTCGCCAACGCCTCACGCGGACTCATCCCGAAGAAAGCAGGATCAAAATCCGCCACCCCACTCAGAAAGCCACCCTCCCGCACATACGAACGCCCCACCCGACCCGGCTCCGGATCGTAGAGACCCGCCACATCCCAACCACGATCCGACGGAAACCCACCCACCACATCCACACCGTCAGCCACCACACCCCACAAATCAGCAGACGACGACACCCCACCCGGGAAACGGCACGCCATCCCCACAATCGCCACCGGATCGTGGGCCCGGTCTTCGAGCTCTGTCAGCCGCTGCCGCGTCTGCCGCAGCTCGGTCGTCGCCCGCTTCAGATAGTCGCGGAGTTTGTCCTCCGCACCGGCCCCCGTGGTCATGTCAGCCCCAATTCCTCGTCGAGCACGCTGAACAGTTCTTCGTCGGTCGCGCCGTCGAGCGCGGCGGCGGGTGGCGCGTCCGCGCCGGGGCGGCTTCGCAGCCGCAGCAGGTCTTCCAGCCGCCGATCGATCTCCGACCGGCCGGCTCCGTCGCCGGGCAGCGCCGCGACCAGCGTCCGCAGCCGGTCCAGTTCGGCGAGGACGGCGTCCACCGCGGCGGCCGGGCCGTCGTCGAGCCTGTCGTGCAGATGGTCGGCGAGTTCTGCGATCGTCGGGTGGTCGAACAGAAGAGTGCTGGGCAGGCGCAGCCCGGTAGCGGCGGCCAGCCGGTTGCGGAGTTCGACCGCGGTGAGGGAGTCGAAGCCGAGGTCGAGGAGTCCGCTGCGGATCTCCAGTGTCTCGGGGGACGGGTAGGCGAGGACGACGGCGGTGTGCCGCCGCACCAGGTCCAGGAGCACACGGCGGCGTTCCTTCTCGGGGATGCCGGACAGGGTGCTGACAAGGCGGTCCGGGCTCTCGGCCGACGCGCGGCGGGCCGCGCCGTCGGCACCGGTCCGAGAGCCGGCGTTCCGCGCGTTCCCGGTCGGTGCGAAGCCGTGGAGCAGGCCGGGCAGAGTGCCGCCGGCGGCCTGCTCTCGCAGTGCCGAGTTGTCGAAGCTCGCAGTGACCAGGGCGGGCTCCGATCGGAGCAGCGCCGCGTCGAGCAGGGCCACCCCGGTTTCGGCCGACAGTGGGAGAACGCCAGCGCGGCGCATCCGTCCGCCCGCGCCTCGGTCGACGTCCGCGGCCATGCCGCCTTCGGCCTGCCACAGGCCCCAGGCGAGGCTGTGCGCCGGCAGCCCTTCGGCACGCCGCAACGCCGCCAAACCGTCCAAGAACGCGTTCGCTGCCGCGTAATTCGCCTGACCTGCACTGCCCAACGTCCCGGCCAACGACGAGAACAACACGAACGCCCCAAGATCGGCGCCACGAGTCAACTCATGTAAATGCCACGCCGCATCCGCCTTCGGACGCAAGACTGTATCGAAGCTGCCCGGATCGAGGTTCGCGACGAGGGCGTCTTCCAGGGTGCCGGCCGCGTGGAACACCGCGGTCAGCGGGCGTTCGATCGGGATCGCGGCGAGCACAGCGGCGAGTGCGGCGCGGTCGCCGACATCGCACGACGCCCAGATGCCGGTGGCGCCGAGGGTCGCGAGGTCGGCCTGGAGTGCGAGGACCGCCGGGTCGTCGGCCGGTCGTCGGCCGACGAGGAGGAGATCGCGGGCACCGTGGGCAGCTGCCAGGTGGCGGGCCACGACGGCGCCGAGGGTTCCGGCCGCGCCGGTGACGAGGACGGTGCCGGTGCTGAGGTCGGCCGGCGGGTCGGTGTCGACCCCGGCACCGGGGGCCGTACGGACCAGGCGGGGTTCGTGGACGACACCGGCGCGCGCGACCGTCTCGGGCCGGCCGGCGGCCATGAAGGACGGGACGGCGGTGTGGTCGGCCTCCGGATCGGTGTCGGTATCAGAATCGGTATCGACATCGACGAGGAACAACCGGCCCGGTTCTTCCCGCTGCGCGGCCCGGATCAGGCCCCAGACGGCGGCGGCGGGAATGTCGACCGGCAGCCCGTCGGACATGTCGACCGCGCCCACGGTCCGGACGACCAACGGAATCTCCGCCAGTCGGTCTTCGGGGAGCCATGCCTGCAAGACCGCGGTCACGTCCCCGAGGACGGCACGGACCCGGGACGGCAGGTCGAGCGAGCCCCCGATCTCCGTCGCCGGAACCGGCAGCACTACGAACTCCGGCCCCTCACCCCGCTCCACCGCCGCGACGACCTCCGCGACATCCGAGTACTGATCACAATGCTCGAACATCGTGTCGGTCACGGCGCCGAACAGCGCCCAACGCGGCTCCGGATCCGATGCCTCCATCGGATCAGAAGCCTGAGTCGGCAGCGGCACCCAGGTGACGACCGCAGGCGCCGCGGCCCCCGGCCGAGCCGCAGCCAGCCTCGCCGGATCGATCGGGCGGCTGGTCAACCGCTCGACGGTGAACAGCGAGCGGCCCTCCGTGTCAGCCAGGACCAACCGGTAGGCGTCCGTCCCGGTCCGGGTCAGCCGGACGCGCGCGGCGCTGACCGGACCGGAGGCAGTGTCCCCTGACAGCACGAGTCCGGCCCACGAGAACGGCAGCTGCAATTGCCCGTCGTTTACGTTCCGCAGCGCCGCCGGGTGCAGGGCGCTGTCCAGCAGAGCCGGGTGCACCGCGAAGCCGTCGATGTCAGTGCCCTCAGGCAGCGACACCTCGGCGAAGAGATCGTCGTCTCCCCGCGTCCACAGCGCGGTCAGGCCTTGGAACATCGGACCGTAGTGCAGGCCGTGGTCGGCGAGCCTGGAGTAGGCGTCGGCGAGGTCGATGCGCAGCGCGTCAGCCGGCGGCCACGACCCGGCGCTGCCGAGTTCGGGGTCGTCGGGGATCCGTGTCGGGCCTGGAGCAGCGGCACTGTCGGCCAGCGTCCCGGTGGCGTGGCGCAGCCAGGGACCGTCATCGTCGGAGGGCCGCGAATCCACGGTCAGCGAACGGCCGCCGCCCGCGTCGGCCGGTCCGACGCTGACCCGCAGCCGCGAAGCGCCTTCGTCGGGGACGACCAGCGGCGCCTCGATCACGAGCTCTTCGACGGTCGTCCCGGTGTACTCGGCGGCGTTCAGTGCCAGTTCGGCGAGCGCTGCACCCGGCAGCAGGACCGAGTCGAGCACCGCGTGGTCGGCGAGCCAGCCGACGGTGTCGAGGGCCAGGCGGCCGGTGAACACCGTGCCCCCGTCGTCGGCCAGATCCACGACGGCGGCGAGGAGCCCGTGGTGTCCCGGGTCCTGGCCGAGGCCGGTGGCGTCGGTGGGAGTGTCTGGGATGTCGAGCCAGTAGCGGGTGCGTTGGAAGGGGTAGGTGGGCAGGTCGACGTGGGTG
>NZ_JBHJUV010000130.1:0-4345 GCF_042268025.1 Streptomyces sp. NPDC056161
AACCCAACCCGACGCCGACCCGCCGACACCAGGACCAGAGACCGACACCCCAGCCGACACCGAATCACCGGAACCCGAACCCGCAGCCACTACCGACACGCCGACGTCCGCGACCCCAGGCCCCGCCTCCAACACCACATGCGCATTCGTCCCACTCAACCCGAAAGACGACACCGCACCCCGACGCGGGCTCCCGGTCTCCGGCCACGCGACCTCCTCGGTCAGCAGTCGGATGTCCCCGGCTGTCCAGTCGACGTGCGGTGACGGCTCGTCGGCGTGGAGTGTGCGCGGCATGACGCCGTGGCGCATCGCCTCGACGACCTTGATGATTCCCGCTACGCCGGCCGCTGCCTGGGTGTGGCCGATGTTCGACTTGATCGAGCCCAGATACAGCGGCCGGCCCTCGGGGCGGTCCTGACCGTAGGTGGCCAGCAGGGCTCCGGCCTCGACCGGGTCGCCCAGCGGGGTGCCAGTGCCGTGGGCCTCCACCAGGTCGACATCGGACGGGCTGAGGTGGGCGTCGGCCAGGGCGCGGCGGATGACGCGTTCCTGCGACGGGCCGTTGGGGGCGGTCAGGCCGTTGCTGGCGCCGTCGGAGTTGACAGCTGTACCGCGGACCACTGCCAGGATCGGGCGGCCGGCGGCCAGTGCGTCGGACATCCGCTGCACCAACAGGACACCGACGCCTTCAGACCAGGACGCGCCGTCCGCGCCGGCGCCGAAGGACTTGCAGCGGCCGTCCGGAGCCAGGCCCCGCTGTCGGGAGAACTCGATGAACGGCTGCGGCGTGGCCATGACGCAGACCCCGCCCGCGACGGCCAGATCGCACTCGCCGGATCGCAGGGCGCGGACCGCCAGATGCAGGGAGACCAGCGAAGACGAGCACGCGGTGTCCACCGTCACTGCCGGGCCCTCGAAGCCGAAGACGTAGGCGACCCGGCCCGAGGCGATGCTGCCCGCGCTGCCGCTGAGCAGGAAGCCTTCGAGGTCTTCGGGTATGTCGCGGATGCGGGCCGCGTAGTCGTTGTACATCACCCCCGCGAACACACCCGTCGCACTCCCCCGCAACGACAACGGATCCACCCCAGCCCGCTCCAACACCTCCCACGTCGTCTCCAACAACAACCGCTGCTGCGGATCCGTCGCCAACGCCTCACGCGGACTCATCCCGAAGAAAGCAGGATCAAAATCCGCCACCCCACTCAGAAAGCCACCCTCCCGCACATACGAACGCCCCACCCGACCCGGCTCCGGATCGTAGAGACCCGCCACATCCCAACCACGATCCGACGGAAACCCACCCACCACATCCACACCGTCAGCCACCACACCCCACAAATCAGCAGACGACGACACCCCACCCGGGAAACGGCACGCCATCCCCACAATCGCCACCGGATCGTCGTCGACAGAACCCGCGACGGCAGAGGGCACGCGGCTGTCACTTCGGCGGGTCGCGGCGCCGTCCGCCAGCCGGGTCCGCAGGAAGCGGGCGAGCGCGGTAGGGTTCGGATGGTCGAAGACCAGGGTCGCGGGCAACCGGGTGCCGGCCCGGGCCGCGAGGCGGTTGCGCAGCTCGACGGCCGTCAGGGAGTCGAAGCCCAGGTCCTTGAAGGCGCGGTCGGGCTCGATGCGGCCGGCGTCCGGGTACGCCAGGACGGCGGCGGCCTCGGCCCGCACCACCTCGACCAGCAGCCGTTGCCGCTCGGCCTCGGTACGCCCGGCCAACTGCTCGGCGAGCGCTCCGGCCGGCCGCGCGGCGACGCGGCGGGGCGGGAGCGGCGCGAGGCCCCACAGCCTCGGCGGCAGCGCGTCCTCGGCCCGGCGCGCACGCAGCGCCACCGGGTCGAAAGCGGCGGCGGCGAGCACCGGATCAGAACCCTGAGTCGCAGTGTCGAACAGGGCCAACGCCGCGTCCGCGGGCATGGCGCGGAAGCCGTCGCGAGCCAGCCGGGCACGCTCTGCGCTGTCGGCGGAGCCGGTCAGGGTACTGTCTTGCTCCCACAGGCCCCAGGCGAGGCTGTGCGCCGGCAGCCCCTCAGCATGTCGCAACGCCGCCAAACCGTCCAAGAACCCGTTTGCTGCTGCATAGTTCGCCTGACCCGCACTGCCCAACGTCCCGGCCAACGACGAGAACGACACGAACGCCGCGAGACCAGCACCACGAGTCAACTCATGGATATGCCACGCCGCATCCGCCTTGGCGCGCAGCACGGCGGCCAGCCGCTCGGGGGTGAGCGCCGCGACGGTCGCATCGTCGAGGATCGCGGCGGCGTGGACGACGCCGGTCAGTGGGCGCTCGGCGGGGACGCTCGCCAACAGGGCGGCGAGCGCTTCGGGGTCGGCGGTGTCGCAATCCTCGATCCGGACCTCGGCTCCGAGGCCGGTCAGCTCCGCGACGAGGGCGTCCGCGCCGGGGGCCGCCGGACCGCGGCGGCTGGCGAGCAGCAGACTGCGGACACCGTACCGGGCCACGAGGTGGCGGGCCACGTCGGAGCCGACGGCCCCGGTGCCACCGGTGATCAGGACACTGCTGTCGGGAGTGAAAGCGGGGCGGACATCGTCGGCGGCATCGCCACCGTCGGCTCGCGCCACCAGGCGGGGCACCAGGAGCGCCCCGTCCCGCACCGCGAACTCGGCTTCGTCAGCGGCCAGCGCGGCGGCCACGATCTCGGCCGGGAGCTCTGGCGTGGCAGCTGGCACGTCGACCAAAACGAACTTCTCCGGATGTTCAAGCTGCGCGCTGCGAATCAGGGCCCGGACAGCTGTGGCTGCCGGATCCGGCGCCGGGTCGGCGGTGCTGGCCTGCACTCCCCCGGACGTGCGCAACACCATCGGAGTCTGGTCTGCGCCCGGGTCGGCAAGCCGCTCCTGCAAGACGTGCAGCGCTTGCTCCGTCCATGCGCCCAGACGCTCAAGCATGTCGGAGGCGGCATCGGCCACGGAGGTCAGGTCGACGACCGGAACCTCGACGTCGAGGGCGACCGACAGCACCGCAGCCTCCTGCCATACCGTGTGGTAAAGCCCTGAGTTGTCGGTGCCGCCCAACCCCTCCGCCGCCATCGCGCGAAGCGCCAGCGACTCCACTTCGGCCACCACCACACCGTCCGGCGTCGCCGCCGTCAGCTGTATCCCGCCGTCACCGTCCGGGCGGAGCCGGACCCGCAGCGTCGTCCCGGCCTTCGCGGGAACGCCCAGGCCGCTCCAGGCGAACGGCAGGCGCAGCCTTCCGTCCGCGCTGTCGCCGGATCCCCCCGTCCCGGCCACCAGACCGAGTGCCACCGGGTGCAGCGCCGCGTCCAGCAGCGCCGGATGCAGATCGAAGCCGGTGACCGACAACTCCGGCGCCGCCTCGACTTCCGCGTAGACGTCCGCGCCCGATCGCCAGACTCCGCGCAGTGCTTGGAACGCCGGGCCGTAGTCATAGCCGCGCGCGGCAAGGTGCTCGTACGCGTCGGCCACCGGCAGCGGCTCGGCGTCGGCGACCGGCCAGGCGGCGGCCCAGTCCGCGAGCCCCGGAGCGTCCGTCGCGGCCTCGGCGAGCGTGCCGGTGGCATGCCGCGTCCACGGCGCGTCGGCGGCCGCCCGAGCGTAGAGGTCCACGCTCCGCGCGCCGGTCGTGTCCTGGGGAGGGCCGACGACGACCTGCACCACCACCACGGCGTCCGGCCCGGCCAGCGTCAACGCGGTGGACAGCGAGAGGTCCTCGACGACCGGGCAGCCGACCCGGACGCCCGCCGCGCGGGAGAGTTCGGCGAGCACCGTGCCCGGCACGATGAGCGTCCCGAGGACCGCGTGGTCCGCCAGCCAGGGCTGGGCCTGCAGGCTGAGCGAGCCGGTGAGGACGGTTCCCCCCTCATCTCCGAGGTCGAGGGCGGCGCCGAGGATCGGGTGCGTGACGGTGGCCAGGCCGGCGGCGTTCAGATCGCCGACCGCCGGCACGGTGTCGAGCCAGTAGCGGGTGTGCTGGAAGGCGTAGGTCGGGAGTTGTACGGGCTTGGCCGCGCCGGAGCCTTCCGGCAGCGTCGCCGCCCAGCGCACGCCCGCCCCGCGCGCGGCCAGCTCGGCGGCGGACAGCAGGAACCTGCCAAGGCCGCCCTCGTCGCGGCGGAGGGTGCCGACCGCGGCGGCATCGGTGTTGGTGTCTGCCGCCTCGATGGTCTCCTGGAGCGCCGGTACCAGCACCGGATGCGGGCTGATCTCGACGAACAAGGGGTTCTCGGTGGCCGCCAAGCCAGCGGTGACGGCTTGGAACTCGACGGTGCTGCGGAGGTTGGTGAACCAGTACTCCGCGTCCAAGGCGGACGTGTCCAACTCACCCATGGTCACCGTCGACAAGAAGGGC
>NZ_JBHJUV010000131.1:0-4311 GCF_042268025.1 Streptomyces sp. NPDC056161
GGGTGCCGCGTCGGGCGGTGGTGGCTCGGTCGGCGGCCGGTGAGGGCGGGGAGACGCTGGCCCAGCGCCTGGCCACCCTCAACGAGACCGAACAGCTCAACGCCCTGCTGGACCTGGTCCGCGGCAACGCCGCCGCCGTCCTGGGGCACTCCTCCGTGGACACCATCAAGGCGACACAACAACTCAAGGAGGTCGGTTTCGACTCGCTCACCGCGGTGGAACTCCGCAACCGCCTCACCGAGGCCACGGGGGTCCGGCTGCCCGCCACCCTCGTCTTCGACCATCCCACACCCACCGCACTCGCCGAGCACCTGCGGGACCGACTCGACCTGAAGGCAGGCGCGCCCACCCCGGCCGTGCTCCTCGAACTGACCAAGCTGGAAAAGACACTGACGGCCAACGGCGTGAACGCCGAGGTGCACGCACAGGTCTCGGCACGGCTCAGGACGCTCGCGGAACGCTGGGACGGCCTCCTCGCAGACACCGAGGACAACCCCGACGGCGAAGCGGCGCTCGACATCGACTCGGCGACCGACGACGAGATCTTCGACCTGATCGACAAGGAACTCGGCCTGTCCTGAAGGCCGTCACCGCTCACTCGACGACAACACGGCCGACCTCACGACGGAGAGGCTCACAGGGAGAGTCATGTCCAACGACGAAAAGCTGCGCGACTATCTCAAGCGAGTACTCGCCGATCTGCAGCAGACGCGCAAGAAGCTCCGCGACCTCGACGCGGAGGCGACGGAGCCGATCGCGATCGTGGGGATGGCATGCCGGCTGCCGGGCGGTGTCACCTCGCCCGAGGAGCTGTGGCGGCTGGTCGAGGGCGGCACCGACGCGCTCACCGGTTTCCCGGCCGACCGCGGCTGGGACCTGGACAACCTCTTCGACCCGGACCCCGGCCGCACCGGCCGCACCTACGTCGACCAGGGCGGATTCCTGACCGGGGCCGGTGACTTCGACGCCGAGCTGTTCGGCATCTCGCCCCGTGAGGCACTGGCCGTCGACCCGCAGCAGCGGCTGATGCTCCAGGTGTCGTGGGAGGCGTTCGAGCGGGCCGGGGTCGACCCGACCTCGCTGAAGGGCCAGGACGTCGGTGTCTACTCGGGCCTGATGTTCCACGACTACGCCGACGGCGTCGAGGAACTTCCCGACGGACTGGAGGGCTACTTCGGGATCGGCAACTCCGGGAGCGTGCTGTCCGGACGGGTCTCCTACTCGCTGGGTCTCGAAGGGCCCTCGGTCACCGTGGACACCGCCTGCTCCTCCTCGCTGGTCGCCGTGCACCTGGCGGCTCGGGCCCTGCGCGTCGGCGAGTGCAGCATGGCCCTCGCCGGCGGCGTCGCCGTCATGTCCAGCCCCGAGGTCTTCGTGGACTTCAGCAGGCAACGCGGCCTCGCGCCGAACGGCCGCTGCAAGGCATTCTCCGACTCCGCGGACGGAACCGGCCTCGCCGAGGGCGCCGTCGTCCTGCTGTTGGAGCGGTTGTCGGATGCGCGGCGTCATGGGCGTCGGGTGTTGGCGGTGGTGCGTGGTTCGGCGGTGAATCAGGATGGTGCGTCGAACGGGTTGACGGCGCCGAACGGTCCGTCGCAGGAGCGGGTGATCCGTGCGGCGCTGGCGAGTGCGCGGTTGTCGGCGTCGGACGTCGACGCGGTGGAGGCACACGGTACGGGTACGACCCTGGGTGATCCGATCGAGGCGCAGGCGTTGCTGGCGACGTACGGGCAGGAGCGGTCGGCCGAACGGCCGTTGTATCTGGGGTCGTTGAAGTCCAACGTCGGGCACACCCAGGCGGCTGCGGGTGTGGCTGGTGTGATCAAGATGGTCGAGGCGATGCGGAACGGTGTTCTGCCGCGGACGTTGCATGTGGATCGGCCGTCGTCGCATGTGGACTGGGCTTCGGGTGCGGTGGAGTTGTTGACGGAGGCGCGGGAGTGGCCGCAGTCGGACGGGCCGCGGCGGGCGGGTGTGTCGTCGTTCGGGGTGAGTGGTACCAACGCCCACGTCATCCTGGAACAGGTCCCCGAACTCATCGACACCACCCCGGAAGAAGCCGAGAAGCCGACGCCCACCGTGGTGCCCTGGCTGGTCTCCGGCCGCGGCACCGGAGCGCTCGCCGCACAGGCCGCACGGCTCGCGACCTTCCTGCGCGAGGAGGGCGACGCGCCCGCCGCGGACATCGCCCGCGCCTTGGCGTACACACGTGCCCAGCTCGACGACCGTGCCGTCGTCCTGGCCGCGACACCGGCCGAGGGGCTCGCCGGACTCGACGCCCTCGCCGCCGGCCAACCGGCGCCCCACGTCGTCACCGGCACGGCGGACGTCGAGGGCAAGAAGGTGTTCGTCTTCCCCGGCCAGGGCTCCCAGTGGCTCCGCATGGGCCTCGAACTCCGCGCACAGTCACCGGTGTTCGCCCAGGCTCTCGACGAGGTCGCCGAGGCCCTCGCACCCCACATCGACTGGTCGCTCCTCGACGTGCTCGCCGGTGCCGCCGACGCACCCCCGCTGGACCGGCCGGACGTCGTCCAGGTCGCGCTGTTCGCCGTCATCGTCTCCATCGCCCGGCTGTGGCAGCACTACGGAGTGACACCCGACGCCGTCATAGGCCACTCCCAGGGTGAGGTCGCCGCCGCCCACATAGCCGGCGCGCTCTCGCTGGAGGACGCCGCCCGCGTCGCCGCCGTACGCAGCTCCACGGCCGTCGGCAGCCTCGCGGGCAGCGGAGGACTCGCCTCCCTCGCCCTCTCCCGCGAGCAGGCCACCGCTCGCATCGCACGCTGGGAGGGCCTGATCGAGCTGGCGGCCGTCAACAGCCCCACCGCGGTGGTCGTCGGCGGAGTGCCCGAGGCCCTCGACGAACTGGTCGCGGAACTTCAGGCCGAGGACGTACCGGCCCGCCGCGTCGACTCCGCCGTCTACGCCTCGCACACCTCGTACGTGGAGAAGGCCAAGGACGACATCCTCGCCGCGCTCGCCGACGTCAAGCCGACGCAACCCGTCGTCCCCTTCTTCTCGACCTGCGACGGCGCATGGGTGAACGGAGCGAGCTTCGACGCCGCCTACTGGTACCGGAACCTGCGCCAGACCGTCGACTTCGCCGGCGCTGTCGAAACACTCGTCGAGGAAGGGTTCCGCGTCTTCGTGGAGCCCAGCCCGCACCCGGTGCTGACCACCGCCGTCCAGGCCGTCCTGGACCAGCACGAGGACGTGTCCGCCGTGGTGAGCGGATCCCTGCGCCGCGACGACGGCGGAACACGCCGGTTCCTCGAATCCGTCGGCGGGCTCCACACCTCGGGCGTGCGCGTCGACTGGTCCCCGGCCATCGGCGCGAGTGCGCCACCCTATCCGCACCTGCCGACCTACTCGTTCCGCACCCAGCGCTACTGGCTGGCGCCCGAACCCGGCGCAGGCGTCAGCGGCGACGCGGGCGCCTTCGGCCTGGTCCCCGCCGAGCATCCACTGCTCGGCGCGGTGACCGGGGTCGCGGACGGCGGCGGGCTGCTGTTCTCCAGCCGACTGTCCCTGGCCACCCATCCCTGGCTGCGCGACCACGCCGCCTCGGGCGTCTGCCTGCTGCCCGCCACCGCGCTCCTCGAACTCGCCGTCCGCGCGGGCGAGGAAGCCGGCCAACGCGTCGTGGACGAACTCGTCATCGAGTCTAGGCTCCTGCTGCCCGCGACCGGCGGGGTGCACCTCCAGGTCACCCTGGGCGAACCGGACGCCTCGGGCCGCCGCGCGGTCGCCGTCCACTCCCGCCCCGACGACGCCCTCACCGACGCGCCCTGGTCCCGGCACGCCAGCGGATTCCTGGCCCCGGACAGCCCGCCACCCGCCACCGACCTCGCCCAGTGGCCCCCGGCCGGTGCCGAACCCGTCGAGCTGTCCGGCTTCTACGAGGAGTTGGCGGAGCGCGGATTCGAGTACGGTCCGGCGTTCCAGGGGCTGAAGGCGGTGTGGAAGCGGGGCGACGAGGTCTTCGCCGAGATCGAACTCCCCGAGGAGCAACTGCCGGACGCGGGCCGCTACGCGCTGCATCCCGCGCTCCTCGACGCCGCCCTCCAGGCCACCAACTTCACGGGCATCCCCGACCCGGAGCCCGGCCACATGCTGCTGCCGTTCGCCTGGAACCAGGTCAGCGTGCACGCGACCGGCGCCTCTGTCCTCCGCCTGAAGGCGACCCGGTCCGGCATCGACGGCTTCTCGCTGCTGGTCGCTGATGGGGTGGGGGTTGTGGTGGCGGAGGTGGGGTCGTTGGTGTTGCGGCCGATTGGTGTGGGTGAGTTGTCGTCGGTGGGTGTGGGGGTG
>NZ_JBHJUV010000132.1:0-4286 GCF_042268025.1 Streptomyces sp. NPDC056161
ATGTTTCACGTGAAACATCGCGGCTCGCCGCATCAGGAACGGGGTGATGTTTCACGTGAAACATCACCCCGTTCCACAGGCTCAGTCCTGCTCGGCCCACCATTCCTTGAGTGCCGCCACGGCCGCGTCGTGCTCCATCGGGCCGTTCTCCAGCCGAAGCTCCAGCAGATATTTGTAGGCATTGCCGATCACCGGGCCAGGTCCGACTCCGAGGACCTCCATGATCTGGTTGCCGTCGAGGTCCGGCCGGATCGCGTCGAGCTGTTCCTGCTCCTGAAGCTGAGCGATGCGCTCCTCCAGTCCGTCGTACGCCCGGGACAGCGCGACCGCTTTCCGCTTGTTCCGGGTGGTGCAGTCGGAGCGCGTCAGCTTGTGGAGACGGTCGAGAAGGGGGCCGGCGTCGCGGACGTAGCGACGCACCGCCGAGTCCGTCCACTCCCCGGTGCCGTAGCCGTGGAAGCGGAGATGGAGTTCGACCAGCCGGGAGACGTCCTTCACCAGGTCGTTGGAGTACTTCAGTGCCGTCATCCGCTTCTTCGTCATCTTCGCCCCGACCATCTCGTGGTGGTGGAACGAGACCCGACCGTCCTTCTCAAACCGGCGGGTGCGCGGCTTGCCGATGTCATGGAGCAGGGCGGCCAGCCGGAGCGTCAGGTCAGGCCCTTCGTCCTCCAGGGCGACCGCCTGCTCCAGGACGATCAGTGTGTGGTCGTAGACGTCCTTGTGCCGGTGGTGCTCGTCGCGCTCCAGGCGCAGGGCCGGCAACTCGGGCAGGACGTGGTCCGCGAGACGCGTGTCGACGAGCAGGGCCAGGCCCTTGCGCGGGTGAGCGGAGAGGATCAGTTTGTTCAGCTCGTCCCGGACACGCTCAGCCGAGACGATCTCGATACGGTCGGCCATCTCCTTCATCGCCCGGACGACCTCGGGGGCGACCTCGAAGTCGAGCTGGGCGGCGAAACGGGCGGCCCGCATCATCCGCAGCGGATCGTCGGAGAAGGAGTCCTCGGGGGTGCCTGGTGTACGCAGCACGCGCTCCGCGAGATCCTCAAGGCCGCCGTGCGGGTCGATGAACTCCTTCTCCGGCAGGGCCACGGCCATCGCGTTGACCGTGAAGTCGCGCCGGACCAGATCGTCCTCGATGGAGTCGCCGTACGACACCTCGGGCTTACGGGACGTCCTGTCGTACGCCTCCGACCGGTAGGTGGTCACCTCGATCTGGTAGCCGTCCTTCTGGGCACCGACCGTGCCGAAGGCGATCCCGACCTCCCACACGGCGTCCGCCCACGGCCGCACGATCTTGAGGACGTCCTCGGGGCGGGCGTCGGTAGTGAAGTCCAGATCGTTGCCGAGCCGACCGAGCAGCGCGTCCCGTACCGAACCGCCGACCAGGGCGAGCGAGAACCCGGCCGCCTGGAAACGGCGGGCAAGATCATCGGCGACGGGGGCCACCCGCAGTAGCTCGCTCACCGCGCGCTGCTGCACCTGGCTCAAGGGAGTGGGAGAGTCTTCGTTGGCGTTCGGCACAACAGAAGAGGGTACGTGTCCCTGACCACCGGAAGCGCCTCCATTGAGCCCCGGCGAACATCTCCGTCCGTACCTGTGCAAGGGCAGCCATCACCCCGTAATCGCACTTTCCTCTTGATACAGAGTATGCGGGACGGACCGCCCCGGTTCCCCGATCTTGTGAGGTGGACCGCGGCACTTCCCCTCAGCGCGCATCGTTACCATGCGTGGACGCACATTGCGACGACCACTGACGACGACGAGGGACGGGCGAGCGCGTGGCCGAGGCGGCAGACTTCCAGGGGACGGCTCCCTCACCTGCCCGCCGGTGGCTGCGGCGCACCGGGGCGCTGCTCACCGGTGTGCCCCTGCTGGCGGGTGTGCTCCAGCTGCCCGCGGCGGCGCCCGCACAGGCCGCCTCCTCCGCGGGCACCGTGTCGGTCGCCGTGGACTCGCTCACACCCAGCGCGCCCACCGAAGGGGACACGCTGACCGTGTCGGGCACGGTGACCAACCAAGGCAAGCAGGCGGTCACCGACGCCCATGTGGGACTGCGCGTGGGCGCGTCGCTGACCACCCGCTCCGCCATCGACAGCGTTGCTGAGCGGTCCACTGACCCCCAGGGGATCTTCGGCTCCGAAGTCGGCGACAAGTACATCGAGAACTTCGCCAAGCTCACTCCGGGCGTCGCCGAGCCCTTCACCATCGCCGTGCCCGTCGACCAGCTCGACCTCGGTCAGGACGGCGTCTACGAGTTCGACGTCTCCCTCTCCGGCCAGACCTCCGCTCAGCCCTGGGAGCAGGTCCTGGGCATCCGGCGGACGTTCCTGCCCTGGCAGCCGGCGGAGGCCGGCACCCGGACGAAGACGACGTTCCTGTGGCCGCTGATCTCCACCGTCCACATGACAGCGAAGACCGGTCCCGGTGAGCACCAGACTCCGGTCTTCCTCAATGACGACCTCGCCACGGAGATCTCCCCCGGCGGCCGCCTGAATCAGCTGGTGGCGCTCGGCAAAGGACTGGACGTCACCTGGGTGATCGATCCGGACCTGCTGGCCTCGGTGGACGCGATGACGCGCAACTACCAGATCCAGGGCGACAACGGCACCACCACGGCCGGCACTCACCAGGCGGTGGCCAAACAGTTCCTCTCCGACCTGCAGAAGGCGGTGGCCGACAAACAGGTCGTCGCCCTGCCCTTCGGTGACCCGGATCTGGCCTCCCTCGCCCACAACGGCACGAGCGTCACGGGCTCGCTCAGCCATCTCAAGGACGCCACGGACGTCGCGGCCACCACAGTCCAGACAGTGCTTCACGTCACACCGAGCACCGATTTCGCATGGCCGGTGGACGGCGCCGTGGACCCGTCGATCATCAAGGTGGCCACGTCCGCGGGCGCGGACAAGGTGATCGCCCGCAGCGACAGCCTCCAGGAGACCGGTGGCCTGCCCTACACGCCCTCCGCGGCCCGTCCGATCGGCGGCGGCACCACGGCAGTCGTCGCCGACGCGCGGCTGTCGACGGCGTTCAAGGGCGATCTGACGAAGGCGGGCCCGGCCACGCTCGCCGTGCAGAAGTTCCTGGCGCAGAGCCTCGCGCTCAACACCCAGACGACGAAGCAGCGCAGCATCGTCGTCGCCCCGCAGCGCATGCCGACCGCGAGCCAGGCCCAGGCGATGGCCCAGGCGGTCATCGCGCTGGAGGGCTCGAACTGGTCCCAGTCGCAGGAGCTGACGGCCGCGGCCAAGGCCAAGCCCGACCCGGGCGCCACCACGAAGATCCCCTCCACGTCCGCCTACCCTTCCTCGCTGCGCAAGAAGGAACTGCCGCGGGCGGCCTTCGAGCAGATCGCACGCACACAGGACAAGCTCGACAACTTCCAGGTGATCCTCACCGACAGGTCCCGCGTGGTGACCCCCTTCGGACGGGCCATAAACCGGGAGATGTCCACGTCCTGGCGCGGCAAGAGCCGTGCGGCGGACGGCTTCCGGCAGGGCGTGGAAGCCTGGCTCGACGAACTCATCGACCAGGTCAAACTGATCGACAAGTCGGAGACGAAGCTCTCCGGCCGCAGCGCCACCATCCCGGTCACCGTCCAGAACAACCTGGTGCAGGGCGTCGACCGCCTGGTCCTGCGGCTCACCTCGACCATGCCGACCCGCCTCAGCGTCGGCGGCAAGGCATACACGGAACAGCCCGTCGACGTCTCCGGCGGCCACAGCCAGTCCGTGAAATTCACCACCTCGGCCAATGCCAACGGCAGGGTCACCGTCATCGCCCAGCTCTACACGGAGGACGGCCAGGAGTACGGCGCTCCGGTCAGCTTCGACGTGAAGGTCACCGAGGTCACCCCCACCGTCATGCTGGTCATCGGTGGCGGCGTGCTGCTCCTCGTCCTCGCCGGCTTCCGGATGTACACGCAGCGCAAGCGCAAGGCGGCCCGGCAGGCCGAAGAGAGCGGATCCGGCACCCCGGGGGAGAAGCCGGAGGAGCCGGAGAACCCCGAGGGCCCCGGGGACCGTCTCCAGGAGGAGTCCGACGCCCGTTCCGGGGCCGGTGACCCGGAGCAGCCGAGTGACCCGACACCGGACACCGCATCGGAAAGCGTCGACCCGTCCGCAGCGGGTGAGAGAGTGGACCGTTGAGCGATGTCGTGGCCGGTGGGCCCGGGGACGATGAGGTGGGGTAACCATGAACGCGCCGTACGACGGTGACCGTGGCCAGGGCTCGGGCGGGGGGGCCGGGCGACCCCCACCCCCCCCCCCCCCCCCCCCCGGGGCCCC
>NZ_JBHJUV010000133.1:0-4286 GCF_042268025.1 Streptomyces sp. NPDC056161
GTGGTGGTCCCGGCCGGGACCACCACCCCTTGCACGTCGTACGGGGCTGGTCAGGCGCTGATCTTCTGCTTCACCTGGGCCAGCGACGGGTTCGTCAGCGTCGAACCGTCGGCGAACAGGACGGTCGGCACGGTCTGGTTGCCGCCGTTCGCCTTCTCCACGAACGCGGCGGACTCGGGGTCCTGCTCGATGTTGATCTCGGTGTACGCGATGCCCTCCCGGTCCATCTGGCTCTTCAGCCGACGGCAGTATCCGCACCAGGTCGTGCTGTACATCGTCACAGTGCCCTGCATCTCGCTCGCGCTCCTCTGACAACTCGGGGAAGGTCGTCCGCTGGAGCAACGTACGCCATCGGGCCGGCATTCCCGCCGGGGGTATACGTCCGGACACGGCCCCTGCGGCGTCGAAGTGGCTCACCGACGTGCCGCATCGACGTGGGCAACGGACAGCATCGACGCGGGCGGCGAAGTGGCCCATCGACCACCGCGCAACGTGCCGTATCGATGTGCCTCACGAACCGACCCGATGCCTGCCGCACAGGTGCCACCTGCCGCAGAACGGGACGCCGGCCGCATTAATACGACTGCGAGGGTCTGCCTGTGGACAACCGCCACAGGCGTCACCGGCGACCTGGCAGCATGGCCGTGTGACAGCAGCAACGCACTCCACCCTCTTCCCGCAGGCACCGGACTCGGCCGACGCGGTGCTCGAAGGGCTCGACCCCGAGCAGCGCGAGGTGGCCACCGCCCTGCACGGCCCGGTGTGCGTGCTGGCCGGGGCCGGCACGGGCAAGACACGGGCGATCACCCATCGCATCGCCTACGGAGTACGGGCGGGCATCCTCCAGCCGTCCACCGTGCTCGCGGTCACCTTCACCAACCGTGCCGCCGGCGAGATGCGCGGCCGCCTGCGCCAACTGGGCGCGCAGGGTGTCCAGGCCCGCACCTTTCACTCCGCCGCGCTCCGTCAGCTCCAGTTCTTCTGGCCGAAGGCGATCGGCGGTGCCATGCCCCGGCTCGTCGACCGCAAGATCCAGCTCGTCGCGGACGCGGCCGCCGCCTGCCGCATCCGCCTCGACCGCGGCGAGCTGCGCGATGTCACCGCCGAGATCGAATGGTCCAAGGTCACCCAGACCATCCCCGGCGACTACCCGCTCGCCGTCGTCAAGGCCGGCCGTGAGACCCCCCGCGACGCGGCCGAGATCGCCCAGATCTACTCGGTGTACGAGGACCTCAAGCGGGACCGCTCGGTCATCGACTTCGAGGACGTCCTGCTGCTGACGGTCGCGATCCTTCAGGACCGGCACGACGTCGCCGAGCAGGTCCGCGCCCAGTACCAGCACTTCGTCGTCGACGAGTACCAGGACGTCAGCCCCCTCCAGCAACGGCTGCTGGAGCTGTGGCTGGGCACCAGGGACAGCCTGTGCGTGGTCGGCGACGCCAGCCAGACGATCTACTCGTTCACGGGGGCGACCCCTGATCACCTCCTCGACTTCCGGGTCCGCCACCCCGGCGCCACCGTCGTCAAGCTGGTCCGGGACTACCGCTCCACCCCCCAAGTCGTGCACCTGGCCAACGGCCTGCTCGCGCAGGCCCACGGCCGGGCCGCCGACCACCGCCTGGAGCTGGTCTCCCAGCGGACCGCGGGCCCCGAGCCGGTCTACACCGAGTACGTGGACGAGCCCACCGAGGCCGAGGGCGCGGCCCGCCGCATCCGTGAACTCATCGACGGTGGGGTCCCGGCCGCCGAGATCGCGATCCTGTTCCGTACGAACTCCCAGTCCGAGACCTACGAGCAGGCCCTCGCCGACGCCGGGGTGCCCTACCAGTTGCGCGGTGCCGAGCGGTTCTTCGACCGCCCCGAGGTGCGCAAGGCGGGCATCGCACTGCGCGGCGCGGCCCGCTTCGGCGGCAACGACGCGCTGCTGGACGACGTCGTCGACCTGCCCTCCCAGGTGCGCGCGGTGCTGTCGGTGGACGGCTGGACCACCGAGCCCCCGGCCGGCTCCGGAGCGGTCCGGGAGCGCTGGGAATCCTTGGCGGCCCTGGTCGGCCTGGCGCACGACTTCGCGGCCGCACGCAAAGGCGCCACCCTGGGCGACTTCGTGGCGGAACTCGACGAACGGGCGAACGCCCAGCACGCCCCGACCGTCCAGGGCGTCACCCTCGCCTCATTGCACTCGGCCAAAGGGCTGGAATGGGACGTCGTCTTCCTGGTCGGCGTCGCCGAGGGAATGATGCCGATCAGCTACGCCAAGACCGACGAACAGGTCGAGGAGGAGCGACGGCTCCTCTATGTGGGGGTGACCCGCGCGCGGGAGCGGCTGCATGTCTCCTGGTCGCTCGCCCGGTCCCCCGGCGGTCGCCCCAGCCGCAGACCGAGCCGGTTCCTCGACGGCCTGCGCCCCGGTTCAGCGGCCACGGTCGGCCGTTCGGCGGGCCGCGCCCCGGGCGGCATCGAGCGGGGCACGGTGACGGGCGCCGCGCCCGTGCCCCGGCGCACTCAGCGCACCCCGGCCCGGTGCCGGGTCTGCGGCCGCACGCTCACCGACGCCGGCGAGATGAAACTGATGCGCTGCGACGACTGCCCGTCCGACATGGACGAGGGCATCTACGAGCGGCTGCGCGAGTGGCGTGCGGAGCAGGCACTGCGTACCGGCCAGCCGGACTTCTGCGTGTTCACCGACAAGACACTGATGGCCATCGCCGAGTCCGTGCCCGACGACTATCCCGAGCTGTCCCGGATCCCCGGCGTCCGGGCCCGCAAGCTCAAGCTCTACGGAGCCGAGGTTCTGGCCATCTGCGCAGGCCGGAGTGTCGGGGAAGAAGGCGGACACGACTGATCCGAACTCGTCGAAAAAACAGTTTGCGCATGGCCCGGCAATCCCCATAGGTTCTAGGCACGGAAGCAGCGGCCTTCTCGGAGGCACTGATTCCGTGTTCTACTTGCATATCTGAGCGGACTGGCTCACCCCAGTCCCCCGAGACGCCGAGAGGAGGCGAGTCCAGTGATCAGCATCAACATCAGCACCAGTGTCGATTCCGTCAGCGCGGTCAAACTGACCGATCGCTCGACCGTCTCCTCGTGCATGCTCGGCGCCTCAACCCTGGCCACCGGTCTGTCCGGCATTCGTGCCGCACGTCCGGCGTCCTCCGTGTCTCTCGCGGGTCTCCCCGCCAATGAGCGCAATGAGCGACCGACCAAGGCACTGGAAGCAGTCGTGGCACAGGCGCAGGTCTATGCCTTTGCAGCGGCCGGTGCCGGATTCCGGAAGCAGACGACACAGCACCACCTGATGTGGGCCTTCCGTGGGCCAGAACCCTGGAGTGATCCAGCCTGATCGATCAGGCCGGCGCCTTCAGGGCCGCGGAACCCCATCCGGGATCCGCGGCCCTTCTGTTTTCCCCGAACGGGGACGACGGGCGAAGGGGCCTCGGGACAGGAAAAGAACCCGGTACCAAGCCGAAACCCGGTCAACCAGACCGGACCGACCAGACGAGGAAGACGAACCGTGCAACTCGAAGCGCACGCCCCGTCCGTACCGCCTTCAGAAATGATCCCCCCGCCCGTCCCCACGGAGGACTCCGCCTTGATCCCGCTCACTGCGCTCACCGCGCTCGACGACGCCATCGAGAACCTCGGCGTACCCGTCCCCTGCCGTTCCTACGACCCCGAGGTCTTCTTCGCGGAGTCGCCGGCGGACGTCGAGTACGCCAAGTCTCTCTGCCGTACCTGCCCGCTGATCGAGGCATGCCTCGCCGGGGCCAAGGAGCGGCGTGAGCCCTGGGGCGTCTGGGGTGGCGAGCTGTTCGTCCAGGGTGTCGTCGTCGCCCGGAAGCGGCCCCGTGGCCGTCCGCGCAAGAACCCGGTCACGGCATGAACGTCCTGGGAACCATCGACCGCCCCGTCACGCACGACCCCAAGAAACAGGCCCCGATGAAGCCGTCAACCAGCGAGCCCACTGGCTTCGCGACCCCGGATTTCACCACCACCGGCGCGATCGACTCGCGTCAGAACAGGACCCGAGAGATGCAACTCATCCCAGAAGCCCTGGCTCGTGCGCATATGCACGACCGGCTGCACGATGCCGACCGGGAGCGCCGGGCCCTGCGCCTGGCGACCGCCCGGCGGATGCAGCGCCGGGCTGAGCGCGCCTCGCTGCGTGCCCGCCGTGCGCTCGCCATGGCAGTGATGCAGTAGCCGACCACACCTGAAGCGGTGGCCTCCCGGTCCAGGGAGGCAAAGCCTCCCCGCGGGGGCCGGTCCGGGCGACCGGGGCGGCCCCC
>NZ_JBHJUV010000134.1:0-4077 GCF_042268025.1 Streptomyces sp. NPDC056161
AGCAGGCACCGATCGTCTACGAGCAACAGTCAGCTACCCTGACGCTCGCCGCATAACGACACGAACAGGTGTCCACTCCCCGGGGACAAGGCCCATCCATGAACACGTCGAACGTGCCCAGGCGTCTGATCGTCTTGAGCTGCTTCTGGATGGGCAGCCCGTTGAACGTGCTCATCGCCTTGGTGACGGCCTCCCGCACGGCGTCTCGATCGTGCTGGGCGAAGGCGATCAGGCACAGCGCGTGCCGGTCGGCAGCCACACTCGCGGTGATGCCTGTGTCCTCAGGCACCTCCAGTTCGAGCATGGCGTGCTTGGCCGCGATGCCCAGGATCTGCTTCCAAGCGTTGGACTTCACGCGCTGGGCGAACATCTGCACCAGGTAGTCGGCGTGGCCGACGAAGGAGGGGTCGCCCACGTGAGCCGTGTACCGGGCGAATGCCTTGCGGCCCTGGGTGGGCGGGTGCACCAGCAGGGCGTCCAATGCGGCCACCAGGTGAGCCCGTGCGTACTCGCCGCTCGGGGTGAACACGTCCCCGAGCGGGCGCAGGGAAGGGTGCGCGCACAGGTTGCGGTCCTGCTGCAGACGTTCCAGCTGCCGGTGCTCGACGAAGTCGATGAGTTCCAGGTCGAGCGCGTTCTGCAGGAGTTTGCCCTCGACCTGCTGCATCGTCTTGACCGCTTCGGCGTCGGCCGTGCTGCGGGCCCTCTCGATCCTCTTGACGACCTCGGCGGCCGTGCCGTCGCCGTCCTCGGCGAGCTGGTAGAGCTTGTGGATGATGTCGGCGCAGACTGCGGTCCAGGTGGCCACGATGGCGGCCCGGGGGGTGCCAGTGCTGTGGCAGCGGTAGGCATCCGCTACCAGCGGCCGGACCTCCTGGTGCCAGACTCGGGTGATGCGCTCTTCCAGGTTCAGCACCAGGTGCTCGCCGTTCCGTCGGGGCCCGCAGGATGCAGGCTGCCCGGCGGCCGGCCGGGCGCGGAGTTCTCGTCCCCCTATGTATAGGCGGCGGACGCCTGGGTGGGCACTGGGTTTCCCGACAGCGCCCGCCTACATCCGTCACGTCTAAGTCCACGGGGAGTCTGCCCAGCTCCAGGCCCGCCAAGAGTACGAGAACCGGGTCAGCGCACTCACCCCCTGACCATGATCGTTCTCACCGATAACCGCTGTACCGATGTTCCCCGAGGCCGTCGATCCCCGTGTGTTCAGGGAAACCGAAGGTTCTTCAGCGCGAACCCACGGGTCCATCGGTGTGTGTCGGGCCGATGTATCCGTGGGTTCATGTGGAACACGGGGGTGCTGAGCGATCCGAAGAGCTTCGGCGGTGACGTCGGCCTGGAGGCCCTCGGCTATGACGGCCGCCCGCCGAACTGCCAGTTGTGCACCTCGATGTCGGCGTACCGGTCCGCGGTCAGGATGGCGCGTGCCGTGTCCGGGTCCGGTGCCCGGACCAACGCCGCCGTGCCCAGCCAGGTGGTGCCGTCGTCGGACAGCAGCGGCCCGTAGGCGATCAGCTTGTCCCGGTCCGGCGGCACGTCGAGGTCGGCAGTCTGCCCCGTTCCGAGGCCGAGTACCAGGTATCGGTTGCCGCCGGTCCGGCCGCCGGGGAAGTCCCACATGGTGCGCCCCAGCGTGTTGCGCCATCGTCGTAGCAGCACGTCCTGGTAGACGCCGGCTTGGTAGTTCGGCTCGTCGAAGGCGAACGCGCGGGCTGCGGCGGGGTCGGGCAGGTCGACGATGTGCACGCTTCCGGTGGGTGCGTGGCCGTCGTCGGTGAGGGTCGGGCCCCGGGCGATCATCTCTTTCACGTACCGGTCCATGTAGGACCAATGATCTTCCAGCAGTTCGTCGCGTAGCGGCAGGGAGCCGGACCGGTCGCGGTGGTAACAGAGAAACTCCATGCCCAAGGATCTCTTCCAGGGAGGTAACAGGTCGAGCGGGTTTCACTGCAATGACCGCCCGGCGGCTTGCTCCAGGAGGGCACGTGCGGAGTCCGCGTAGCGCATCGCGGTCTTCTCGTCGAGCCCGAACACCTCGGCGAGGTGGAGCGGGTCGGGCCCGTGAGTCAGGGCCTCTTCGAGTTGGCGGTCGACGCGGAGCCGTTCCAGCGTCGCATCCTGCCCGCGCATCGCGGCGCTGATCCAGTGGTTGCTGGCGCGGCTGGTCTTCGTGGCGGTCTGGTTGTTGATCAGTAGGTGGAGGTTCGCGGTGTTCGGCCACCGGTTTCGCCGGTGCTTCAGCCAGTCCAGCAGCAGCTTCAGGGTGAGGTCGTCGAGCGGGCGGACACGTCCGGCGATGGTCAGCCGCCGGTTGCCGAGGTTGAGGTCGTCGAGCATGAGGTTGGCGATCTGGGCGACCCGGGCGGCGTGGACCGCTGCGAGGGCGAGGATGAGCCGCGTCGCCGGGGTGGTGGCCGCCGCGACGGAGCGGTCGACCTGCTCGGGGACGAGCGGTTGCAGCACGGCATACTCGTATTGTCCGACCTTGATCCGGCTGGTGGGGTTGCGGAAGATCAGTCCGTTCCGCTTGGCCCATGTGAACAGCGAGCGCAGGGCGACGAGTTGGTCGTGGCGCTGGTGGCCGTGCAGTGTCTTGATGTAGGTGAGGACGTCGTCGCGGGTCACTTCGCGCAGGTGGTCGTAGGGGTTTGACCATTTCAGCAGGGCCGGGCGGACTCGGTTGAGGTAGAGCCAGACCGTGCCTTCCCGTCGTGGGAGGCTGCGGGGGCCGCCGTCGCGCAGGACCCGGGTCCAGCGCTCGGCCTCCGAGCGGATGCCGGGTGCGAGACCCTCCAACCTCTCGGCAAGCCAGCGTTCGAAGGAGGGTTCGCTGTCGTCCTCGAAGATCCCCATCTCGTCCAGGACCGTGACGGTGTGGCCGACCGGCAGGTCCAGGGCCCGCCGCGGGGCGAAGACCTCCGTGTGCCGGATGACGTCGCCCTCGACGTGGCCGGTGAGGACGAGGGCCAGGCCGCGGTTGACAGCGAAGTGGATGTTGCGTCCCCAGCCTCGGGTCTCGGCGAGCCGGTGGGCGAGGTACTTTGCCCAGGCCAGCCACGGGCTGGTCAGGTCGGCGTCGGCCAGGGCGAGCCGGCTGTAGTCACGGGGGATCTGGGCGAACAGCGGTAGCTGCTGCCAGCCGGGATCCGGGCGCCAGGCCGGTGCAGGAGGCGGCTTGTGCGGGGCTCCCCGCCGTCCTCCGCGCGTCCGAGCCGCGGGGGTCGGTCTCCTGCGGTAGTGCATCCCGACGAAGAACAGTTGGTGATGCCGGACGGCGGCGAGCCGGTTCCGCACGTCCGTCTCGTCCGTGGGCTGGCCGACGACGGCCTTCGCGCTGAGGCGGGCCTGGCACCAGCACAGGCGGCAGTGGTTCCACTTCAGCGGCTGGACGCGGCGGCAGCCGGTGCATGCGGCCGCGTCGTGGCCGCGACCCAACATGTAGCAGGTGGGGCAGAGGCGGCCGCTGAAGTTTCCCCAGGCCAGGCAGCTGTCGCAGGAATCGGTGGGCTTGACGTAGCCCTTCGGGAACCGTGCCACTGGATCACTCCGGCGGCAGCGACCGGCCGTCCCGGCGCTTGGGAATCACCTTTGGTGCGGCGGTTCCCGCACCGACCGCGGCCCGTTCCGTCTCCTCTGCCTGGCCAGGTCGGCTGACCTTCTCCGGTTCGGGGATCAGCAGGTCTCCAATCTCACAGCCGAGGACCACGCAGATGACGTCCAGGTCCTCCAGCTTGAGCGAGACCGGCTGGCCGGACCACAGCCCGGACATCTTGCCGGCCGAGATCACCAGGCCGTGCTCGGCCAGGCTCCGCTGGAGCTCGGACGCCTTCCAGATACCCTTGTTCGCGGCGGTCAGCCGCAGGTTCCACCTCATCGGGCCAGTCCTTCCAGCCGCTTCGCGGCCCGTTCCATCCCGGCGACCCAGGCGTCCTCGACCCGGGTCTGCTGCACGTGGATATACCGCATGGTCGTGGCGATCCAGGAAGGGCGCAGATCTTCTGTGGGTGCCTCGTTGGAGTGATTCGCAGGGGTTCGGAATGAGGCCGGTCGTGCCGACTTCTACCGTCGCCGGGGTCGAGC
>NZ_JBHJUV010000135.1:0-4059 GCF_042268025.1 Streptomyces sp. NPDC056161
CCGACAAACCCAGACACCCGGCGGCCCTCCGCGACCACCGGGCACCCAGCCCTGCCCACACCCACCCTGACCAGGCCATATTTACGCGTCAGACACCAGATTCGATCCTCCATCACCGAGTTAAGTCGTACCCTTTCCGCCAGCAGATCCTTCAGCCGCCAAAGGGCGGCTTCGGCCTGCTCGCGGGTAGGCCCATCATCGCAGCATCGTCGGCTTATTGGTCCGAAGCGGTAGGGGTTCTGGGTCGGCGTCCCCTGTGTGAGCGAACTGACTCAGGATGCAGGGCAGTTGTCGCCTGCGGCGCAGGAGGCAATCCAGCTGCACGCGGTGGTCGCGTTGGCGGCGGGCCGGACACGCGAGGATGTTGCCGCGGTGCTCCACGTCTCGCTCAAGGCCGTGGATAACTGGTGGGCGAAGTGGCTGGTCAGCGGGCGCGAAGCACTCGCGGCCCAGCCGCGCGGACGCCGGGTCGGCGAGCATCTGGATCAGAGGTGGTACTCCGGGAGGCTGATCTTGGCAGTGGGCGATCAGAAGGAGCGGGGCGTAAGGGCGGCGTATGCCTCTTCGGCCAGGCGAGCGGTAGGGGTGCCGTGTGGTGCGTGGGCGAGGAAGTCAGCCGTGGCGCCGGTGAATGTGACTGTGCCGTTGGTGAGGACCGTGACGTGCTGTGATTCCTCGGCGAGGTCGGTGACGTCGTGGGAGGACATAAGGATGTCGACGTCGTCAGTCACGGTTTGGATGAGGTTACGGAAGATACGGCGTTGAGTAGGGTCCATGCCGGCAGTGGGTTCGTCGAGGAGGAGGACGTCGGCGTTGTGAACGAGGGCGGAAGCCACGCCGACGCGGCGCAGTTGCCCGCCGGAGAGTTGCTTCGTACGGACATCTTGGCGCTCGGCCAGGTCGACCTGTTGGAGGGCTCGGGCTGCGGCGTCCCAGGCGTCAACGCGGTTCATTCCCTTGAGCCAGCCGGTGTAGGCGACCTGTTCACGTGCGGTCAAGCCGTGCATCGCGGTGATCTGTTGCGGCATCCAGGCCACGCGTCCCCGGTACGCCGTGTCGCATGAACTCAGTTCGTTGAGGGTCACAGTTCCGGTTGCGGGACGAGTGACACCGGCCGCCAGTTTGAGCAGCGTCGACTTTCCCGCGCCATTGGGACCCAGAAGAATAGTGAAGCCCTTCGGCAGGCTATAAGTGAGGCCGCGCAGGATAAGGGGCTTGCGACGGCCGTAGCCAAAAATGCAGTCGGTGAGGGTCAGAGACACAGCCAGTTCCTTACAGAGCGCGGCGTTGAGTGGCGAAGGCGACCAAGCCGGCGGCGAACGTGAGAATCGCCGCTGCCAGCGAGATCAGGTGTCCTGGAGCGTGCGGGAGGATCGACCAGAAGTACGGGTAGCGGTATTGGTCGAAGCCGAAGAACATCACGAGGAATACCCAGGCGGATGGAGCGGCTACCGCTGCTTCGGCTTTGATGGCGTGAGCAAGAAGCATCAGACCGGTCAGGAACAGCATATTGCGGCCCGAAGCCCAAGCTTCCGGCGCTCCGGATGCTGCCCCAATCAACACGCCGCCGAGTGTGAGGGCGGCTGCTGCGCCGCAGATCAGGGCGAGGTCATAGCGACGGACCTCGCGCGCGGCGGCCGTCTCGGCTTCAGTGAGCCGAGAGGTCAGCGCGAGATTGAGGGCAGAGGCAGGCAGGATCGGGACCAGGTAAAGCAGAAAGATTCTGTTGTGCGATCCGGTGAGCAGTCCTGGCAATTCGATCGTCCATGCGTGCGCCAAGCCGATCACAACAAGGCAGGTCAACAGACTGGGCACCAGTACGGGCGCGATACGGCGGGCCTTGAACCACCAGATCATGACCGGGTGTCCTTACCCGCGTCCTTGCAGGCTCTGGCCAACTCCTTCTCATACCAAACCTTTTGCTGCTCCGGTGACAGTGCACGCGCCTCGGCCACGCGACGGTTCATGACCTGCATGACCTCGTCCGGGTTCGCGTACTGCTGCAGCTCTTGCTTCTGCCAGGCAATGTAAGGCTTGTCAGCTCCGGCCACGGTCGCGGCCCACAGCTTCGCGGAGCGGGAGTTGACCACGTCTGTGAATCGGCAAGCGAAGCGTACCTCGTGCAGCACGACCGATAGGCGCAGCAGTTCCCCGCCACCGTTGTGCCACTGCTTGGAAACGGGCATGTGCCAATGCCGATCAGTGGAGCGTGCAGCTACCCGGCCGGTACCGAGGGTGTCTTCAATACTCTCCGGCACGTGGACGGTGACACCGGCCTTGTCCAGTCGCTGGAAGCTGTCCCGGATCTCCTTCGCAGCCGCAGCAGGGCTCGCCCCGGTGCCGTCCGGGATGCAGACCCGAGGCGTTTCGCCAGCGCAGCGGGTCGGGACGTGCCCGGCCACCCGCGGGGCGAAGTAGGGGTCCCAACCTTGCACCGTGCGCAGGCAGGACACCATCGTGACGGCGGCGGCGAGTACGGCTGCGGTGCGCAGGACGATGCGTTGCCACGCGAGCCGCGTGGGGATCCAGGCGATGGCGAGGGCGGCGGCGATCGCCCCGGTGAACAGAATGTGCGGTGCGAGCGTGGACCAAGGAATCTCCTCGCCGATCATTACGCCACCGGACATTTTTCCGGACAGATGACGTTGCCAGGCCGGATTGTTGGTGGCGGACCAACCCACCAGATAGAAGACGCAAACCAACAGCAACGGGGCGGAGATGACGCGGTTGAAGCGAGAGCCGATCGCGAAGCCGATCACAATATAGGCCACCACCACGGCCATCGCCATCAGCAGCGGATTCAGCGAGGCGATGCTCGGCCAGACTCCGATGTCGATCAGACCCATGACTACGGGCAGCGTCAAGGTCAGCCACCCGGTGGCGAGGACCGGCAGCAGGGCATGCGCGGCGACACGAAACCGCGATCGCGCGGGCGCCAGCGCCCATACGCCGCCCTGCTTCAGGCGACCCGCTTCCCATGAACCCAGGGCCGCAGCGATGGGGTAGGCGAACATGTAGAAGGGGGCAACTGCCGCATCCACTATTGTCGGAGCCCACTCAAGCCCATCGCGCATCTCTGAATAGGCGGGATCGTCCCGAATGGCCTTGAAGAAATAGAAGGTGACGACGGCGATACATACCGGGGCGATCCACGCGGCGGCGCTCGTGCGCAGGCAGGTGAGGGTTTTCAAGCTCGGGTCTCCGAGAGTGAGTGGATGCGGTCAGGCCGCCCGACAATGTCGGTACGGCCTGACCAAGTTGGTCTCAGCTGGGTCAGATCAGTCCGCTGCTGCGGTGTCGACATACACCTTCTTGGCGCTCAGCCTCAGGTAGGGGTTGCTGGACTGTCCGCCGATCTTGTCGATCTCAAAGTAGGTGTCCCCTCTGGGAACGTTGTGCCACTCCCCACTGCTGACCTTGTCGCTTCCCGCAAAGCAGTTGGTGAAGTGCTTGGAGCCCTGAGACTCGTCAGGGCTCCAGTCCACGACGTGCCAGACCTTGACGTCGGTGGAGTAGACGTCACCGTCGGGAGAGCCGGTTCCTGCCCAGCAGCCGGTGAACTGGATCTGCGAGTACTGCTCGTCGGACCAACGCCGGGACTCGAAGCCGGCAGCCACGAATTCCAGATTGCTGCTGAAGTTGAGGACGTCGATGGGCGGTGTCGCAGGGCCGCTGATGGCGGCCTCGGTAGCCGCACTGTTATCGACCGTCCCTTGGTCGTCGCCTACTGCGACGGCGACGTTCATACCCGCCAGAAGTGAAGCTGCCGCTACGACGGCGATGGCGCCGCTACGCAACATGTGCGACTTCATACACACAATTCCTCCCCGAATTTGTTGTGTCAAAAGCCGAGCTGGACTCTGAGATAGAGCACACCGGCAGAGGGACTGCTGTCGTGCAGAGGCTGGTGAAGGTGAATCGCTCCGGCTTGTGGCTCGTCTCGGTGCATTCGGCTGAACTTGCTGGTCAGCGATCCAGCGCACCTTTGGTGCGCGCCGGGGGCGTGGTAAATCCCGTGGCGTGCGCCGGAGGTGCTTCTGTCTGCCCTGACGTGGGCTG
>NZ_JBHJUV010000136.1:0-3846 GCF_042268025.1 Streptomyces sp. NPDC056161
CGGGCCGGAGTCGTGGGGCCGGGGGAGCAGATCCCGGTCCGGGTCCGAGACCTCCAGTACCAGCGCCGGTCCGTGGAGGGTGAGCGTGACCTCGACACCGACGAGGGAAGTACGGCAGTGGGTCACGGCGTTGGTGACGAGTTCGCAAGCTACTTTCAAAAGTGAGTCCTAGTCGTCGCTGGTCGGAGGGGTCTCTCGATTCAGACAGGGCGGCCAGGGCGGCCACCCTCCGCGCTGGTGCCGAAGGATGGCCGCTTGTCGTGCGCTGCCCTGACCCGATGCGGCTGCCATGGGGGTTCCGTACGTCAGGTGGTGCGGGTGCCGCGTAGGGCGGCAGGCACTTCGGCCGTGGTGGCGCTCTGACGCATGGGGTTGTTCGGCTGTGCGCCGGTAAGCCGCTCGTACAGTTCGGCCTGGGCGGCTACTTCCGTGTGCAGTTCGGACCACGTGGCAGCAGTGACCGTGCGGCACAGCGGCTGCGCGGTCTGGCCGTATTCCGCCTTGAGGGCATCCACGGGGTACGGGGAAGTCGCGTACCAGTGGGCCGTGTGCTTGCCGTCAGGCGTCGAGGCGAAGGAGGTCCAGCCTTGCGGCAGTTGCGGTCGCCCGCCCTGGTGCTGCTGCGGCCGGGTCACCGTGCCATCTCCTTCTGTGCGCAGTCCGAGTGCCAGTAGGCCACGACCGGGGAGGTGTCCCCGCGGGCGAGCATGCCCCGGCGGCAGACCTCAAGGCTCTTGATCGGCTTCAGGCACGAGGGACACGTTTCGTCCTTGGGCGCGTACGTCGTGTACTCCCACTGCCCGGCGTCGGTGTCCGCCTTGGTCATCGGCTGGTCCCCGCTCGCTGGCGCCGACGGAGGATTCTGGTTGTATGGGTCACGTCATCAACCCCTTACCGGTTGGTGTCCACGCCCCCGGACCGTCGCCACGGTCGCGGGGGTCCTTCAGTGACCCACCACACTTCCGCCTCTGGCGGCGCGTTCCTACTTCGTTCCATGACCGTTAGGTACGGAGTACGTCTACCGTGAGAAGCGTGCCTAACGTCCCAGGGGGTACTTGTGAACGAAGCGCTGCGCCGTGCCATGCTTCAGGCGCGAATGACAGACCGTCAGTTAGCTGAAAAGTGCGGCGTCGACATCAAGACGGTCGGCCGATGGATCACAGAGAGCGGGCGGGTTCCCCGGGCCCGCCATCGGTGGGCCATCTGCGAGGCACTCGGGGAGGACGAGGTGACGCTGTGGCCAGCAGCCACAAAGAAGGCGATCAAGGTCGGTCCCGACCGTGAGGTGGTTTCCGTCTACCCGTATCGGTCGAGCTGCCCAGCTTCCCTGTGGCGGTCGTTGATCACCAAAGCGGAGCGAGAGCTGACCTTCGCCGGTTACACCAACTACTTCCTGTGGCTCGAACAGGCCCGGTTCGGCACCGCGTTGCGACGCAAAGCCGCTCTGGGATGCCGAGTTCGTTTCCTGCTCGGTGACCCTGACAGTGATCTCACACGGTCCCGCGAGCAAGACGAAGCTGTTGCGCTCACGCTCTCGACGCGTATCCGCGTGACACTGGCCGAGTTGGAGAAGATCAAAAGCCAACCAGGCATCGACGCGAGGTTCAGCGACGGGCACGCGCACCTGTCCGTGTTCCGCTTCGATGACGACATGATCGTCACGCCGTTGCTGACGCACAGCGTCGGCCACGACGCTCCTACGCTGCATCTGCGCCGTCATCAGGACGACGGCATGTTTGATCGCTTTGCCGCGCACGCCGAGGAACTGTGGAAGCGGGGCACTCCGGTATGGGACGAGGAGGGACATGAGTAGGCGCGACTACGAGGACGACCCGCACGCCCCGGTCGCGAACAGCTTGGTTCCGGCTGCTTCCGCCGTTGTTGTCGACGGCTCCGGGCGCATTCTGCTTCAGCGTCGGCGAGACAACGGCATGTGGGCGCTTCCCGGTGGCGCCATGAACATCGGTGAGTCGTTGCCGGACTGCGCGATTCGGGAGACCCGTGAGGAGACCGGGCTCGACGTGGAGATCACCGGCATTGTCGGGACCTACTCCAATCCCCGTCACGTCTTCGCCTACGACGATGGCGAGGTCCGGCAGGAGTTCTCCGTCTGTTTCCTGGCTCGGCCCGTGTCCGGGCAACTGGCCGTGTCCGAGGAATCCACCGATGTCCGCTGGTTCGAACCCACAGCGGTCGACGCACTCCCCATGGTCGCCGGCATCCGGAAGCGAGTGAACGACTGGCGTGATGGCAACATGCCTGCCGTCCGGTAGCCGGTACCCGCAGGTGATTGCCCGCGTCCGCCGGAGCATCAAGGTCTGAGCTGAGGACGTGCGGCCGTACCACGTCGTCGTGGGTCCTCCGGCCTCGCTGCCCGTCACGACGCCGACGTCGTCCCCGCCCGGCCTCCCGGTGAACCAGACCCTGCGCCTTCCCGTTGTAGTCACGAGCCGACAAGGAGAGAAAATGCAATATACCCCTGAAGAAAAGAAACGCTATCTGGAGCAGTTCAAGGATTTCTATGAAAGCGGCAAAGGCAGCCGGGAAAAATTCGCCAAAGAAAATGGACTGACGCCAAAAACTTTCCGCGAATGGGTAGCTGAATCGGAGAAGTATGGTGTGGAAATTGAGGTTCATGGTCGTCATATCGATGAAGAAAAGACTGCCTATCTGGAGCGGTACAAGGAGTTCCGTGGCAGCGGTAAAGGCGGCCGGAGAAAATTCGCCAAAGAAAATGGACTGGCACCCTCGACTTTCGGTAGATGGGTAGTCAAAGCGGAGAAGCGTGACGTGGACCTTAAGTTCCGGAATCGTCGCTTCAATAAACGTTCTAAAGAGAAGGTCCGGCAGATCCTCAAGGCGTGGATGGAAGACGCGGAGAGGCGGGCGTTGGCCGATTTCGCTCGTGCATGGACCGATTCCGTCATCACTGAAAGGACCATGCAGAATTGGGCGCAGAATGCGAGTAAATATGGACTGTCGCAGCAGGCGGTGGATGAATGCCGGGAGAGTCGGCGCAAGAAACGCAGCGAAAGGGCATATACATATGACGAGAAGAAGGGGTATGTAGACAGGTTTTTTGGTCAAAGTGACTCACTGGAAACGTATGCGCGAACTGAGGGCGTCCCGCGTGACACACTCAAGAATTGGGTGAAGAATGCAGAGAGATATGGCTGGGAACAGCGGCGGGTGGATCTCGCCTTGAGGAACGGGCAGGAGGCGCAAGAGCGTGGGCTCCAGGATCCCCTGGACTTTTTGCCTCAACTGAGTCCGGCTACAGGCCCGGCTCAGTTTCCCGCTCCGTTCAGTCATACTGATGCATCCCAGGCCGATCCGTCCCAGGTGGCAGAGCGGGTCATTTCGCTCTCTCTGGAAGACTGGGAGCAGTACGTGGATTACGGCGCATTCCAAGGGCATTCGCAGCAGGATGAGGTCACGGGGTTCGGTTGGGACTCGTCGGCCGTGGCTGCCCACGCTGCCGTCTCCCCGCAGGAGTTCCTGCCGGATTCCTCATCCGCTCCGGCCCTCGACAGCGATGCGTACGATCAGTATTTGCTGCCACCTGGGGTCGCGTCTCATCATCTGTCCACCGGATCGGGCCAGTCCCGGGATCACTCGTCTCGGTGGGGTGGTTGGTCGAATAATCTGTCCGGACAGGGGGCGGGTAACCAGTTCCGTCGTTCGTGAGGTGTGGGGTGTTCGTCGTGACACGGTCGGCGGGCGGTTTTGGCTGGTGGCCCGGTGGTGGCGTTGTTCTGTTGGCAGTGGTTTACGGTCGCCCGGAGCATCAGGGGCTGAGGATGTACGGCCGTACCACGTCGTCGTCGGTCTGCCAGGTGGGTGGCG
>NZ_JBHJUV010000137.1:0-3678 GCF_042268025.1 Streptomyces sp. NPDC056161
GGGCCCGGCTCCCGTCAGGGAACCGGGCCCTCGCCGTGTCGAGTCCGGACATCCCCGGAACCGAGCCCGGGGACCGGTACGCGCTATGCCTTGCGCAGGCGGAAGGCCAGCGACAGTCCCTCGTCGGTGAACGGCTCACCGTAGGAGTCGTCCGCCTCGCCCTGGCCGAAGTCCGTGGCCAGGACCTCGTCGGCGATCAGGCCGGCATGCTCGGACAGCGCCGCGATGACGGCGGGGTCGGTCGAGGTCCAGCGCAGTGCGATCCGGTCGGCCACGTCGAGGCCGCTGTTCTTGCGGGCCTCCTGGATCAGCCGGATCGCGTCACGGGCGAGACCCGCCTGGCGCAGCTCCTCCGTGATCTCCAGGTCGAGCGCCACGGTCGCGCCCGAGTCCGAGGCCACCGACCAGCCTTCGCGCGGCGTCTCCGTGATGATCACCTCGTCCGGGGCCAGGGCGACCGTCTCGCCGTCGACCTCCACGGACGCCGTACCCTCGCGCAGGGCCAGGGACAGCGCCGCCGCGTCGGCGTTCGCGACGGCCTTGGCCACGTCCTGGACGCGCTTGCCGAACCGCTTGCCCAGCGCGCGGAAGTTCGCCTTCGCCGTCGTGTCGACGAGGGAACCGCCGACCTCGGAGAGCGAGGCCAGGGAGCTGACGTTCAGCTCGTCGGTGATCTGCGCGTGCAGCTCGGGGTCGAGCGAATCGAAACCCACCACCGCGACCAGCGCCCGGGACAACGGCTGCCGGGTCTTGACGCCCGACTCCGCGCGCGTGGCGCGGCCCAGCTCCACCAGCCGGCGGACCAGGACCATCTGCTTCGACAGCTCCGGGGCGATCGCGGACAGCTCCGCCTCGGGCCAGGACGCCAGGTGCACCGACTCGGGCGCGTCCGGGGTGACCGGCACGATCAGGTCCTGCCAGACCCGCTCCGTGATGAACGGGGTCAGCGGCGCCATCAGCTTCGTCACCGTCTCGACGACCTCGTGCAGGGTGCGCAGCGCGGCCTTGTCGCCCTGCCAGAAGCGGCGGCGCGAGCGGCGGACGTACCAGTTCGAGAGGTCGTCGACGAACGCGGACAGCAGCTTGCCGGCCCGCTGGGTGTCGTACGCCTCCAGGGACTGGGTCACCTGGTCGGTGAGCGCGTGCAGTTCGGAGAGCAGCCAGCGGTCCAGCACCGGGCGGTCGGCCGGGGCCGGGTCGGCGGCGGACGGCGCCCAGTCGGACGTGCGCGCGTACAGGGCCTGGAAGGCGACCGTGTTCCAGTAGGTGAGGAGCGTCTTGCGGACGACCTCCTGGATGGTGCCGTGCCCCACGCGGCGGGCCGCCCACGGTGAACCGCCGGCCGCCATGAACCAGCGCACCGCGTCGGCGCCGTGCCGGTCCATGAGCGGGATCGGCTGGAGGATGTTGCCCAGGTGCTTGGACATCTTGCGGCCGTCCTCGGCGAGGATGTGGCCGAGGCAGACCACGTTCTCGTACGACGACTTGTCGAAGACCAGCGTGCCGATCGCCATCAGCGTGTAGAACCAGCCACGGGTCTGGTCGATCGCCTCGGAGATGAACTGCGCCGGGTACCGGCTCTCGAACAGCTCCTTGTTCTTGTACGGATAACCCCACTGCGCGAACGGCATCGAGCCCGAGTCGTACCAGGCGTCGATGACCTCGGGCACGCGCGTGGCCTGCTCGCCGCACTCGGGGCAGGCGAAGGTGACCTCGTCGATGAACGGGCGATGCGGATCGAGGCCCGACTGGTCGGTACCGGTCAGCTCGGTGAGTTCGGCCCGGGAGCCGACACAGGTGAGGTGGCCGTCCGCGCAGCGCCAGATGGGCAGCGGGGTCCCCCAGTAGCGGTTGCGGGACAGCGCCCAGTCGATGTTGTTGTTCAGCCAGTCGCCGTACCGGCCGTGCTTGACCGTGTCCGGGAACCAGTTGGTCTTCTCGTTCTCCTCCAGGAGCCGGTCCTTGACCGCCGTGGTGCGGATGTACCAGGACGGCTGCGCGTAGTAGAGCAGCGCGGTGTGGCAGCGCCAGCAGTGCGGATAGCTGTGCTCGTAGGGCAGGTGGCGGAAGAGGAGACCCCGCGCGCGCAGGTCCTCGGTGAGCGTTTCGTCGGCCTTCTTGAAGAAGACGCCGCCGACCAGCGGGACGTCCTCCTCGAAGGTGCCGTCCGGGCGGACCGGGTTCACCACCGGCAGGCCGTAGGCGCGGCTCACCCTCAGGTCGTCCTCACCGAAGGCGGGGGCCTGGTGCACCAGGCCCGTACCGTCCTCGGTCGTCACGTACTCGGCGTTCACCACGTAGTGGGCGGGCTGTGCGAACTCGGAGAACTCCACCAGCTCGAACGGGCGGCTGTAGGTCCAGTGCTCCATCTCGGCGCCGGTGAAGGTCCGGCCCGTGGCCCGCCAGCCCTCGCCGAGCGCCTGGGCGAGCAGCGGCTCGGCGACGACCAGCTGCTCCTCGCCGTCGGTCGCGACGACGTAGGTGACCTCGGGGTGCGCGGCGACCGCCGTGTTGGAGACCAGCGTCCAGGGGGTGGTGGTCCACACCAGGAGCGCGGCCTCGCCCGCGAGGGGGCCGGAGGTGAGGGGGAAGCGGACGTAGACGGACGGGTCGACGACCGTCTCGTAGCCCTGGGCCAGCTCGTGGTCCGACAGACCCGTGCCGCACCGCGGGCACCAGGGGGCGACGCGGTGGTCCTGGACCAGCAGCCCCTTGCCGAAGATCTCCTTCAGCGACCACCAGACCGATTCGATGTACTCGGGGTCCATCGTGACGTAGGCGTCGTCCAGGTCGACCCAGTAACCCATGCGGGTCGTCAGGTCGGAGAAGGCGTCGGTGTGCCGCAGCACGGACTCGCGGCACTTGGCGTTGAACTCGGCGATGCCGTACGCCTCGATGTCCTGCTTGCCGGAGAAGCCCAGCTCCTTCTCGACCGCCAGCTCCACCGGGAGGCCGTGGCAGTCCCAGCCCGCCTTGCGGCCCACGTGGTAGCCGCGCATGGTGCGGAAGCGCGGGAAGACGTCCTTGAAGACGCGGGCCTCGATGTGGTGCGCGCCGGGCATGCCGTTGGCGGTGGGCGGGCCTTCGTAGAACACCCACTCGGGGCGGCCCTCGGACTGCTCCAGGCTCTTGGCGAAGATCTTCTGCTCACGCCAGAAGTCGAGCACCCCGTGCTCCAGCACGGGCAGGTCGACCTGGGCGGGTACCTGGCGGTAGGTCGGCGCTGTCATCTGCGAGCTTCCTCCAACGGAACTTGCTGCCTTCCGTCGGAGGGACGAGAGCCTTCTGGCCTGTCGACGCCTTGTGCGGCGCGCTCCCGCGGTACCACCCTCCTTGGCCCCCGGTGCGACGGACACGCCGGTGGGCCCCCTCATTGGGTCGCGATGCCGGTTCTACTCGCCGCTGCGGGTTCTTGGCGGCTTTCTTCCGGCGGCTCCGGGGTGATCTTCACGTCGCGCTCGCCCCCGGGCTTCCACCGTCCCCGGGTCGCTCTGGGCTGCGTACGCCGCTACTCGTCCCCATCCACGCTTTTCGCTCCGCCCAGTGTCGCGGATGAGGCGGCGCATGTCAGCGTCCCGCCCCGGCGATGGCCAGCATGACGACCAGCCCGCCGCCCAGGATCGTGATCCAGGTCCAGAACACGACGGCCATGCCGATACGAGCCCGCCGCTCCTCGGC
>NZ_JBHJUV010000138.1:0-3647 GCF_042268025.1 Streptomyces sp. NPDC056161
GTGTTCACCGGTCGGGTCTCGTTGAAGAGTCATCCGTGGCTGGACGATCACCGGGTCAGTGGCAGTCCCCTCGTCCCCGGCACCGCACTCCTCGACGCACTGGCGCACCTGGGTGACGACCTCGGCACCCCGTTCGTCGAGGAACTGACGATCTCCGCCCCCATCGTCGTACCGGAGTCGGACGGCGTGGACCTGCGCGTCCACGTCGGCGTCCCGGACAGCCGCGGGAGCAGGCCGGTACGGCTGCACACCCGGATCGGCCCGGACGGAGAGTGGACCGAGAACGCGAGCGGCGCACT
This sequence comes from Streptomyces sp. NPDC056161, assembly GCF_042268025.1. NCBI lineage: Bacteria > Bacillati > Actinomycetota > Actinomycetes > Kitasatosporales > Streptomycetaceae > Streptomyces > Streptomyces sp. NPDC056161. Next base: position 300 of record NZ_JBHJUV010000138.1, read on the forward strand.
GAGCGACACGTACGGGACCACCGACGACCATCCGCGGCCGGACACCAGCTGGCCTCCGGCCACCGCTGAACCCGTCGACCTGGACGGGTTCTACGACACCCTCACCGTCGACTACGGCCCGGCCTTCCACGCCGTACAGGCCGTGTGGACCGAACCGGGCCGGGTGTACGCCGAGGTACGTCTGCCCGAGACCGCCGCCGGCACCACGAGTGAAGCCTACGGAGTGCACCCCGTACTCCTGGACGCCGCTCTGCACCCGCTCGGCATCTCGGGATTCTTCGCCGAGCCCGACCGGCCCCGGCTGGCCTTCTCCTGGTCGGGAGTCCGGGTGCACGCGGTGGGAGCGCGGGCGCTGCGCGTCACCCTCACACCCGCCGGGCCCGACAGCGTCACCATCCGGGCGGTCGACGAGACCGGCGAGCCCGTCATCGACATCGACAGCCTCGTCGTACGCCCCGTCGACCCCGAGCGCCTGCGGCAGGCCGCACCGGTCGGACGGGACTCCCTCTTCGAGATCGAATGGGTACCGGCGCCCGGCCCGGCCGCCGCACCGCCCACCTGGGCGTACCACGAGGACCTCGGGGAAGAGGACCACACACCGGCCGCCGTGGTGTACCGGGTCGACGGCGGAGACGAACGGCAGACCGTTCCCGAGCAGGTGCACGCCGTCGGACTGCGGGCGCTGACCGTGCTCCAGGACTGGCTCGCCGACGCGCGGCGTGACGAGTCCCGGCTCGTCGTGGCCACGCGCGCCGGAGACCTGGCACAGGAAGCCGTACGAGGGCTCGTGCGCACCGCCCAGTCGGAGAACCCGGGCCGGTTCGGCCTGCTGGAACTCGGACCGCGGGACAAGTCGGACGACACGGCCGACGTACTGGTCGGCCTCTCCGTGCCCGACGACGAGCCCCAGGTCGCGGTCCGCGACGGACAGGCATACGTGGCGCGGCTGCGGCGGGCCGATGCCGCACCGACCGCCGGGACGTCACCGCTGGCCGGCGGAGCCGTCCTCGTCACCGGTGCCACGGGCGGACTCGGCCGGCTGGTCACCGACCATCTCGTGACCGCGCACGGCGTCGGCGAACTCGTCCTCCTCTCCCGGTCCGGCGTCCCGGACGAACGCCTCGCCGAGATCACCGGACTCGCGGCCGAGGCAGGCAACACCGTCACCGTGCGCTCGGTGGCCGGCGACGTGGCCGACCGCCCGTTCCTCGCGGAGGTCGTGGACGCGCTGGGCGACCGCCTCGTCGGCATCGTCCACACCGCGGGCATCGTCGACGACGGAGTGATCGGCGCGCTGCGGCCCGAGCAGTGGGACAACGTGCTGCGCCCGAAGGTCGACGCCGTCTGGCACCTGCACGAGCTGACCCGCCATCTCGGCCTCGCCGCGTTCGTCGTCTACTCCTCGGCCTCCTCGACCTTCGGCGGCGCGGGCCAGGGCAACTACGCGGCGGGCAACGCCTTCCTCGACGCCTTCGCCGCCCACCGGCGGGCCGAGGGCCTGCCCGGCCTCTCGCTGGCCTGGGGCCTGTGGGCCGAGAAGCGGGGCATGCGCGGCCGGCTCAGCGACACCGACCTCGCCAGGATGGCCCGGATCGGCACGCTCGCCCTCTCCGCCGAACAGGGCCTCGCCCTGTTCGACCTGGCGCTGGCGGCGGACCGTCCGGCGCTGGTGCCGATCCGGCTCGACCTCGCCGCCACCCGCCGCAGCGGTGAAGTCCCCGCCCTGCTGCGGAACCTGGTACGCGCCTCGTCCCGGCGCACCGTCGAACAGGGCGACGCGCACCGCATGGGCCCCGGCCTCGCCGAACGGCTCGCCGCGCTCGCCCCGGCCGAGCAGGAACGGGAACTGCTCGCCCTCGTCCGCGCCGTCGCCTCCGCCGTACTCGGCCACGCGTCGGCGGACGCGGTGGAAGCGGCACGCGCCTTCAAGGAAGCGGGCTTCGACTCGCTCACCGCGGTGGAACTCCGCAACCGCCTCACCGAGGCCACCGGCGTCCGGCTCCCGGCCGGCGTGATCTTCAACTATCCGACGCCCAAGGCGCTCGCCGGGCACCTGCGCACGGAACTGCTCGGTGCCATGGACCCCGTGCCCACCGCCCCCGCCGAAGCCGCCGCGCCCCGCGACACGACGGAGGACCCGGACGCCGACGACGCGATCGCCATCGTCGCCATGAGTTGCCGGTTCCCCGCCGGGATCAGTTCCCCGGAGGAACTGTGGCGATTCCTGGAGGCGGGCGGCGACGCCATCGGCGACCTGCCCACCGACCGTGGCTGGGACCTGGACGCCGTCTACGACGCGGACCCGGACGCCCCTGGCAAGACCTACGTGCGCGGCGGCGGGTTCCTCGACGGCGCCGGTGACTTCGACGCCGAACTGTTCGGGATCTCGCCGCGCGAGGCGCTGGGCATGGACCCGCAGCAGCGACTGCTGCTCGAAGTGTCCTGGGAACTCCTGGAGCGGGCCGGCCTCGACCCGACCTCACTGGCCGGCACTCCCACCGGCGTCTTCGTCGGCACACACGGCCAGGACTACGGACGGCAGACCCAAGGCACCCAGGCCGACGAGGGCTACCTCGTCATCGGCAGCGCCGCGAGCGTCCTGTCCGGCCGGGTGTCGTACACGCTGGGGCTCGAAGGCCCCGCGGTCACGGTCGACACCGCCTGCTCCTCCTCACTCGTGGCGATGCACCTGGCCGGACAGGCCCTGCGCAACGGCGAGTGCTCCCTCGCGATCGCCGGCGGCATCTCCGTGATGTCGTCGCTCGACGGCATCATCGGCTTCAGCCGCCAGCGGGGACTGTCCTCCGACGGCCGCTGCAAGGCATTCTCCGACGACGCCGACGGTTTCGGCATGGCCGAAGGTGTGGGAGTGCTGCTGTTGGAGCGGTTGTCGGATGCGCGGCGTCATGGGCGTCGGGTGTTGGCGGTGGTGCGTGGGTCGGCGGTGAACCAGGATGGTGCGTCGAACGGGTTGACGGCGCCGAACGGTCCGTCGCAGGAGCGGGTGATCCGTGCGGCGCTGGCGAGTGCGCGGTTGTCGGCGGCGGACGTCGACGCGGTGGAAGCACACGGTACGGGTACGACCCTGGGCGATCCGATCGAGGCGCACGCGCTGCTGTCGACGTACGGTCGTGAGCGGTCGGCCGAACGGCCTTTGTGGCTCGGGTCGTTGAAGTCGAACATCGGTCATACGCAGGCCGCCGCCGGTGCAGCCGGTGTGATCAAGATGGTCGAGGCGATGCGGAACGGCGTACTGCCGCGGACGTTGCATGTGGATCGGCCGTCGTCGCACGTGGACTGGACCTCGGGCGCGGTCGAACTGCTCGCGGAGGCGCGGGAGTGGCCGCA
>NZ_JBHJUV010000139.1:0-3250 GCF_042268025.1 Streptomyces sp. NPDC056161
AACCCCGCCTTCGGACTCGGCACCTACACCGAACTCCCCTCCACCAACCCCGCCGTCCTCGCCTTCCTCCGCGAACACGAGGACGACCTCGTCCTGTGCGTCCACAACTTCTCCCGCTTCGCCCAGCCCACGGAGCTGGATCTGCGCCGGTTCGGCGGGCGGCACCCGGTCGAGCTGTTCGGCGGGGTGCGCTTCCCGGCGATCGGCCGGCTGCCGTACCTGCTGACGCTCGCGGGCCACGGCTTCTACTGGTTCCGGCTGCGCGAGGACGGCCCGCCGGGAGCGGCGTGAGCTGCCGTCGCGGCGCCGCGCACCGCCCCGGCACCGCGCCCCTCCGAGGCGGTTTCCGCCGCCTCGCCCGGGGCACGCATGAGTAACACCCCACCGGTTCTGGCACCCCCGAGGCGAACCACAGAATGGGGAAAGGACGTCACGTCATGGCGGAAACGGTCACCCCGTCCGACCCGACAAGTCCCGCTCAGCTGCTCGCGTCCCTCGATCCCCTGCTGCGCGTATGGCTGCCCGGACAGCGCTGGTTCGCGGGGAAGGGACGCCCGGTCACCGGGTTCTCGGCGGTGGCGGTCACCGAACTGCTGCCCCTCGCGGGGCTCTCGGCCCCACCCGGCCAGGACGGCGCCCCCGCCGCCCGGCTCGGCCTGTACCACCTGCTGGTCCGCGCCCACCAGCCACCCGTACCGGGCGCCGAACCGCATCCCGGCGACTGCTACCAGCTCCTCGTCGGCGCGCGCGAGGCGCTGCCGCCCCGGCTGGCGCCCGCGCTGATCGGCCACGTGGAGCACGGCCCGCTCACCGGGCACACGGTGTACGACGCCCTGTACGACCCCCGGCCCGCCGAGGTGCTGCTGGAGGCGCTGCGCACCCGGGCCCGGGTCGGCGGGCTGCGCTTCGAGCGGGATCCGCACCAGGAGATACGCGACGGGCTGGCGGCCCGACTCCTGACCGTCGAGCAGTCCAACTCGTCGGTCGTCTACGGAGACACGTACATCCTGAAGCTGCTGCGCCGGGTCGTGCCCGGCGTCAACCCCGATCTGGAGATACCGCTGGCCCTGGCCGGCGAGGGCTGCGCCCGGGTGCCCGCGCCGACCGCCTGGCTGCGCACGGAGGCCGCGGGAGGGGCCGACGAGCCCTACGTCCTGGCCGTGCTCCAGCCCTTCCTGCGGGGCGCCGCCGACGGCTGGGAACTGGCGCTGCGCGCACGGACCAAGGGCGAGGGATTCGGGCCCCAGGCCCGCGCGCTGGGCCGGGCCACCGCCGACGTGCACCTCGCCCTCGCACACGCGCTGCCCACGGTCACCCTGGCGCGGAGCCGGCTGGAACCGCTGGTCGGCGGCATGGTCCGGCGGCTCGCGGCGGCGGTCCACGCGGTGCCCGCCCTGCGTCCCCATGAACCCGGGCTGCGGTCCGCCTACACCGCGCTGGCCGATCTGGCCGCCGAGGGACGCACCTGGACCGCCCAGCGCGTGCACGGCGATCTGCACCTCGGGCAGTGTCTGCGCGCACCGGACGGGCAGTGGTCGCTGATCGACTTCGAGGGCGAGCCCGCCCGGCCGCTGGCCGAGCGGCGCATGCCGCAGCCCGCGCTGCGGGACGTCGCGGGGATGCTGCGCTCCTTCGACTACGCGGCGCACTCGGCGGGCCCGCCGCAACCGGGCTGGGCCGCGGCCTGCCGGGCGGCGTACTGCACCGGGTACGCCGAGGTCGCCGGACACGACCCGCGGGCCGATCCCGTACTGCTGCGGGCGTACGAGACCGACAAGGCGGTCTACGAGGTCCTCTACGAGGCCCGCCACCGGCCCGACTGGCTGCCGGTGCCGCTGTCCGCGGTCCGCCGCCTCGCCTCACCCGACCAGCCCTGACCCGCCCCGCGCCGAGGAGGCAACACCCGTGACCCCCCGCCCCCCGTCCAGCGCTCCGGGAGCACCGCCCCCGCAAGACCGGCGGCCCACGGCCGAACGGCCCCCGACGGTCCGGACGCCGACCGTCAGACCGGCGGCGAGGCACTCCGCCGTGGGCAGGGGCGCCCGGGGGCCGGGCGCCGACGGCGCCGGGACCGCCGGGTCCCCCGCCGTCGGCGACCGCGACCGTGAGCGGCTGCTGAACGCAACCCATCACGATCCGCACGCCGTGCTCGGGGCGCACCCGCTGGCCGGTGGCGTGGCCGTGCGGGCCTTCAGGCCGTACGCCCGGTCGGTCACCGTCGTCGCCGACGGTCTGCGGGCCGACCTGCACGACGACGGCGGTGGTTTCTTCTCGCTCCTGCTGCCGCTGCGCGACGTGCCCGCGTACCGGCTGGAGGTGAGGTACGAGGACGCCGCCGCCGTCCACCGGACCGAGGACGCCTACCGCTTCCTGCCCGTGCTCGGCGACCTGGACCTGTATCTGATCCAGGAGGGCCGGCACGAGCAGCTGTGGCGGGCGCTGGGCGCCGAACCGGTGACCCACCAGGGCGTGCGCGGCACCCGCTTCTCGGTGTGGGCGCCGAACGCCCGGGGGGTACGGCTGGCCGGCGGGTTCAATTTCTGGGACGGCACCGGGTACCCGATGCGCTCGCTCGGCTCCTCGGGCGTCTGGGAGCTGTTCGTGCCCGGTGTCAGCGCGGGCGAGCTGTACAAGTTCGAGATCACCCGCCCGGACGGCTCGCGGACGCTGCGCGCCGATCCGATGGCCCGGCGCACCGAGGTCCCGCCCGCCACCGCCTCGGTCGTGGACGCGTCGCACCATGTGTGGGGCGACGACGACTGGCTGGCGCACCGCGCGGACGTCCCGGTGCACGAGGCGCCGTTCTCCGTGTACGAGGTCCACCTCCCGTCCTGGCGACCGGGACTGACGTATCGGCAGCTCGCCGACCAGCTGCCCGCGTACTGCAAGGACCTGGGCTTCACGCACGTGGAGTTGATGCCGGTCGCCGAGCACCCCTTCGGCGGCTCCTGGGGCTACCAGGTCACCGGCTTCTACGCGCCGACCGCCCGGCTCGGTACCCCGGACGACTTCAAGTACCTGGTCGACGCGCTGCACCGGGCGGGCGTCGGCGTGATCATGGACTGGGTGCCCGCCCACTTCCCGCGCGACGACTGGGCGCTGGCCGAGTTCGACGGGCGCCCGCTGTACGAGCCCGGGGATCCGCGGCGGGCCGAGCATCCGGACTGGGGCACCCTGGAGTTCGACTTCGGCCGCACCGAGGTACGCAACTTCCTGGTCGCCAACGCCGTCTACTGGTGCGAGGAGTTCC
>NZ_JBHJUV010000140.1:0-3064 GCF_042268025.1 Streptomyces sp. NPDC056161
CGGGCGAGTAGACCTTCATCACCATAAAAGATGCCTCCTACCCGGCCCCTGGCGGGGCTGGGCTCAGAGGTGTCCACCCCTCGGGGACAGGTCCCGTTGTGGCAGGCGGCCAGCAGTCGCCACTCGCCGCGGGCGCCGCCCTCGCCGCGCGGGAGGAGCTGGCGGCCGTTGTGGCAGGTCATGATCTGGCCGAAGACGGGATCGACGATGGCCTTGCGGCGGCTGTATGCCTTCCGGCCGGGCATGGTCCGCAGCTTGCGGGCCATGCGCTCCTTGAGCGTGGCGTCCTTGGGGATGCGTCCGCGGGGTGCGGGCGGGACTTGCTCGTCGTGGCTGAGGCGGCCGGTGTCCATGAACGTGTCGGTATCGCAGGCCAGTTGGCGGTCTTTTGCGGCTTCGGGGTTGGTCTCGGAGCAGTACCCGGCGTCGACGAGGGCCTGTTTGGGGTGGATGCCGGTGTTCGCGTGGGACTGGTCGAGCATGGCGGTGTAGTTCAGCGCGTCCGAGGCGTTGGTCGTCACGTCGGCGGCGGTGATGACCTGGTGGGCCTCGTCCACGACGGCTTGGGCGTTGTATGCCTGGATGTAGGCGCCGTCGCTGTTCTTCATGATCCGAGAGTCGGGGTCGGTGAAGTTGGCCTGGGCCTTCGGCTTCGGGCGGGCCTTGGCGGCGGCTTTCTCGCCCGTGTTGGTGACGGCCTGTTCGTCGCTGGTGCCGGCCCGCTCCTGGCGGCGGCGTTCGGTGTCCTCGGCGCGAGCGCGGGCCTTGGCGGCGGCCTCGGCCTCGATCTGCGCGCGGGCGGCCTGCATCTTGGCCAGGCGCTTCTCACGGCGGTCCAACTCGGCGGGCAGGTCGACCTCCTTGCCGTCGACGCCGAAGACCTGGTCCTCGGCGGCATCGACGTGCTCGGCGCCGGCCAGCAGGGCGGCGGCCTGGGCGTCCAGGTGGGCGATCTCGGCCTCGATCCGCTCTTCCTTGTCCACCAACCGTCCGTAGCTCATGGCCCTGTGCTTGGAGGCGTTCGCCTCCAGCTTCGTGTCGTCCAGGGCGACGCGGCCCATCTTGACCATGTCCAGCTTCTGCGCGAGGTGCAGGGACTGGAGGAACAGGTCGGCCAGAGCGTCCAGGTGGCGGTGGCGGAAGCGGGCGATCGACCGGAAGTCAGGGGCTTGGTCGGCGGCCAGGAACCGGAACGCGACGTTGTCCACGCACTTACGCTTGATTGTCCGAGAGGAGCGCACGCCGGTGGTGTAGCCGTAGAGCAGCAGCCGCACCATCAGCCGCGGACTGTACGGCGGGAAGCCGCGCTTTTCGGTGTAGTCGGCCAGGACCGGCGAGAGGTCGAGCGCCTGGTCGACCAGGTCGGCGACGAACCGGGCCAGGTGGTCCTCGCGCAGCCAGTCGTCCAGCGACGGCAGCAGCAGGACCTGGTGCGGGTCGAAGGTGCGGAACCGCTTGTCCACCGCCGCCGCACGCACCTCCGGCCGCTTCGCCTCGACCAGGTCGACCTCGAACAGCCCATCGCCACCACACATACCGGAATCATCCCGTATGAATGATCACGAGGATGGGTGGCAGTGGTACCTACAGATCTGCCGGGCGGGTAAACCCGTAGGCGCGCTCGACCTTGGCCACGTGGAGCGCGAACGAGCCATACCAGTGCTCGCGTCCGTGCGCACGGGCCAGGGCGTGCTCTGCGTGATCCCGCCAAGCGGCAATCGAGTCCTCGTCCCTCCAGTACGACACCACGATCCCCAGGCCGTCCGCACGGCGAGCGGCATCGACACCGAGGAATCCCGGCTGGTCGGCAGCCAGTTTCATCAGCCGCTCGTCTCTCTCCGCATAGCCATTGTCGCCAGCGGTCCGTACGGCGGTGAACACCACAGCGTAGTAGGGCGGAGCGGGCAGCGACGCGGGCGCAGGATCGGTCACGGAGGTCCTCCAACAGACGGCACTGGCAGTATTGCCTCAAACGATCTCGCCTACTCACCTGACCTCACAACCCCGCTATCCGGTTACGACCCACGCTCCTAGCCAGTCACTGGCGTTGGCTGTATTCACACCCGGAACAAGGGTCGTAACAGCGGATCACCACATTCCCGGCAGTACCGCCGAGCCGTTCCACCAGCTACCACACCCCAGATCATCCAGGTATGCCCAACTCACGGCCAGGGATCCACCTACTAACGCGCAGGGAGGGTGAGGGCTGCCTCAACGCCGCTGTACCGTCTTCGGGAGAGGACCACTGGCAGGGGGGCGGGATGAGTCGGCTTGAGTTCAGCTGGGAACTCAGTGGTAGTGGTTGGGCGACCTGCCGCGTCGCGGACGGTGTTTCGGAGCGGAAAGACATCGTGAGCTATTGCACGGACGCGCTTGCAGACGTGCTCCACGGTGTCGTAGGGCTCTACGGCCGCACCTCCGTCCAGCGTTTCTCCTTCGATCTTGAGCCAGCCGAAGTGAGGTGGGTTCTCCGCCGCAGAGGCTCAGACGTTCACGTTGCGATCTACCGGTTTCCCGACATGTCCACAAGCTTCGACGCGCCGGACCAGGCAGGCATACTCTCGTGGACCTCCACTCAGCCCCTTAGCCTCCTCGGGCACGTCGTCTTGGAGGCTGCTTAATCGGTGATCCGGCTCCACGGGGAGGACGGCTACAGGGCGAAGTGGGTTCCGCACCCATTCCCCTTTGCTGCGCTGCAAGACCTCCGTCGGCTGCACTTGCAGTACGACAGATGTGAACGCCAGCACGGCGAGCCGTCCGCGTAGACCACGGTCGGACGCCAGCGTGCTCTTCTCCGAACTGAGGGTTGGTCGAGAACGGCTGGAGAAGCCGTGGGGGTCTCTCCCCGTGCCGGGGAGCGATGACACTGGCGTGCCAGCCGGAGTCGCTTCCCGCCTGGCGGGCACCTGAGGAGAAAGTTCGGCCGTTGCTCCCGCGTGGCGGTACGTGCGGCTGCTCGGCCCTTTATTACAGGTCAGCGATCCAGCGCACCTTTGGTGCGCGCCGGGGGCGTGGTAAATCCCGTGGCGTGCGCCGGAGGTGCTTCTGTCTGCCCTGACGTGGG
>NZ_JBHJUV010000141.1:0-2925 GCF_042268025.1 Streptomyces sp. NPDC056161
GTGGGCGCGGAGGGGTTCCGCGCCCACCGGCCGCCGCGCGCGTGCCGCCCCGGCCGTCCCGGGACCCCGGCCGTCCCGGGACCCCGGAGGATCCGGACCTCGAAGGATCCGGACCCCGGAAGATTCGGACCCGGTCAGAGCGAAGTGAGGTGTTCCGGATCCGGCCGCCGGGGCGGCGCCGCCGCCGCGGGCGGGTTGCGCGGCTTCAGGGAGGGCGTCGGTGCGGTGGGCGCCGTGCGTGCCTGCGGGGCCGGCGGCTGTGTGACGGGGGCCGTGCGCGGCTCCGGGTCGGGCGCTGCCGCGGCGAACGTGGTGCCCGGCTCCAGGACGGGCAGTGTTGGCATCGGGCCGGCGCCGGCCGGACGGGGAACGGGGTGCGGAACCCGGGCGAGCAGCACCACACCCCAGGAGGCGGCCGCCGCCCCGGCGAGCGCCAGCAGCACGCCCCCGGCACCGCCCTGGAGGCCCTGCCCGAGCAGGGAGAGACCGAGCACCGCGGCCGCCACCGGGTTGGCCAGGGTCACCAGGGCGAGCGGGGCGCCCAGGCCGTCCCGGTAGGCGGTCTGGGAGAGCAGCAGGCCGCCGGTGGCGAACACCGCGACCAGCAGCGCGACCACGATCACCGTCGGGCTCAGCACCGGCCCGGTGCGGTCCGTCGCGGCCACCGTCACCGTCTGGGTGAGCGCCGAGGCCACGCCCGAGGCGAAGCCGGACGCCGTCGCGTGCCGCAGCCCCGGCCGGGCGCCGGGCCGGGCCAGCACGCCGATCAGGGCGGCCGTCGTCCCGGCCACCGCCAGCGCCTCGGTCAGGGTCAGCACCCGCTCCGGTGCCGGACCGGACGCGGTGACCAGCAGCGCCGCGAGACCGAGCAGCGTCAGGGCGGTGCCCCGCCACTCGACCGGGCTGACCCGCCGCCCGGCGAACCGGGCGCCCATCGGCACCGCGGCGACCAGGGTGAGCGCGCCGAGCGGCTGGACGACGGTCAGCGGACCGTACTTGAGCGCCACGACGTGCAGCACCGCGCCCCCGCCGTTCAGCCCGACGGACGCCCACCACGCGCCCTTGCCCAGCAGCCGCAGCAGGCCGGTGCCGGAGGTGCGGGCGGCCAGGCGCTCCTGCGCCACCGCGGCGGCGGCGTAGGCGACGGCCGAGACCAGGGAGAGGGCGACGGCGATCAGGGCGGGGCTCATCGTCCCGCCCCCACCAGGACGTGCTGCTTCGGCGTGTAGCGCCGCGTGCCCCGGCTCGCCGGGCCGGCCCTGTGGTGCGGCCGGTGGATCAACGCGAGGGCGAGGCCGAGCATGGCCGTGGCGACGATCGCGTCGAGCCAGTAGTGGTTCGCCGTCCCGACGATCACGAGCAGGGTGGCCGCCGGGTGCAGCAGCCACAGCCAGCGCCAGCGTGAGCGCGTCGCCGCGATCAGACCGATCGCCACCATCAGGGCCCAGGCGAAGTGCAGCGACGGCATCGCCGCGAACTGGTTGGAGAGGTGGTCGCTGGACGGCGGCCCGTACACCGACGGCCCGTACACCCGGGCGGTGTCCTCCATGCCGGTGGCGGTCAGCATCCGCGGCGGGGCGAGCGGGAACGTGAACGGCAGCACCAGGGCGGCCGCGGTGACCGCGGCGAGGACCCGGCGGGCCCAGCGGTAGTGGGCGGGGCGCCGCAGGTACAGCCAGACCAGGAAACCCAGCGTGGCCGGGAAGTGGACCGTCGCGTAATAGGTGTTCGCCAGATGGACGAGCACGTCACCGTGGAGCAGTGCTGACTGCACGGTGGCCTCGTCGGGAAGGTGCAGCGTCCGCTCCAGGTCCCACACGCGACGGGCGTTGTGGAGGGCCTCGCCGGTGTGGCCCGCGGCCAGTTGGCGGCCGACCTTGTAGACGAGGAAGAGTCCTGTGACGAGCAGGAACTCACTCAGGAGCGGGGGCCGGGCTATGGAGTCCGACTCCTTTTCCGCAGGCTCGGTTCGGGCGTTCATCCCCCGGCCCCTTCACTGACGGTCTGTGCGTGTGGTGGTGCTGAGCCCCGGACCGCTTACCGGAACTCATCGATACGATTTCGTACCGATACGCCAGTGTACCGATACGACCGGGTTCCGGTACACTGGCGTATCGATTGATGTGCGACACACTGGGAACGAGGGACTCGCTTCGCGCACGCAGCCCGGGGCGGGCCGCCACGAGTGAGGGGAAGAGCGCATGACGTCGCAGGCCGCGGACGGACCGGAGACGGTCGCCGCCTCGCGCCGCTCCAAGATCACGCCCGAGCGTGAGCGGGAGTTCTTCGACGCCGTGCTCGAACAGATCCGCGAGTGCGGCTACGAGTCCGTCACCATGGAGGGCGTCGCCGCGAGCACGCGGTGCAGCAAGTCCACGCTCTACCGGCAGTGGAAGACCAAACCCCAGTTCGTGGCGGCGGCGCTGCGCGCCAGCAGCCAGGCGCGCTTCAGCGGCATCGACACCGGATCGCTCGCCGGTGATCTGCGCGAGGCCGCACGCGCCGTGGGCGACTGGTCCGGCAAGGACACCCGCCTGCTGCACGCGCTCGGCCACGCGATCATGACCGACCACGAACTGAAGGGTGTGCTGCGCGAGGCGCTCGTCGATCCCGAGATCGCCGCGCTCCAGAAGATCCTGCGGCGCGGGATCGAGCGCGGCGAGGTGCGCGCGGACAATCCGGCGCTGGACTACGTGCCCGCCATGATGTTCGGCGTCCTGCGCATCCGGCCCATGCTGACCGGCCAGTACGCCGACTCCGACTATCTCGTCGGGTTCGTCGAGGCCGCGGTGCTGCCCGCGCTGGGCCTGACCTGAGACTCAGGCCACCGCCCACGGGATGACGGGACGGTGGCCTGTCCGCGCCGCACCGTGGGGACGGGGGCGGCGCGCCCCGGCCGGGTGGGGCGCCTCCTGAGCGAAGAGG
>NZ_JBHJUV010000142.1:0-2907 GCF_042268025.1 Streptomyces sp. NPDC056161
AACCCCGCCTTCGGACTCGGCACCTACACCGAACTCCCCTCCACCAACCCCGCCGTCCTCGCCTTCCTCCGCGAACACGAGGACGACCTCGTCCTATGCGTCCACAACTTCTCCCGCTTCGCCCAGCCGACCGAACTCGACCTGCGGGCCTACGACGGACGGCATCCCGTCGAACTCATCGGCGGAGTCCGCTTCCCTGCCATCGGTGAACTCCCCTACCTCCTCACCCTCGCGGGCCACGGCTTCTACTGGTTCCGGCTCTCCCGAGTCGCATCCCGCATCGGCACACGCCGCTGAGCGCACGGCGCCGAGGAAAGGACGCCTCACCATGCCGAAGACCGCTTCCCTCCGGCCGCGCGGCGGCGCAGCACCCGACCGGCCGATGGCCTCCCTGGCCGGGCTGCTGTGCGAGTGGCTGCCCCGGCAGCGCTGGTTCGCGGGCCGGGACCAGCCCGTCACGGACCTCGCCGTGCTGTCCATGACCGAGCTGTTCCCGGGCTGTGTGCACCTGCTGGTGCACGCCGGTCAGGGAGGCGCCCCCGCGCCCGGCGCCTGCTATCAGCTGCTGCTCGGCGTGCGCAAGCATCCGGCGCCGCACCTGGACCAGGCGTTCATCGGCCGGCCGCAGGAAGGTCCGCTCGCCGGTCAGGCCGTCTACGACGCGCTGCACGACCCGCGTTCGGCCGCGCTGCTCCTGGAACGGTTGCGGAGTCCCGGCACGGCGGGCCCGCTGCGCTTCGAGGCGGACCCGGCCGTGCGGGTGCCCGGCGGGCTCGCGCCGCGGTTGCTGGACGCCGAGCAGTCCAACTCCTCGCTGGTGTACGGCGACGCGTACATCCTGAAGGTGTTCCGGCGCGTCCAGCCCGGCACGAACCCCGATCTGGAGGTGCCGGAGGCGCTGGCCGCACAGGGCTGCACACGGGTGCCCGCCCCGGTCGCCTGGTTCCGCACGACCGAGCCGCGGCCCGCGACGCTGGGGGTGCTCCAGCCGTTCCTGCCGGACGCCTCCGACGGCTGGACGCTGGCGTTGCGGGCGCTCGCCTCGGTGGACGACTTCACCACGGAGGCGCACGAGCTGGGACAGGCCACGGCGGACGTCCATCTGGCGCTCGCCACCGCCTTCCCGGCCGCCGACGGCGGCGAGAACGGCCACACGGTGGCGGCGATGACCGCCCGGCTGGAGGCAGCCGCGCACTGTGTGCCCGCCCTCGCGCCGTTCGTCCCGGGGCTGCGCACCGCGTTCGGCGCGCTGGACGGCGCCGTCGCCGGACCGCCCGCCCAGCGCATCCACGGGGACCTGCACCTCGGCCAGGTGCTGCGGGCCGGCCCGGACTGGTTCGTCATCGACTTCGAGGGGGAGCCGTCACGCCCGCTCACCGAACGGCGCAGCGCGCAGTCCCCGGTCCGGGACGTGGCCGGCATGCTGCGCTCCTTCGACTACGCGGCCCGGCAGCGGCGCCCCTGGCGCCCGGAGTGGGCCCGCCGCTGCCGGGACGCCTACTGCGCGGGCTATGCCACCCGGGCCGGGTGGGACCCGCGTCAGGAGCACGCGCTGCTGCGTGCCCATGAGACCGACAGGGCGGTGTACGAGGCCGTGTACGAGGCCCGGCACCGTCCGGACTGGCTGCCCGTCCCCATGGCCGCGATCGAGCGGCTCGCCGTCAGGGAAGGCTGACACCATGGCACTGCGCGACACCTCGCTCCCCGAGCCGTCGGGACCCGTACCGCCCGCGGTCGTGCCGCTGGATCCGGCCGACCGCGACCGGCTGCTGGCGGGCGCCCACCACGACCCGCACGCGCTGCTCGGCGCCCATCCGGTCCCGGGCGGGGTCCTGTTCCGGGCGCTGCGTCCGTTCGCGCGCGGGGTGAGCGTGCTCATCGACGGGATGCGCAGCGCCCTGGCGTCCGAGGGCGACGGACTCTTCTCGGCGGTGCTGCCCTACCCGGCGATCCCGTCGTACACGCTGCTGGTCGAGTACGACGAGAACGCGGCCACCGGCCACGAGACCGCGGACCCCTACGGCTTCCTGCCCGCTCTCGGCGAGTTGGACCTGCATCTGATCCAGGAGGGCCGGCACGAGCAGCTGTGGCGGGCGCTGGGCGCCGCACCGATGACCCACCAGGGCGTGCGCGGCACCCGTTTCACCGTGTGGGCGCCGAACGCCCGAGGGGTACGGGTCGCGGGTGACTTCACCTGCTGGGACGGCACCCAGTATCCGATGCGCTCGCTGGGCTCCTCGGGTGTCTGGGAGCTGTTCGTGCCGGGGATCGACGAGGGCGCCCGGTACAAGTTCGAGATCACCTCGCGCCACGGCGACCGGTTCCTCAAGGCCGACCCGATGGCCCGCCGCACGGAGGTGCCGCCCGACACGGCCTCCGTGGTGACGTCCTCGCGCTACGAATGGGGCGACGACGACTGGCTGGCGCACCGCGCGGACGTCCCGGTGCACGAGGCGCCGTTCTCCGTGTACGAGGTCCACCTGCCGTCCTGGCGACCGGGGCTGACGTATCGGCAGCTGGCGGAGGAACTCCCCGCCTACGTCAAGGACCTGGGCTTCACCCATGTGGAGCTGATGCCGGTCGCCGAGCACCCCTTCGGCGGCTCCTGGGGCTACCAGGTCACCGGCTTCTACGCACCCACGTCCCGGCTCGGCACCCCGGACGACTTCAAGTACCTGGTCGACGCGCTGCACCGGGCGGGCATCGGCGTGATCATGGACTGGGTGCCCGCCCACTTCCCGCGCGACGACTGGGCGCTGGCCCGGTTCGACGGGGATCCGCTGTACGAGCCCGGGGATCCGCGGCGGGCCGCGCATCCGGACTGGGGCACCCTGGAGTTCGACTTCGGCCGCACCGAGGTACGCAACTTCCTGGTCGCCAACGCCGTCTACTGGTGCGAGGAGTTCC
>NZ_JBHJUV010000143.1:0-2880 GCF_042268025.1 Streptomyces sp. NPDC056161
GCTGGTACCGGCGCTCCAGGAGACCATCGAGGCGGCAGACACCAACACCGATGCCGCCGCGGTCGGCACCCTCCGCCGCGACGAGGGCGGCCTTGACCGGTTCCTGCTGTCCGCCGCCGAGGCGTGGGTCCTGGGCGTCGACGTCGACCTCCTCTCCGGCGCTGACCCGGACGCCGGAGCCGTCCAGCGCCGCACGGTCCCGCTGCCGACATATCCCTTCCAGCGCCGCCGCTTCTGGCTCGACGCCCCAGCCCGCACAGCCGACGTCGTCGCAGCCGGACTCGGCGTAACCGGGCATCCGCTCCTCGGCGCCGCAGTAGAGTTCGCCGACGGCCAGGGCGTGCTCCTCACCGGACGACTCGGCCTGGACGCCCAGCCATGGCTGGCCGACCACGCAGTCGACGGCACCGTACTGCTCCCCGGAACAGCATTCGTCGAACTCGCCCTCGCAGCCGGCAGCCAGACCGGCTGCGACGTCCTCGACGAACTGGTGTTGGAGTCGCCCCTGCTGCTCGACACCGACGCCGCAGTGATACTTCAGGTCCGCGTGGGACCGACGGACAGCGCTGGCGTATGCCTGGTGAGCGTCTACTCGCGCCCCGCCGACACCGACAGCGAGTGGGTCCGCCACGCAAGCGGATCCCTGTGCACGTCGGCCCCAGGCGACAGCGCCGCGCCACGCTACGCCGACCCCGCGCCGACCGATTCCGACGCTTCGCCGCGGTTCTCCGGCGGGCCGAACCCGGCGCCCGACAGCACCTTGCCACGCCCGGCCGCCTGGCCCCCGCCGGGCGCCCGCGTCATTCCGCTCGACGACCCCTACGCCCGCCTGGCCGAGCGCGGCTACGAATACGGCCCAGTGTTCCAGGGCCTGGTCGCTGCGTGGGCGGTCGGTGACGCCGTCTACGCCGAGGTCGCGCTTGACGAGGCCGGGCGCGCCGCCGCGACCGACTTCGGGCTGCACCCGGCTCTCCTGGACGCGGCGGTCCACCCCGTGGTCCTGGGCCTCCTCGGCGACCGTGATCCGGGCCTGCTGCCGTTCTCCTTCGCCGGCGTGCGCCATCACGCGGTCGGCGCGGGCACCCTCCGCGTCCGCCTGGCCCCCGGCCCCGCCGCCGGCTCGGTCACCCTCACCGCCTGGGACGGCGCGGGCGACCCGGTGATCGAGGTTGGCGAGCTGCTGCTCCGCCCGATCGGCGACACCGGCTTGGCCGGACGTGCCCCAGCCCGCCGAGGGCTCTTCGAGGTGGAGTGGGTACCGGTCTCGACACCGGCGGACGGAGCTTTGCCGACGGGCGGGTTCGCAGTGCTCGACGACACGGCGTCCGACCGGACCGGACACGTGTTCCCCACGGTCACAGCTCTCTGCGACGCACTCGCCAACGAGCGATTCGCCGCAGCCGTCCTCCCGGCCCGCCGCACCGACGCCGACCCACTCGACCCGCCAGCAGCAACGCGAACCCTCCTTGGCCGAGTCCTCACCGCGGTCCAGCACTGGCTGGCCGACGAGGGCACCACCGACCTCCCCCTGATCGTCCTGACCGAGGGGGCGTGCGCCGACGACCCCGCCGCCGCAGCAGTCTGGGGTTTGATCCGCAGCGCGCAGACCGAGAACCCCGGGCGCTTCATCCTGGCGGATGTGCATGAGGATGTGGATGCGGATAGCGCGTCGACATCGGGTCGCGGTGCTGAGGCCGCTGCCCCGGTCGCCGCGTCGCCGGCCCCCGACTCCGTCCTCGCCGACCTCCTGGCCATCGCCGAGCCGCAGATCGCCGTCACTCCGGACGGCTACCGCATTCCCCGGCTGACCCGCGTGGCCGCGCCCGCCCCGAACACTTCGCCTCCGGTGTCGTCACCCTTCGAGTCTGGCGGTCCGGTGCTGATCACCGGTGGTACCGGCGTGTTGGGTCGCTTGCTGGCCCGGCATCTGGTGTCGGTTCACGGGGTTCGCGAGCTGGTGCTGGTCAGTCGTTCCGGCGTCGTCCCTGACCTGGTGGCGGAGCTGGCGGTGCTGGGCGCGCGTGTGGTCGTCGAGTCCTGCGATGTCGGTGACCGGGCGGCTGTCACGGAGCTCTTCCGTCGGCACGGCCGGTTCGCGGCCGTCGTCCATGCGGCCGGCGTCCTCGACGACGCGACCGTCGCCAGCCTCACCCCGGCGGCGCTTGACGTGGTCCTGCGTGCCAAGGCGGACGCGGCGTGGCGCCTTCACGAGCTGACCGTCGATGATGCCAGTCCCCTGATCCTCTTCTCCTCGATCGCGGGCACGCTCGGGAGCGCGGGCCAGGCCGACTACGCCGCCGCCAACCTCTTCGTCGAGGCACTCGCGGTGCGGCGGCGGCGCGCCGGGCTGCCCGGGCTGGCGCTGGCGTGGGGTCAGTGGGCTGATGCCAGTGGCCTGACCGGCGGGCTGAGCCGGGTCGATCTCGCCCGACTGGCTCGCGCCGGGCTGGTTCCGATGGCGGCCGAGTACGCTCTCTCGCTGTTCGACGCCGCTCTCGGGGTGGACAGTCCTGTCCTCGTCGCCGCTCGCCTGGACGAGACCGCGCTCGGCGTCCGCGCCGCGGCCGGGGACCTCCCGTCCCTGCTCCGCACCCTGGTCCGCACTCCGGCCCGCCGCGCGGTGGACGCGGCCGTGGCGGTCGGCGGAGACTCGTTCGCCGACCGGGTGCGTGCGCTCCCCGAGGCGGAGCGGGCCGATGCCGTCCTGACGGCCGTCCGGGAAGGCGTCGCTGCGGTCCTGGGCCATTCCAGCGCCGCGGACGTCGAGCCGCTCCGGGCCTTCTCCGACCTCGGGTTCGATTCGTTGACGTCGGTGGAGTTGCGTAATCGTCTGGGTGTGGTGTGTGGTCTGCGGCTTCCGGCGACGGTGGTGTTCGATCG
>NZ_JBHJUV010000144.1:0-2825 GCF_042268025.1 Streptomyces sp. NPDC056161
CCCAGCTCGCGTACCGCTTTAATGGGCGAACAGCCCAACCCTTGGGACCGACTACAGCCCCAGGATGCGATGAGCCGACATCGAGGTGCCAAACCTCCCCGTCGATGTGGACTCTTGGGGGAGATAAGCCTGTTATCCCCGGGGTAGCTTTTATCCGTTGAGCGATGGCCCTTCCATGCGGAACCACCGGATCACTAAGCCCGACTTTCGTCCCTGCTCGACTTGTAGGTCTCGCAGTCAAGCTCCCTTGTGCCTTTACACTCTGCGAATGATTTCCAACCATTCTGAGGGAACCTTTGGGCGCCTCCGTTACCTTTTAGGAGGCGACCGCCCCAGTCAAACTGCCCACCTGACACTGTCTCCCCGCCCGATAAGGGCGGCGGGTTAGAAGGTCAATACAGCCAGGGTAGTATCCCACCGATGCCTCCACCGAAGCTGGCGCTCCGGTTTCCAAGGCTCCTACCTATCCTGTACAAGCTGTACCAACATTCAATATCAGGCTGCAGTAAAGCTCCACGGGGTCTTTCCGTCCTGTCGCGGGTAACCTGCATCTTCACAGGTACTATAATTTCACCGAGTCTCTCGTTGAGACAGTGCCCAGATCGTTGCGCCTTTCGTGCGGGTCGGAACTTACCCGACAAGGAATTTCGCTACCTTAGGACCGTTATAGTTACGGCCGCCGTTTACTGGGGCTTCAATTCGCACCTTCGCATACGCTAAGCGCTCCTCTTAACCTTCCAGCACCGGGCAGGCGTCAGCCCCTATACTTCGCCTTACGGCTTCGCAGAGACCTGTGTTTTTGCTAAACAGTCGCCTGGGCCTATTCACTGCGGCTCTCTCGGGCTTGCACCCTAACAGAGCACCCCTTCTCCCGAAGTTACGGGGTCATTTTGCCGAGTTCCTTAACGAGAGTTCTCTCGATCACCTTAGGATTCTCTCCTCGCCTACCTGTGTCGGTTTGCGGTACGGGCACCTCTCACCTCGCTAGAGGCTTTTCTTGGCAGTGTGGAATCAGGAACTTCGCTACTATATTTCGCTCGCCATCACAGCTCAGCCTTACGGGAAACGGATTTGCCTATTTCCCAGCCTAACTGCTTGGACGCGGATATCCAATACCGCGCTTACCCTATCCTCCTGCGTCCCCCCATTGCTCAAATGGTGAGGAGGTGGTACAGGAATATCAACCTGTTGTCCATCGCCTACGCCTTTCGGCCTCGGCTTAGGTCCCGACTAACCCTGAGCGGACGAGCCTTCCTCAGGAAACCTTAGGCATTCGGTGGAGGGGATTCTCACCCCTCTTTCGCTACTCATACCGGCATTCTCACTTCTAAGCGCTCCACCAGTCCTTCCGGTCTCGCTTCACAGCCCTTAGAACGCTCTCCTACCACTGTTCGAAGAACAGTCCGCAGCTTCGGTGATACGTTTAGCCCCGGTACATTTTCGGCGCAGAGTCACTCGACCAGTGAGCTATTACGCACTCTTTAAATGGTGGCTGCTTCTAAGCCAACATCCTGGTTGTCTAAGCAACTCCACATCCTTTTCCACTTAACGTATACTTTGGGACCTTAGCTGGCGGTCTGGGCTGTTTCCCTTTCGACTACGGATCTTATCACTCGCAGTCTGACTCCCAAGGATAAGTCATTGGCATTCGGAGTTTGACTGAATTCGGTAACCCGGTAGGGGCCCCTAGTCCAATCAGTGCTCTACCTCCAAGACTCTTACCTTGAGGCTAGCCCTAAAGCTATTTCGGAGAGAACCAGCTATCTCCAGGTTCGATTGGCATTTCACCCCTACCCACACCTCATCCCCGCACTTTTCAACGTGCGTGGGTTCGGGCCTCCATTCAGTGTTACCTGAACTTCACCCTGGACATGGGTAGATCACCTGGTTTCGGGTCTACAACCACATACTCATTCGCCCTATTCAGACTCGCTTTCGCTACGGCTCCGTCTTCTAAAACTTAACCTTGCACGGGATCGTAACTCGCCGGTTCATTCTACAAAAGGCACGCCATCACCCGTTAACGGGCTCTGACTACTTGTAGGCACACGGTTTCAGGATCTCTTTCACTCCCCTTCCGGGGTGCTTTTCACCTTTCCCTCACGGTACTGGTTCACTATCGGTCACTAGGGAGTATTTAGCCTTGGGAGATGGTCCTCCCGGATTCCGACGGAATTTCACGTGTTCCGCCGTACTCAGGATCCACTCAGGAGAGAACGAAGTTTTGACTACAGGGCTGTTACCTCCTATGGCGGGCCTTTCCAGACCTCTTCATCTACCTCGTTCTTTTGTAACTCCGTACAGAGTGTCCTACAACCCCAAGAGGCAAGCCTCTTGGTTTGGGCTAATCCCGTTTCGCTCGCCGCTACTCAGGGAATCGCATTTGCTTTCTCTTCCTCCGGGTACTTAGATGTTTCAGTTCCCCGGGTCTGCCTTCTCATATCCTATGAATTCAGATATGGATACTGCTCCATTACGAGCAGTGGGTTTCCCCATTCGGAAATCTCCGGATCAAAGCTTGCTTACAGCTCCCCGAAGCATATCGGTGTTCGTCCCGTCCTTCATCGGCTCCTAGTGCCAAGGCATCCACCGTGCGCCCTTTCTAACTTAACCGTTAAAAAGAATCACTACGTGATATCTTGCATTACTAATTGAATGTGAATTACTTCTGTTATCTAGTTTTCAAAGAACACGTTGGTGGAGCCTAGCGGGATCGAACCGCTGACCTCCTGCGTGCAAAGCAGGCGCTCTCCCAGCTGAGCTAAGGCCCCATAAAAAATGGTCGGGAAGACAGGATTCGAACCTGCGACCCCATGGTCCCAAAC
>NZ_JBHJUV010000145.1:0-1171 GCF_042268025.1 Streptomyces sp. NPDC056161
GCGGCTGGGGGCGGCGCTGGCGCCGGAGGTGGACGAGGTCCTGGCCCGCCACCCGCTGCGCGAACTGGTCACCGCCTCCGACCCGCTCCCCCTCCTCGTGGAACGCGAACGCGCCCTGTACGGCTCCTGGTACGAATTCTTCCCCCGCTCCGAAGGCACCCCCACGCAACCCCACGGCACCCTGCGCACCGCCACCCACCGCCTCGACGCCATCGCCGCCATGGGCTTCGACGTCGTCTACCTCCCCCCCATCCACCCCATCGGCACCACCCACCGCAAAGGCCGCAACAACACCCTCACCGCCCACCCCGACGACGTCGGCGTCCCCTGGGCCATCGGCTCCCCCCACGGCGGCCACGACACCATCGACCCCCGCCTCGGCACCCTCGACGACTTCCGCCACTTCGTCACCCACGCCCACGAACTCGGCCTGGAAATCGCCCTCGACCTCGCCCTCCAGTGCTCCCCCGACCACCCCTGGGTCGACAAACACCCCCACTGGTTCCACCACCGCCCCGACGGCACCATCGCCCACGCCGAGAACCCCCCCAAGAAATACCAGGACATCTACCCCCTCGCCTTCGACACCGACATGACCGGCATCACCACCGAAACCCTCCGCATCCTGCGCCACTGGATGACCCACGGCGTCCGCATCTTCCGCGTCGACAACCCCCACACCAAACCCGCCGCCTTCTGGGAACACGTCATCACCGACATCAACACCACCGACCCCGACGTCATCTTCCTCGCCGAAGCCTTCACCCGCCCCGCCATGATGCACACCCTCGCCCAGATCGGCTTCCAGCAGTCCTACACCTACTTCACCTGGCGCAACACCAAAACAGAACTCACCGAACACCTCACCGAACTCACCGGCGAAACCGCCGCCTACCTCCGCCCCAACCTCTTCGCCAACACCCCCGACATCCTCCACGCCTACCTCCAGCACGGCGGCCGCCCCGCCTTCGAGACCCGCGCCGTCCTCGCCGCCACCCTCTCCCCCACCTGGGGCATCTACAGCGGCTACGAACTCTGCGAGAACACCCCCCTCCACGAAGGCGGCGAAGAATACCTCGACTCCGAGAAATACCAGCTCAAACCCCGCGACTGGACCACCGCCACCCGCGAAGGACGCACCATCGCCCCCCTCATCACCCAACTCAACACC
>NZ_JBHJUV010000145.1:1267-2761 GCF_042268025.1 Streptomyces sp. NPDC056161
GGACACCTTCGAGGACACGCCTGCCAAGGACCGGGACCCGGATTGGTTCAAACGCGCCGTCTTCTACGAGGTCCTGGTCCGCTCCTTCCAGGACAGCAACGGCGACGGCGTCGGCGACCTGAAGGGCCTCACCGCCAAACTCGACTACCTGCAATGGCTCGGCGTCGACTGCCTCTGGCTGCCCCCCTTCTTCAAATCCCCCCTGCGCGACGGCGGTTACGACGTCTCCGACTACACCGCCGTACTCCCCGAGTTCGGCGACCTCGCCGACTTCGTCGAGTTCGTCGACGCCGCCCACCAACGCGGCATGCGCGTCATCATCGACTTCGTCATGAACCACACCAGCGACCAGCACCCCTGGTTCCAGGAATCACGACGCGACCCCGACGGACCCTACGGCGACTACTACGTCTGGGCCGACGACGACAAGCAGTACCCCGACGCCCGCATCATCTTCGTCGACACCGAAGCCTCCAACTGGACGTACGACCCCGTACGCGGCCAGTACTACTGGCACCGCTTCTTCTCCCACCAGCCCGACCTCAACTACGACAACCCCGCCGTCCAGGAGGAGATCCTGGCCGCACTCCGCTTCTGGCTGGACCTCGGGATCGACGGCTTCCGCCTCGACGCGGTGCCCTACCTCTACCAGCGGGAAGGCACCAACTGCGAGAACCTGCCCGCGACCCACGAGTTCCTGAAGCGGGTGCGCAAGGAGATCGACGCCCAGTACCCCGACACCGTGCTGCTGGCGGAGGCGAACCAGTGGCCCGAGGACGTCGTCGACTACTTCGGCGACTACCGGACCGGCGGCGACGAATGCCACATGGCCTTCCACTTCCCCGTCATGCCCCGCATCTTCATGGCCGTACGCCGCGAATCCCGCTACCCCGTCTCCGAGATCCTCGCCAAGACCCCCGCCATCCCCCGCACCTGCCAATGGGGCATCTTCCTGCGCAACCACGACGAACTCACCCTCGAAATGGTCACCGACGAAGAACGCGACTACATGTGGGCCGAATACGCCAAAGACCCCCGCATGCGCGCCAACATCGGCATCCGCCGCCGCCTCGCCCCCCTCCTCGACAACGACCGCAACCAGATCGAACTCTTCACCGCCCTCCTCCTCTCCCTCCCCGGCAGCCCCATCCTCTACTACGGCGACGAGATCGGCATGGGCGACAACATCTGGCTCGGCGACCGCGACGCCGTCCGCACCCCCATGCAATGGACCCCCGACCGCAACGCCGGCTTCTCCTCCTGCGACCCCGGCCGCCTCTACCTCCCCACCATCATGGACCCCGTCCACGGCTACCAGGTCACCAACGTCGAAGCCGCCATGTCCTCCCCCTCCTCCCTGCTCCACTGGACCCGCCGCATGATCGAGATCCGCAAGCAGAACCCCGCCTTCGGACTCGGCACCTACACCGAACTCCCCTCCACCAACCCCGCCGTCCTCGCCTTCCTCCGCGAACACGAGGACGACCTCGTCCT
>NZ_JBHJUV010000146.1:0-2554 GCF_042268025.1 Streptomyces sp. NPDC056161
GTGCGACACGAAGTCGCACGAAGCGAGTGAATTGCACTGAAAGGAGGATCAGAGGTGTTGATGGTGTAATTCCGGGCCAGTGTCCACAGGCCCGTTCCCGCCCTGACGTGCGTTGCGAGTAATCGCGGGGTTCGAAGCTCAGGGTTCAAGCCCAAGGGCGCTCGTACCATCCGAGCGCAACAGGCGAGGGAAAGGCTGATGGGTGAACGAAAGTGAACCCGTGATGATGCTCCGTCACAGAAAGCCCTG
Source organism: Streptomyces sp. NPDC056161 (assembly GCF_042268025.1). Classification (NCBI taxonomy): domain Bacteria; kingdom Bacillati; phylum Actinomycetota; class Actinomycetes; order Kitasatosporales; family Streptomycetaceae; genus Streptomyces; species Streptomyces sp. NPDC056161. The sequence goes on from NZ_JBHJUV010000146.1 coordinate 250, forward strand.
GAGATGGCATGCAAGATCAGGGTGTAGGGCTGGCCGTTGGAAAGCGGCAGGCGGCGGCTGTGCAGCTCTACGCAGCCGTAAGGACACCGCAGCCTCGGAGTTGAGCGGGCACCCTTCCCAGCCGTGTCTCGATCGTGTGAAACGTGGTAACCCCGTTGAGGTCCGGTGGCGATAACCGGTAGGCCGACCGTAAGGAGAGCTCAACTCCCCAGCGGGAACAGGATGGTCCAACAAGCCAAAGCCAGCAGCCGAAAGGAAACAGGAAGTCGGATGTCGCGAACTGGCACCTCCGCTGGTGACCTCCGTATAACTGGCTGGATACAGGCTCTTGCCTGGCCCGAAAGGGAGCTGACGTGGACCAGGTGAGCCTTTGAATGCTCACGCCGCAAGGACAACCGAACCGAAGGACAAGTTAGGCGCCATGACAACACGGACGAGCGAGGCGGCGCCGGCCGTCGTGCCTGCTCCAAGTCTGGTGAACGGACCGGAGGACCTGAACTGGCACTGGGATGCCGTCGATTGGGGGCATGCCGAAGCCCAGGTAAGACGTCTGAGGCAGCGGATATTCAAGGCAACGCAGGAAGGGGACCTTAAGAAGGCCCGCAATCTGCAGAAATTGATGCTCCGGAGCTTTTCCAACACGCTGGTCAGCGTGCGGAAGGTCACGGAGGTCAACGCTGGACGCCTGACGCCGGGGATTGATGGGAGGGTCATTACGACCTCTCAGGGCAAGACAGAGTTGACGCAAGCCTTGCGTCGCTCCGTTCGAGAACCCAAAGCCCGGCCAGTCAGGAGGGTCTATGTAGCGAAGGCGAACGGCAAGCGGCGCCCGCTGGGAATTCCCGTCATTGTTGATCGGGTGCGACAAGCCCGTGTCGTCAATGCATTGGAGCCAGAGTGGGAGGCCAGGTTCGAGCCGAGATCTTATGGATTCCGGCCGGGCCGAGGCTGTCATGATGCGATCGAAACCATTTTCACCACAGCGTGCGGAAAGAACGCCAAACGCCTGTGGGTGCTCGACGCAGATCTCAAGGCAGCCTTCGACCGCATCAGCCATGATCACATCCTCAACAAGCTCGGCACCTTCCCTGCGAGGAAGTTGATCCACGGCTGGTTGAAGGCAGGTGTGGTTGAGAGGGGCTGGCTCACCCCGACCCGCGAGGGAACGCCTCAGGGCGGTGTGATCAGTCCATTGCTACTCAATATCGCCCTCCATGGAATGGAGAGTGCGGCCGGGGTCCGATATCGCACGGGCCAAGACGGAAACATCGTCGAGGTGGTGCGTGGTGCCCCGGTGCTGGTCCGCTACGCTGACGATCTTCTCGCCTTATGCTCCAGCCAGGAGCAAGCCGAGTGGGTCAAAGCGCGATTGAGTGAGTGGCTGAATCCCAGGGGCCTTACCTTCAACGAAGAGAAGACCCAGATCGTCCATCTGACACAAGGGGTCGATTTCCTAGGGTTCAACATCCGCCGTTACGACAGCGGAAAGCTCATCATTAAGCCCAGCAGAGACGCCATTAAACGAATCCGGAAGCGACTCGCCGACGAGATGCACGCCCTACGCGGCGCGAATTCGGCGGCAGTCCTGGCCAAGCTCAATCCCATCATCAAGGGTTGGGCCTGCTACTACCGGACCGTGGTGTCCAGCCGAATATTCAACGCGCTGGACGCCTACGTGTGGAGGCTCACCTACCGGTGGGGTCTACACAGTCACCAGAACAAACCCACACGCTGGGTTGTTGATCGGTACTACGGCGCTTTCAACACCGCCAGGAAGGACCGATGGGTCTTCGGCAACCGTGACAACGGTGCCTACCTCATCAAGTTCTCCTGGATTCCGATCGTTCGACACCAGGCGGTCAAGTCCGGGGCGTCACCAGACAACCCTGACCTGACCGAATACTGGGCCAAACGACGACGCAGGAGGAAACCTCCGCCCCTCGATCAGCCGACCTTGCGCCTGCTTAAAGCGCAAGAAGGACGCTGTCCAGAGTGCGGGGACTACCTTCTGTACGCCGACCAGGAACCACAGACGCCAGAAGAATGGGGAACGTGGTTCACCGTCGTCCGCAAGGCTCTCCGCAAACAGGCGTTGACCTTGCATAATGATGGTCCTGGCGATCGGAATCACATCCATCTCCTGCATAGCTACTGCCACCACCGACGCTCAGTCAAAGTGGCAGCGGAACAGCGAACTCAGTAGAACCTGCCAGCCCTTGTGGCTTGCCCGAGCCGTGTGCGGTGATAAGTCGCATGCACGGTTCCGAGGGGGCGGCGGCGCAGCAATGCGCCGTCGCTACCCGAC
>NZ_JBHJUV010000147.1:0-2358 GCF_042268025.1 Streptomyces sp. NPDC056161
GGGCGGAGCCGTGGCGGACGCCGCCCGGCGAGGCCGCCGCCGGTGGGGCGGAAACCGCCCCTGACCTGCGAAAACGTGTGATCCAGATCACCCCCGAGACCCCTGTTTCAGGTGGACCCGGGACCCCCAAATAAGGCAGAATTAGTGATGTCGGAAGGGGATGGCAGCCCCCGACGACGAACCCCGAACCTTCAACACCAGGGAGCGACCGTGACAACCGATCAGGTCGAGAACACGCCGGTGGACAACCGGTACCGGTCCGTAACGCTCACCTTCGCCGGAGACGGCGAGTGCTCCGCGTGCGGGCACGAGGAAACCCCGCTGTACTCCGGGGACGAAGTCGCCCGCGTGTGCCCCGTGTGCGTGGCCGCGACCTTCCCGCCGCCGCCGTGGGAGGGTGACTGCCCGCCCGAGAAGGCGGATGTCGTGATCACTCACACCCGCGCCGACGGCACCCTTCTGGAGGGCTCGCGCAAGGGAGACGGGATCTTTGAGGCGATCCGCCCGCACGGGTGGCGGTTCTTCCCCTCGCTCGGATGCCTGGGTCTCTACCACTCCCGGGACAGGTCGGCGGACCGGTACAAGATCGACCCGGCGGCGAAGGCGATTCGCGAACTGGGCTTCACCGTGTGTGTCGTGGTCAACGAGGACGAGCGCCGCGCGTTCGCGGACGCCGAGGCCGACCGCGAGGAGCGGGCCGAGAGCCGGGCCGAGCGGTTCGAGGACCGGGCCAGCCGTGCAACCGCTTCGTCCGATGCGTCTTACCAGCGGTCGAGGCAGATCGGAGAGCGCTTCTACATGGGGCAGCCGATCTTGGTCGGGCACCACAGCGAGGGACGAGCCCGGCGGGACCATGCCCGGATGGACAACGCTATGCGCAAGTCCATCCAGGAGGGGGAGCGTGCCAAGCACTGGGCCCAGCGGGCGGAGGCGTCCGGCGCGTACACGGAGCACCGTACGAACCCGGCCCGGACCCTGCGGCGGATCGAGACCAAGGAAGCGGACTTGCGCGGGGTCATCCGCTGGCAGCGCGGGGAGTCCAACAACGGCCACACCGTGCGGCTCTCGCCGGCCGTCGTGGTCGAGCTCTCGCGGCGGCGCGACGAGCTCACCGAGGAAGTCGGTTACTGGCGGTCGATCGTGGCCAAGGCGGAGGCCGAGGGGTTCAAGGTGTGGACGGCCGACGACTTCACCAAGGGCGACTTCGTGCGGTCCCGCGGATCGTGGTACGAGGTGCTGCGGGTCAACAAGAAGACGCTCACGGTCGCGTGGAACCTTCGACTTGCTCCGAAGGCGGTCATGACCGCCGCAGATGCGACGTTCGAGGACGGGCACGTCGGCAGGCAGCCGGTGGACTACTCCGACGTTAAGACGCGCATGAGTGCCGGGGACATGGCGCGCTATCTGGAGCGTGACCGTACGCCGAGCATCGCCGACGCCAAGGCGCTTATGGACGGCGTGACCGCCACCAGCACCGGGGACCAGGACCAGGCCCCGGCGGAGGTAGAAGGGTCCGCCGACATCCCCGAGCGCCTGCGGGACCTGCTGGCCGAGGGTGAGCAGATGCTGAAGCTGCCCGAACGCGAGTGGAGTTTCACCAGCACGTGCGGGCGGGTCTACCGGGTGCGAATGGTCACCGGGCGAGACGTCACGGACCTGCGTTTTGAGGTCCGCACCGTCAACGCGATCGGCACGGCTGTGGGTGTGGGCAAGGACTGGACCGGCACGCTGGAGGTGATCCGGGAGCACGCCGCAGCGGCCGGTGAGCACGAGGGCAAGCAGTGCCCGCGCTGCGGCCGGACGTGGGGCAAGGGGTTCGGGAGCCCGGAGGCCCCGGCCACCTGCACCCCGGGCCACTGGTCGTACTGCGACCGCGCCGCCGTACCGGTGGAGCAGGACGCCCCCAAGGACGCCCCGGCCAAGCCGAAGGCGAAGAAGCGCACGAGCGGGCCGAAGATGGTCATCGTCACCGCCGCCTACGGGTCGAGGCAGGCCCGCATGGTCTACGCGAACGGCCGAGGCACCGTGCGCGAGGACATCCCGGCCGTCTTCATCGACGCGCCCGAGGGCGTGAAGTTCAACGAGGGCCCCGCCTCCGCCGCCATCTGGCAGGGGGTGGACGAGGTCCTGGAGAAGGCCGGGTTCGTGCGACTCGGCGGCCGGACCGGAACCCGCTTCGGGGAAGTCCGCGCCAAGATCACCGAACGGGAGGACACGGAGCCGGTCGCGGCCGCATCCGCGCCGCAGAGCCCGGCGAGCTGAACACCCCGCCGAAGCCCGGCGCCGCCCCCCTCGGTCACGCGAGGCGGGGCGGCGCCGCCGCGGCGGTAGCGGACACGCCTGGCGGCGTGGCGGGGT
>NZ_JBHJUV010000148.1:0-2196 GCF_042268025.1 Streptomyces sp. NPDC056161
GGGCGCAGATCTTCTGTGGGTGCCTCGTTGGAGTGATTCGCAGGGGTTCGGAATGAGGCCGGTCGTGCCGACTTCTACCGTCGCCGGGGTCGAGCCCGCCGTGAGGCGTGCGGGTGCTGAGCGAGGGTGGGTGTGGTGTGCCGTCATTGATGGAGGCGTTGGAGTCCAGGCGGGTCGAGGTGCTGGGCCAGGCCGAGCGGCTGCGTGAGCAGATCGCTGGTCTGTCCGAGGAGTTGTCACGGGCCGAGGAGCGGCTGGCGCGGTTGCAGATCGCGCGGGAGACGGTGGAGGAGGTGCTGGCCGCGCCGTCCTCGCCGATGCCGCCGGGTGTGGATGGCACGGGCGGAGCGAGCGTCGGCGGGGTCGCCGTGGCGCTGGTGAAGGCCGAGGCGGAACTGGACGCGACGGTGATGTCGCCGGAGTACCGGGAGATCATCGCCTTGTTCGCGGCCTCGGGGGCGGCGATGCGCTGCAAGGAGGTCTGCCAGCACTTGGGTCTGGGGACTGAGCCGCGGCACGTCGAGGGGATGCGCTCGAAGCTGAAGCGGCTGGTGGAGCGCGGGATCCTGGCCGAGCCGTCGTCCGGGCTGTTCAAGGTCGACGGCCGGGAGCTGGGGTGGTGAGCGCGGCGGGATCGGCCGGTGGCGCGCTCGCGGAGTGCGAGGATGCTTTCGCCGCCTCGGCGGGCCTGTTCGCTCAGGTGACCGCGGAGTTGGCGGCCCAGCAGGCGGCGGTGATGACGCACGCGCAGTTGGAGGACCTGCTGGGGGCGCGGATGCGCGAGGTCACCCGGCAGTTGTTCCAGGACCATCTGACACTGCGGGCCGGCAGTGAGGCGCGCCGGCAGGAAGTCGTGGACGCCGCCGGTGTCGGGCGCACCCGGATCGAGCGGGGCCGGCGCCGGATGCTGGCCACGGTGTTCGGCAAGGTCACCGTGGTCCGGATCGCCTACCGCGGCACCGGCGTGGCGGACCTGCACCCGGCCGACGCGGTGCTGAACCTGCCGGACGGGATGCACTCGCACGGGCTGGCCAGGCTCGCCGCGATCGAGTCCGCACGCGGCAGCTTCGCCGACGCCTGCGAGCGGATCAACGCCCACACCGACTCGGGTATCGGGCACCGGCAGGTCCAGGAACTCGCCATCGGCGCCGCAACGGACATCGACGCGTTCTACGACGCCCTCGTGCCCACCCCCTGCACCGACACCACGCCACTGATCCTGTCGGTCGACGGCAAGGGCGTGGTGATAAGGCCCGAAGCGCTGCGTGAGGATACCGCCAGGGCCGCGGCCGCCAAGGGCGGGAATGCGATGAGGACCCGGCTGGCGTCCGGGGAGAAACACGGCAGGAAACGGATGGCCACTCTGGGAGCCGTCTACGATGCCGAACCCGCGCCACGCACGGTCGACGACATCATCACCGATCCCGACCGGCAGGACGACGACGCCCACGGCGCGGCGCCCGAGCGCCGCCTGGGGCCGAAGGCCCGGTCGAAGTGGTTGTGCGGTTCGGTGAACGACACCGCCGCGCAGGTGGTGGCCGCCGTGTTCGCCCAGGCGGAGCACCGCGACCCCGGCCACCGCCGTTGCTGGGTGATCCTGGTCGACGGGGCCCGCCATCAGATCGGCCTCATCAAGGCGGAAGCACAACGGCGTGGCGTGGACGTCCACATCATCGTCGACCTGATCCACGTGCTCGAATATCTGTGGCGAGCGGCGTGGTGTCTGCACGAGGCCAGCGATGCCTCCGCCGAGAGCTGGGTCGCCCGCCATGCCCGCGCCCTGCTGGGCGGCGGCGTGCAGCAGACCGCCGCCGCAATCGGGGAAGCCGCCCGCGCCGCTGGACTGCGGGGTGCCCAGCGTAAGGGCATCGACGAGGCCGTGAACTATCTGACCGGCAAGGCCGAGTACCTGCGCTACGACACCGCCCTGGAACGAGGCTGGCCGATCGCCACCGGGATCATCGAGGGAGCCTGCCGGCACTTGGTCAAAGACCGCCTGGACATCACCGGCGCCCGCTGGGGCCTGTCCGGAGCTGAAGCCGTGCTCAAGCTGCGTGCCGTCCGTGCCAACGGCGACTTCGACGCCTACTGGGCCTGGCACCAGCAGCAGGAACTCATCCGCAACCACCAGACGCGCTACCGCGACCAGGTCATACCCACCGCCTGACCGACAGCACCCTCAGAAGATCTGCACCC
>NZ_JBHJUV010000149.1:0-1920 GCF_042268025.1 Streptomyces sp. NPDC056161
AACCCGGGTACGGGCGAGCCTGCCCGACCGACCGAGGGGAGCCCCCGCCCACCGGGCGGAGCCGTGGCGGACGCCGCCCGGCGAGGCCGCCGCCGATGGGGCGGAAACCGCCTCTGACCTGCGGAAAGGTGTGATACAGATCACCCGCCGAAACCCCTATTCCAGGTGGACCCGGACCCGTAAATAAGGCAGAATTAGTGATGTCGGAAGGGGATGGCAGCCCCGGATGACAGGCCCTAAACCTTCAACACCAAGGACAACGACGTGACGACCGAGACCGTCGAGCAGACCATCCCGACCACCTTCCGATTCGAGGACGTCCCGCTTTCCCAGCTCACCGCCCACCCCGGCAACGTCCGTGAGGACCTGGCCGTGACCGACCGGTTCCGCCGGAGCCTCCGCAAGAAGCTGCGGACGCCGCTGCTGGTGACCCCGCAGGCAGACGGCACGTACAAGGTGATCGACGGTCACCGCCGTCTGCTGGTCATGATCGAGGACAAGTGGGAGACCGTCCCCGTCGTGATCGACGACAGTCGGGCCGAGGACGAGGCCGGGCAGTACGTGGACATGGTCACCACCGCCGAACAGCGGGTGGGCCTGAACACGCGGGAGAAGGCCGCCGCCCTCTTCCAGGCGAGCGAGCTGGGGGCCGGGGTCAAGGCCATCGCGACCGAGACCGGGTGGACGCAGAAGGACGTGAAGACCGCCGTGCAGGTGGGACGCGCGGCCAAGACGATGGAGGCGGCCCAGGCCGTCCAGTACGCCTGGACGCTCGACCAGCTCGAAGCGCTGGCCGAGTTCGAGGACGACCCGGAGGCCCTGAAGGAGCTGACCGAGGCGGCGCAGGGCGGGAACTTCTCCTACCGTCTGCGCAGGCTCCGCGACGACCGGGAGGAGACGGCGCGGCTGGCCAAGGAGCGGGCCGAGGCCGTCGCCGCCGGGCTGACCGTCATTGACGAGTACGAGGCCCTGCCGGACAGCGCGACCCGGATTCACGAACTGCGGACCCACGACGGGGCGAAGACGATCAGCGAGGAGGAGCACAAGGCATGCCGGGGGCACGTCGTGGCCCCGGCGCAGTACGGCTCCCACTGGGTGACGTACTGCCTGAAGCCCGCCCTGTACGACCACGCCGTCTACCAGCCGCCCGGCAGCACCACGGCGACCACCAAGGCGGAGGACAAGGAGGCCCGCCAGCGCATCATCCAGGGGAACAAGCACTACAAGGCCGCGACCGCAGCCCGCCGCGAGTGGCTGAACACCTGGATGACCCGCAAGACGTTCCCGCGCGACGCGCAGGTGATCATGGCGCGGTTCGTCGCGGAATCGACCCTGCGCGGCGACGATCTCGGCATCGGTGACATCACCAGCGAGGACGGAACCCGCCTGGTCCGGGAATGGCTCGGCATCGCGGACGCCTCCCGGGCGAACACGATGACGGCCGAGATCCTGGCGAAGGCCGACGCCCGCCGCCTGGCACTGTTCCCCTTCATGGCCTGCGTGGCGTCGTACGAGAAGACGACCGGCCACAAGGACAACCGGCCCTGGCGCACGGACCGTCAGGGTCTGAGCAGCCACACGCGAAAGCGGATCGGCGCGTACCTCTCCATGCTCGTGCAGCTGGGCCACTCGGCCTCACCGATCGAACAGGCCATCATCGACGGCCAGGAGTACGACGGCACCGAGCACGCGGCGAAGGTCTCCGCCGAGAAGGCGAAGGAGACGGGACAGGAACAGCTCGACTCGAAGTGACCGCAGGGCCGGGAGGGGGCTCCCCTCCCGGCCCGCGTACGGCAGCGTCGTCCTCACGGGCAGCGCCGCCGTACGCGGCGCGGTAGCGGACACGCCTGGCGGCGTGGCGGTGTTGGTGGCCCGGTGCGTGCTCGCCGGCCCCGGCCTCCTTCGTCGGCCGGTGCCGTC
>NZ_JBHJUV010000150.1:0-1756 GCF_042268025.1 Streptomyces sp. NPDC056161
GGTGGACTCAGGCACTCGAATAAGGCAGAATTAGTGATGTCGGAAGGGGATGGCAGCCCCGGACGACAGGCCCGAACCTTCAACACCAGGGAGACGACATGACCACCAGCACCCTCTACCGCACCGGCGGAGTCGTCTCCTTCCACCGCAACGGCCCCCGGGTCGCGGAGGGCCGCGACGTCCCCCTGACCGTGGTCCCGATGCACACCGCCGAACTCCGGCACTACGACTGGTTGGTGGAAGCCCTCCAGGAGGACGGCTACCACGGCAACATCGTGGCCGCCAACGTCTACTTCGCCGACACGGACGCCTTTCTCGGAGCCTTCTTCAGCGACGGCCGCCGGACGCACACCGAGTGGTGGGACGACGTCGTTCTGCACGACCTGGAGTTCGTCGCCGAGGTCCGCACCCCGCAGATCGCCCTGAACTACATGGTTGACCGGTGGAACTGGATGCACGGTCGCGTGCTGCCCGTCCGCGAGCCCTGGGAGGACGACGAAACGCTGGCAAACCGCCGCAGGGAAGTCCTGAAGGCCCACACCGTGGCGGGCAGCCCCTCCCCGTCCGCCCAGACGCTGGCGGAAGCCATCGCCGCCCAGGAGGCCGCCGCAGCGGAGAAGGCCCGCGCCGAGGCCGCGAAGCGCGCCGCCTACGAAGCGGCGATGCGCAGCAGCGCGTTCGGATTCGACGTCACGCTGGCCGATCCGTACCGGGTCATCGACCTGGCCAAGGCCGGACGGCCGGGCCGCTGCGACCACCCCCGCTGCACTCAGCCCGCCCCCGTCGCGATCGAGGCGGACCCGTGGATCAAGCGGGACCCCGCCGACCGCCGCCCCACCCGACGCCGAGCGTGCGCGTTCCACTTCCTGAACGCCATCGACACGGTTTTCGGGTCCTGACACCACCCCGCCCGCCGGGCCCGCCACGGCGGGCCCCGCACCTTCGACAGAGGAGATCATGATGAGGACCGCAGCGGACGAGACCGAGGTGTACCGGCTGATCCCGCGCCTGAAGACGTTCACGGTGAAGGGTGCCGACGTGCAGCCCGGTGATCGCCTGTACCAGTACGAGCACCAGGCCGGTGTCCGTGTCGGTGCCATGTGGTGCGGCCGTGTGCCGGGTGGCACGGCATGGGACCGCTACCGGGTGAACTTCCGGGAGGCCGATTTCCCGTGGGGCTACGGCAGCATCAGCCCCCTGGTGGAGTACCCCGTCCAGCGGTCCGGGGTCTACGTCGAGGGGTGGAGCCCCGAGGACTGCGACAAGCGCCGCAACGAGCTGTTCGAGGAGCTGCGGCGGGTCGAGCTCGACGGCGAGGACGCCGAGCTGCGGCCGATCTTCGACCCGGACCGCCGGACCTACTCCGTCCAGCTCTGGAGGGCGGGAGAGCTCGCCGCGACCCACGGCACCACCGATAACTTCCGGTATTCGGAAGAGCCGCTGGAGGCCATCGACGCCTTCCTGAGCGAACAGGGCATCACCCGCGCGATCACGGACGACGAGGCGTTCCGCGTGCGCGCCGGTCTCAAGTACGCCAGGGGCGGCATGGAGTGGGCCGCCTTCACCGGCTGACCGCCACGGCGACGGCCCGCCCCGCCCGAGCCGGCTGGGGCGGGCCGCCGTGCGCGGCGCGGTAGCGGACACGCCTGGCGGCGTGGCGGTGTTGGTGGCCCGGTGCGTGCTCGCCGGCCCCGGCCTCCTTCGTCGGCCGGTGCCGTCGGCACCGGGCCGTGGACGCGCCTGGCGGCGCGGCACC
>NZ_JBHJUV010000151.1:0-1657 GCF_042268025.1 Streptomyces sp. NPDC056161
AGAAGCCGTCTCTCAACCGATCATGGAACGTGCGGGTCGAACAGGTTTCCCGCCGGGGTGATCTTCCCGTTGTGCGCGCATGAAGACAGGGCCTCTCGGTAGCTCGGGGATGCGAATCTAACCGAGCAGTGCCGGGAGGCCCTGGTGTCGTTGTTGTACGCGTTGGAGCCCGTCAACTTCAACTCGGCCACGCCATCGTGTGATTGCCTCGCGCACGTGTACGGCAACGCGGCCGACCATCCGGACCGGGTGCGCCGGTATCCGTCGGACATGACGGACGCGGAGTGGGCGGCCATCCGGCCGTTGCTGCCGGTGCCGGCCTGGCTGAAGGGGCGGGGCGGGCAACCCGAGGGCTACTGCCACCGCCAGCTGCTGGACGCGATCCGCTATCTGGTCGCGGGCGGGATCTCCTGGCGGGCGATGCCCGCGGACTTTCCCGACTGGGGCCGGGTCTACGCCTTCTTCCGCCGCTGGCGCGAGCACGGGCTGATCGCCGAGTTCCACGACCGGCTGCGCGGGAAGGTCCGTGAGCGCGAGGGCCGTGAGGCCGAGCCCACTGCGGGGATCATCGACGCGCAGTCGGTGCGGGCCGCCGCGACGGTGCCGGCCGCCTCACGCGGCTACGACGGCGGGAAGAAGGTGCCCGGGCGTAAGCGGCACATCGTGACCGGCACGCTCGGTCTGCTCCTGGTCGTCGCGGTCACCGCCGCGAACATCGGCGACCGGGACGCCGCCGCGGGCCTGCTGGGGCGGCTGCGCCGCCTGCACCGCGACATCACCCTCGTCTGGGCTGACGGCGGCTACACCGGCTCCCTCGTCGACTGGTGCCGTCAGAAACTCGCGCTGACCTTGGAGATCGTCAAGCGCACCGACGACATGGCAGGGTTCGTGGTGCTGCCCAGGCGCTGGGTGGCAGAGCGCACGTTCGCGTGGCTGATACATTCGCGCCGGCTGGCCCGGGACTACGAGACGTTGCCGGCCAGCAGCGAGGCGATGATCCGGTGGTCGATGGTCACGCGGATGAGCCGGCGTCTGGCACGGCCACGGGCCGCCGGCCGACGCTGAATGCCCCCGACGTCTCCTGCAGGAGCCACCCGCGCTCCGCCAGACGCCGGGCCTTCGAGCGCACCCCCTCGACCTTCGCCGACGTTGTCTCCAAACCCAGCCGAACCGTGATCTCCCTTGCCTTCAGCGGCCCTTGGCCCGCAGGCTGGCTCTCATCGAGCACGCCCAGAATCCGCTGGTAGTCCGGCGCCAGCACCGTCACCGGCAGTCCTTCGCGCCAAGGCGGCACGATCGAGCCCGGCACCGGCTGAGGCGAGGACACGGTTTCCGCCTTCTCCTCGGTCACGGCGGTGGTCTCGGCAGCCGAGGCCGCCAGGGCCTCCACCAGCTCTTCCCGCGCGATCACCCGCCGGTCCAGCTCGATCTCCGCGGCCTCCAACACCCCGGCCAGCCGCGCGACTTCCTCGCGCAGTCCTTCCACCCGCACCCGGGCCGCTGTCTCCCGCTCCTCCAGCATTCCCAGCACCGACGCCATCGCGCACCTCTCGATCACGGAGCCGAAACAAGACGCCGCATGCCTCCCTCATTCCGAGCTAGACCATGCCTGACCAGCGAAAATCAAGCGATCGTGTTCGGTTGAGATACGGCTTCT
>NZ_JBHJUV010000152.1:0-1621 GCF_042268025.1 Streptomyces sp. NPDC056161
GTCCCCGGCTCGGACCGGGGACCGCACGGCGCGGTTCAGCTCCGGCGGCGGCGGTCCAGCATCTTCAGGACCACGCCCAGCGTGCCGACCACGACGAGTGCGGGGATGAGGTGCTGAATCAGCCACCACACGCCGTCAAGGCCGATCGCGCCCCCCACGAACAGGGCACCGATGCCGACGACGATGGCCAGTCCGTACCGGCTTCCGTCGTTCTGGCGGGCGTTGTGGTTGTTGTTCCGGGGCATTGCGTGGCTCCTCGTTGAAGGTTCGGGGGCCGGGAGGGACTGCCACCCCTCCCGGCGGGGGCTCGGCTAGCGGCGGACGGGTTCCAGGTTCTGGGGCATCCCGTGGTTGGCCACGAACTGCATGACGCCCTTGGGGGAGTGCATGACGACCGGGGGCTCACCCCGCTTGATCACGGCGATCCAGCCGAAGGAACGGCGCTCGGCGGCGTGCAGGTATCCGCGCTGCTGGAGTCCGAGCAGTGCCTTAGTGGCCTGCAAGTTCTCCTGCGCCTGCTCGGCGGTGGTGGGGGTGTTCCGCATCGCGTCTCCCGGTGTTGAAGGTTCGGGCCGATGCCGGGAGGGGCTGCCATCCCCTCCCGACATCCCTAATTCTGCCTTATTTTGGGGTGCAGGTCCAGCCTCTCGCGTCCCTCGTTCGGGTGACGTGGGTCACACGAGGTTGCGGGCCTGGAGCACTCCGACGAACTGGCGGGCGACCGTGGCGACCTGGGCGCGCGGGCGGCGGACGGCCTGGAGCCCCAACAGGCGCTGTCCGCCGCGCTGGATGACGTACGGCTCGCCAACCGCCGGGATCGCAAGGGCAATGAGCCCTTCCGCCGTGTCGACGCGCACAACGGGCCCGTTGGTGACCGGGTCGATGCCATGCCCCACGATGACGGCCGGAACGCCGTGCTCCTTGGTCAGCTCCTCGCTGATCGCTCGGGCCTCGATGATGGCGGACGCCGTGGCGGCGTCGATGTCGGCGGGCTTCGCGGCGGGCCACTCGGGGGCGACGGTCTCGGGCTTGACGGGCTGAGTGCTCATGCTGTGCGTCCTTGCGGTGTTGAAGGTTCGGGGCTCGTCCGGGGCGGGCTGCCATCCCGCCCCGGACGGTGGGGCTCGTGCGGTTGCTTACTCGGTGTCGAGCGCCCGGCGGTGCAGCTCGGCGTACGCGAGCGACTGACGCGCCCGGCTGAGCCGCTTCCGCCGGTCGTCCGGGGCGTACGCGTCCAGCTCGCCCCGCGCGATGGCGTCGACCATCCACAGCGGAAGGGTGCCGAACGCGATACGCGCGGCGTCGTGCAGCTCGGCGAGCGTCGCGACCTGGGTGATCTCCTCCGGGGTCGGAAGGGGGTTCTCCCGCAGGCACGGGCCGGTAAGACCGGTCTCCATGTGGCACGTCATGCAGACGCGGGCCACGTTGAACAGGTCGTGAACGATCACGCCGTCCACCAGAACGGCGTCGTAGGCGTCCACGATCCAGTGCTTCGCGGTGCCGGTCTCGGTCTCGGTGTTCACGTGGTCTCCCTGGTGTTGAAGGTTCGGGCCTGTCGTCCGGGGCTGCCATCCCCTTCCGACATCACTAATTCTGCCTTATTCGAGTGCCTGAGTCCACC
>NZ_JBHJUV010000153.1:0-1608 GCF_042268025.1 Streptomyces sp. NPDC056161
GGCACCGGAGGGCCTTTGCGGGGGGGCAAGGGTCTCCGCCCCCCCCCCCCCCCCGGTGGATCCGGCCGCCCTCCGCCCCGCGAGGGGGGGGGCCCCCCGGGTATTCGCGGGGCGCCCCGCCGCAGCGTCCAGCCCGGGTTCGTCCGAGCCCGCCGAACCTGCGGCATCAGTAGAAGATCCAGCGTGACCAGAGCCAGATGCAGGGCCTGCGCGAAGCGCCGGCCGACAAGACGAGACCGCGAACGGCAGTTGCGTTCTTCGTGCTCTGCCGGTCTGTTCGCCTCCCGGAAGGTGCGGGCCGTCAAGGCAGTTGATCCAGACGCTGAGGAGCAGGTTCCGGACAGGTCAGAGCCTCCAGAAGGGCAGGTCCCGCCCCGCACCACTACAACGGAGCTTCCGCACCCAGCAGGAAGGCTTTGTCATGGATCTCGGAACGATAGGTATCTGGAGCCTGGCGTTCACACACGGGGATCGCACCGAGGCGCGGGATGCTGCTACTGAGCTGGAGGAACTCGGGTACGGTGCCATCTGGCTCGGCGGCAGCCCGGGGGGCAACCCCCGCGGGGACTTGGTCACGGCAGCCGAAGTCCTGGCCGCGACCACCCGGGTCACCGTCGCAACGGGGTGCGTGTCCATCTGGGAGAGGTCACCGGACCGGCTCGCCGCCACCTTCCACGCGCTCCCGCAGCAACAACGGAATCGGCTGCTGGTGGGACTCGGCGTCAGCCACGCCGACTTCGTCGGCCGATACCGTGAGCCATACCACGCTCTGCGCTCATACCTGGACGCGTTGGACGCGGTGACTCCTCCACTGCCGTCGACTGCGCGAATCATCGGTGCGCACGGACCGCAGATGACCCGGCTGGCAGCTGTCAAATCCACGGGAGTGCACCCCTATCTCGTCGACCCCGCCCATACCGCCTGGGCCAGGTCGATACTCGGTGAGGGCCCCCTGCTCGCAGTGGAGCAGACCGTCATCCTGCACACCAGTGCCGAAGCAGCCCGCGCCAAAGCCAGGACGATGCTCGCTCCCTACCTCAAGCTGCGCAACTACCGGTCGGCGTGGCTACGTGGGGGATTCGCCGCCGAGGACTTGGCCTCTGGCGGCAGCGACCGTCTGATCGATGCGCTGTTCGCCTGGGGGAACCCGAACGAGATCGCTGCCCGGCTCACCGAACATCGTCAGGCCGGGGCCGACCACATAGCCGTCCAGGTGATCACTGATACCCCGGAAACCTTCGCCCGCCAGGCATGGCGTGCCCTCGCCCCAGAACTGGTCACGGCACAGGCACTCCGCAATCCGGCTGACGACGCCACCGCGGTCACTGCAGCCCGCGACGTCCGCGTCCGTCAGCGCGGCTGCATCAGCACGTGACCGATCAGCGCGTGGATGTCGCCACGGACAACCGGCGGCTGCTGGCCTGGGCCAAGCGGTTGCCGCAGCGGAAGTGGGGGCGGTGGAGTACGCCAACGGACTGGGCTGGCATCTCGCTCAGTGGCTCATCGGCCGCGGCTAGGGTGCGTTTCAAAAGTGCTGGTCACAGCCATTCGTTGATGGCCGCGACCAGCACGGTCGCCTCGTAGCGGACCGCCAACTTGTCGTACCTT
>NZ_JBHJUV010000154.1:0-1540 GCF_042268025.1 Streptomyces sp. NPDC056161
GGCGTGTCCGCTACCGCCGCCGCACAGCACGACGCGGCCCGCCCCGGCCGGCTCGGCGGGGACGGGCCGCGTCGCCTCTGGCTATCGGAGCTCGTTGCGGCGGCACCAGCACCGGGAAACAGTGGACCTCGTGTTGTTGTACGGCCAGAACTCGCGGATGTCCGCCTGGGCGGCGGCGTCGGTCCGGTAGCACCGTGAGTAGACCTGGCTTCGACGGCTGATCGCGTTGCTGTAGTAGACGTTCACATGGGCGGCCGGGGGTTCTGCGGTGGCCGCCTCGACCAGCAGGACCGGCGTGCCCGGCGCGGCCCACATTCCCCATACGCCTCCACCGTGGTGGGGGTTGTCGCTCAGCCACCGGACGAAGATGCGCGGGTGTCCCGGCGACGCTTCGCCCTCCTCGATGTCCACCACCATCGCGGGGTCGTCCCACTTCCCCCAGTTATCCCGCTGGGTGATGACGTCGCCGAGACGGACGTGCGCGAGCGGCATCCATCCGGGCTCGGTCGACCGCTCGGCGGTCGCGCGGCCGTGTGCCAGGTACTCGCCGGAGCACGCGGAGCGCCAGTTCTCGGGCCGCGAGTGGTGTCCGGCGTACCCGGCGAATCGGGGGTCGGCGGGGGTTCGGACGTCAACGGCGCCGCAGGTGCCGCAGGTGACGGGCTTCTCGCCGTCGATCCAGTACGGGCCGTACTCCCGGGTCCTGTCGCAACGGCGGCAGTCGAGCCGCGTCTTGCTGCGCGGGTCGACGGGCGGGCACTGGGCGGAGTGTTCGATGGTGTACGGGGACGCGATGACCACTGGGGGAGTCCTTCTGTTCGTTGAAGCGTTCGGGGAGCGGGCGGGGGCCTCGCCCCCGCCCGATCGGTCACGGCGTCAGATCACGCCGATGGCCAGCAGCCACGACGGCGACCCGTGTTCACAGGTGCCGTCCGGCTCGACCCAGCACCCGTCTTGGGCTTCGGCTCCGCCTTCGGACATCCAGCTCTGCATCTGCTCGATGGACGGCCTCCCGGTGCCGTCCCCGCGCTCCGGCTCCTGGTCCTCCTTCGCGTCGCGGGAGACGATCAGCGCCTGTCCCGACAGGTCGAAGGTGGTCATGTCCTCCGCCCACCACGGGGCGCCGCTGACCTGGAACGTCCGGTGCGTGACGTCCTTCAGGCCCTGCTTGCTCAGCTCCAGCACACGGTCCGTCCAGCCGGTGACGGTCGGGTAGGCGCTGGCGTCGCTGAGCAGACAGGCGATCTTGTCGCCCACCTGCACGTCCTTCGTGTCGATCCATTCGGTCTTGACGGTCACGGTCGCTCCCTGGTGTTGAAGGTTCGGGGTTCGTCGTCGGGGGCTGCCATCCCCTTCCGACATCACTAATTCTGCCTTATTTGGGGGTCCGGGTCCACCTGAAACAGGGGTCTCGGGGGGTGATCTGGATCACATGTTTTCGCAGTTCAGGGGCGGTTTCCGCCCCACCGGCGGCGGCCTCGCCGGGCGGCGTCCGCCACGGCTCCGCCCGGTGGGCGGGGGCTCCCCTCGGTCGGTCGGG
>NZ_JBHJUV010000155.1:0-1503 GCF_042268025.1 Streptomyces sp. NPDC056161
CAGCAGCAGGAACTCATCCGCAACCACCAGACGCGCTACCGCGACCAGGTCATACCCACCGCCTGACCGACAGCACCCTCAGAAGATCTGCACCCTTCGGCGATGGCCTCGGGTCGTTTGGTTGTTTTGCCCACGTCGTGGCGGGGGGCTGGGTGACGGTTCTTCGAGCCAGGTGGCCTGCCTGGTCCGGGTGTTGAGGGTTTCGGTGCACGGGCTGGGCCCCAGCGGGCCAGGGCGCTCGGCGTCAACGGCGCGGTGCTGTCATGGGGTTCGTCCTCGGCACCGTGGGTGGCGGTGTCACCACCAGCGGTCTGAACTGGCGCTGGACCATGCTGACCCTGGTCGTCATCGGTGCGCTGGTCCTGGTCGGCGCGACCGTCCTGCTACCCGGGACAACCGACGCAGGTGCAGTAGCCCGGCTCGACATCCCAGGTGCGGCCCTGGCAAGCGTCAGCCTTTTCGCCCTGGTCTACGGCATCTCGGTGGGCCCCGAGACCGGCTGGGGCAGCGCATCGACCCTGGGCTCCCTCTCCCTGGCCGTGCTGGCCCTCGGTTGTTTCCTCCTGGTGGAACGACGGCATCCGGCTCCACTGATCCCGCCGGGTCTGCTGAACAAGCCCACGGTGAAGTGGAGCGAGCTGATCGGTTTCATCACGCTCGGCATGTGCGGCGGTACGACGGTCCTGCTGAGCCTGTACATGCAGGACGTGCTGGGCTACTCGGCCCTGGCCACCGGCACGGGCTTCCTCGCTGGAGGCATCGCCGCGCTCATCAGCGGCACGCTTGCTGCCCGGATGATCGGCGCGCTCGGTAAGGCAGACGCCATGGCCACCGGCCTGGCTGTGCAAGGACTCGGCACCGGCGGCATGTTCCTGCTGCCCGCGGACAACGGGCTGGCACTCCTGGTGCTGACGTCCGGCGCCATGGGCTTCGGGCACGTGCTGACCGTCGTGTCGTTCGTCACCGCCATGACCTCCGGACTGCGGGACGACGAACAAGGCGTCGCGAGCGGTCTGTCACAACTGCCCCAGTTCCTCGGCGCCATCGGCACCGAGGCCATCGAGCGCTTCTTCACCGCGTACGCGGCAGGCGACTTGGACGGCATCGCGCAGGTGCTGTCCGCAGACATCGAGTGGACGATTCCGGGGGGCCAATTTCAACCTCGCGCCACTTCCCGACCGCCTCGCCTGACAACACTCCACGGAAGTCCCGACGGCAACCCGATGGCCACAGGTAGACGGAGAACGATCAGCGAAGCCCCTTCCTGAGGTGCCCGACCGAGCAAGCACCGGGCCAACTGCTCCACCTGATGGCCGCACTCAACGCCTCCGTCGCCGAGACACGGGAAGTCGGCGGCGAGGACGCCGACGTGTACGAGATGCCGAAGAAGAAGCAGCCGGCCAAGAAGGAAGCGTTCGTCCCGCAATGATCACGGAGTCCGCGGCAGAGCTCCCTGATGCGCTGAGGAAGGACTCAGCCGGTGGCTTGTGAAGCACCCAAGGA
>NZ_JBHJUV010000156.1:0-1463 GCF_042268025.1 Streptomyces sp. NPDC056161
AACGTTGCCTGTCGGGGCACTAGTAGTGCTTGGTCAGGTGGGCTGTGGTGTTGCGTGTCTTTCGGGTGCTGTGTGGCGTTGAGGAGTTGTGACTCCTGACGAGATAGCTGCGGTGCGTGGTGAGTTGGAGGCGTTCGCGGCGGAGGTGTTCGAGCCGTTCGCGCGTAACGACCAGCGTCGGTGGGGCCAGGTGTATCTGCGGGGACTGCTGACCGACGGCAAGCGCAAGTCGGTCGAGCCGATGGCCGCTCGGCTCGGTGAGGACGGCAACCGGCAGGCCCTGGCCCACTTCATCACCACCAGCCCGTGGGATCCAGCCCACATCCGTGCCCGTCTGGCCTGGAAGATGGAAGCGGCGATCCGGCCGGCCGCGCTGATCTTCGACGACACAGGGTTCCTCAAGGACGGCAACGCCTCGGCGTGTGTGTCGCGGCAGTACACCGGCACTGCGGGCAAGGTCACCAACTGCCAGGTGGGCGTCTCGCTGCACCTCGCGTCCGATCACGCCTCGGCGGCGGTGAACTGGCGGTTGTTCCTGCCGCAGATCTGGGATCCCGCAGCGCCGAAGGCGGACCCGGACAGGGTCGCCCGCCGCGAAAGCTGTGGCATCCCTGACGACGTCGGTCATGTGGAGAAGTGGCAGCTGGCGCTGGACATGGCTGATGAGGTGCGCTCGTGGGGCATCGAGGTGCCGCTGGCCATCGCGGACGCCGGATACGGCGACGCCGCCGCCTTCCGGCTCGGCCTGAACGCCCGCGGCATGCACTACGTGGTGGGGATCTCTACCACGCTGTCGGCCCAGCCCGGCGACGCTGAACTGGTGACGGCCCCGTATTCCGGGAAGGGACGCCCGCCGGTGCCGAAGTACCCCGACCCGCCCCGATCGGTGAAAGAGCTGGTCATCGCTGCGGGCCGGAAGGCCGCGCGGCCGGTCCGGTGGCGCGGGGGATCCCGGCCCGGCACCGGCGGCCGCAGGCGCATGTATTCCCGCTTCGTGGCATTGCGGATCCGGCCCGCCGGACGCGAGATCCGCCAGGCCACCGACGGCCCGGAACTGCCTGAGTGCCGGCTGCTGGCCGAGTGGCCCACGGGCGAGAGCGAGCCGGTCCAGTTCTGGCTGTCCGACCTGCCCGCCGACACCCCGCTGACCACCCTGGTCCGGCTCGCCAAACTCCGCTGGCGGATCGAGCACGACTACCGGGAGATGAAGCAGGCCCTGGGCCTGGCCCACTTCGAGGGCCGCACCTGGGGAGGCTGGCACCACCACGTCACACTCGTCTCCGTCGCCCACGCCTTCTGCACCCTGCAGCGACTGGACCGGACCCCAAAAGACGCGGCGCCGGCCTGAGCCTCTACCAAGTCGTCCGCGAGCTTCAGACACTCCTCGCAGTCTGGACCGGCGCCTGCCCCACCTGCCACCGCGACATACCCACACCGATGCGAACCTGACCAAGCACTACTAG
>NZ_JBHJUV010000157.1:0-1281 GCF_042268025.1 Streptomyces sp. NPDC056161
GGTGAGTGGGTTGAGGATGGTCGGATGGGGGGTGGGTATTGGTATCGGAATCTGCGGCAGCCGGTGCGGTTCGGGTCTGCGGTGCAGGCGTTGGTTGCGGACGGGTTCCGGGTGTTTGTGGAGTCGAGTGCGCATGGGGTGTTGACGGGTGCGGTGTCGGATGTGGTGTCGGATGTGGTGGGGGATGTGCCGTCGGTGGTGACGGGGTCGTTGCGGCGTGGTGACGGGGGTATGCGTCGGTTTTTGTCGTCGGCGGCGAATCTGTGGGTGCGTGGGGTGGATGTGGATTGGTCGGGGGTGTTGCCGGGGGTTGGTGGGTCTGTGCCGAGTCTGCCGACGTATGCGTTTCAGCGTCAGCGGTATTGGTTGGGGGTGGGTCGGCGGGTTGCTGATGTGGGTGGTGCTGGTCTGGGTGTGGTGGGGCATCCGTTGTTGGGTGCGGTGGTGGAGTTGCCGGATGCGGACGGGTCGGTGTTCACCGGTCGGGTCTCGTTGAAGAGTCATCCGTGGCTGGACGATCACCGGGTCAGTGGCAGTCCCCTCGTCCCCGGCACCGCACTCCTCGAACTCGTCGTCCGGGCCGGCGAAGAGGTCGGCTACCCGGTCGTCGGAGAGCTGGTGATCGAGTCTCCGCTGCTGCTGCCGGAGCAGGCGGAGCTACAGATCCAGGTCACGGTGGGCGCGCCGGACGAGACCGGACGACGCCCGGTGAGCGTGTACTCCCGCCGGGCCGACAGCGCGGACGGCACGTCCTGGAGCCGGCACGTCAGCGGGCTGCTCGCGACCGCGTCGGAGAGGGCGACCGCCGACTTCGCGGCGGGTCAGTGGCCGCCCGTGGGTGCGGAGCCCGTCGAGTTGTCCGGCTTCTACGAGGAGTTGGCGGGACGCGGTTACGAGTACGGGCCGGCGTTCCAGGGGCTGAAGGCGGTGTGGAAGCGGGGCGACGAGGTCTTCGCCGAGGTCGCGCTCCCGGAGGACCTGCGCTCCGAGGCCACCGAGTACGTGCTCCATCCTGCCCTCCTCGACGCCGCCCTCCAGGCCACGAACCTGGGAGCCGCGCCACAGGCCGAGGACGGCCAGGTGCTGCTGCCGTTCGCCTGGAACGACGTCACCGTGCACGCGGCGGGAGCCGGTGAACTGCGCATCCGCGCCACGGCCTCCGCACCGGACGCCGTCTCCCTCTCGATCGCTGATGGGGTGGGGGTTGTGGTGGCGGAGGTGGGGTCGTTGGTGTTGCGGCCGATTGGTGTGGGTGAGTTGTCGTCGGTGGGTGTGGGGGTG
>NZ_JBHJUV010000158.1:0-1133 GCF_042268025.1 Streptomyces sp. NPDC056161
ACCGAGCCGAAGCTGCGGGAGCTGTTCGAGAAGCTGGCCGCGAAATTCGGCACAGTACTGGTCGTCGTCGACCAGGTCGCCAACATCGGCGCCCTGCCGATCGCCGCCGCCCTGGCATCCGGCTGCCGGATCGCCTACCTGCCCGGACTGTCGATGCGCCGCGCCGCCGACCTCTACCCCGGCGAGGCCAAGACCGACGCCCGCGACGCGTTCGTGATCGCCGACACCGCCCGCACCGTGCCGCACACCCTGCGCGCGATCGACCGCGACGACGAGGCTCTCGCCGAGCTGACCATGCTCACCGGCTACGACAACGACCTGGCCGGCGAGATCAACCGCACCACCAACCGGCTGCGCGGCCTCCTCTCCCAGATCCACCCCTCCCTCGAACGCGTCCTCGGCCCGCGGCTGGCCTACCCCTACATCCAGGTTCTCCTCCAGCGGCACGGTTCCCCGGCCAGGCTGAAGAAACTCGGCCGTGCCCGCTGCGAGGCCCTGCTCAGG
Source organism: Streptomyces sp. NPDC056161 (assembly GCF_042268025.1). Classification (NCBI taxonomy): domain Bacteria; kingdom Bacillati; phylum Actinomycetota; class Actinomycetes; order Kitasatosporales; family Streptomycetaceae; genus Streptomyces; species Streptomyces sp. NPDC056161. The sequence continues at coordinate 505 of NZ_JBHJUV010000158.1, forward strand.
GCCCACGGCTCGCGCAAGGCCCACCACCTCACCGCCGAGATCTTCGACGCCCTCGCCGAACAGACTCTTGTGGTTCCAGGCACCGAAGCCAGCGCGCTGATCGTGCCCGGGCTCGCCGCCCAGCTCGCCGCCGCCCACACCCAACGACGCCAGGCCGAGCAGGAGATCGCCGCCCTGCTGGAGGCCCTCCCTCTTTTCCACCTCCTGACGTCCCTGCCCGGCCTGGGCGTCAGGACCACAGCAGCCGTGATCGTCGCGATCGGCGACGGCACCACCTTCCCCACCGCCGGACACCTCGCCTCCTACGCCGGACTCGCCCCGGCTACAAAGTCCTCGGGAACCTCCATCCGAGGCGAGCACGCACCCCACCGCGGCAACCGGCTCCTCAAACGCGCCCTGTTCCAGGCCGCATTCGCCGCGATCGGCTGCAAGTCCGACCCCTCCTCCCGGACCTACTACGACCGTCAGCGCGCACGTGGCAAGACCCACACCCAGGCCATCCTCCGCCTGGCCCGCCAGCGTGTGAACGTCATCCACGCGATGATCCGCACCGGAGCCCTCTACGAACCACGCACCCCCGACGACGTCGACCTCGCCGCCTGACGACTGCTCCACCGCTCCTACCCCCC
>NZ_JBHJUV010000159.1:0-1082 GCF_042268025.1 Streptomyces sp. NPDC056161
GGGTGCCGCGTCGGGCGGTGGTGGCTCGGTCGGCGGCCGGTGAGGGCGGGGAGACGCTGGCCCAGCGCCTGGCCACCCTCAACGAGACCGAACAGAACCGGCTGCTCGTCAACCTCGTCCGGACCAACGCGGCGACCGTCCTCGGACACGCCAACGCCGACACCATCGGCGCCCGCCGGGCCTTCAAGGAGGTCGGCTTCGACTCGCTCACCGCGGTGGAACTCCGCAACCGCCTCACCGACGCCACGGGGGTCCGGCTGCCCGCCACCCTCGTCTTCGACCATCCCACACCCACCGCACTCGCCCAGCGACTGCGTCGGCACCTGGTGCCCGAGAACGGCGGCACGAACGGCTCCGGTGCGGCCGGTGACGACAACGCGACGCGGACGCCCGGTGCCGGCGACGAAGTGACCGCCGTAACCGACATCGACGAGGCGGAGATCCGGCACGCCCTGGCCACCGTGCCGCTCAGTCGGCTGCGTGAACTGGGTGTGCTCCAGGAACTCCTCCGCTCCGCGCCCTCGCGGACCGGCACCGCGGCCGAGGCCGGACCCGGCGACGCCGACGCGATCGCCGAGATGGACGTGAGCGCACTCGTCGAGCGGGCGCTCGGCACCGGCACCAACTGACCGATCCGTGACGACCGGAGGAATCGCCATGACCACCTCGTACGACAAGCTCGTGGAGGCGCTGCGGGCCTCCCTGGTGGAGAACGAGCGGCTGACGCGGGAGAACCAGAGGATCTCAGACGCCGCCGCCGAGCCGATCGCGATCGTGGGGATGGCCTGCCGGCTGCCGGGTGGTGTCACCTCGCCGGAGGAGCTGTGGGAGCTGGTGGCCGAGGGGCGGGAGGGTCTGGTGGACTTCCCGGCCGATCGCGGCTGGGACCTGGACAACCTCTTCGACCCCGACCCCGGCACACCCGGGAAGTCATACGTCAGCCGCGGTGGATTCCTCGACGGTGCGGGCGATTTCGACGCCGGCTTCTTCGGGATCTCGCCGCGGGAGGCGTTGGCCATGGATCCGCAGCAGCGGTTGCTGCTGGAGGTGTCGTGGGAGGCGCTGGAGCGGGCCGGTCTGGA
>NZ_JBHJUV010000160.1:0-1025 GCF_042268025.1 Streptomyces sp. NPDC056161
GCGCCCTCGGCCTCCATCTGCTCGGCGAGCTTCATCGCCTCTTCGATCAACGTCTCCACGATCTTCGACTCGGGAACCGTCTTGATCACCTCACCCTTGACGAAGATCTGCCCCTTCCCATTACCCGACGCAACCCCCAGATCCGCCTCACGCGCCTCACCAGGACCATTCACCACACACCCCATCACCGCCACCCGCAACGGCACCTCCATCCCCGTCAGCCCCGCCGTGACCTCCTCCGCCAACTTGTACACATCCACCTGCGCCCGACCACACGACGGACACGACACGATCTCCAGACCCCGCTGCCGCAGATTCAACGACTCCAGAATCTGAATACCGACCTTCACCTCCTCCACCGGAGGCGCCGACAACGACACCCGGATCGTGTCCCCGATCCCCTGCGACAACAACGCACCGAAAGCCACCGCCGACTTCACCGTCCCCTGGAAAGCCGGCCCCGCCTCCGTCACACCCAGATGCAACGGATACTCACACTGCTCCGCCAACTGCCGGTACGCCTCGATCATCACCACCGGATCGTTGTGCTTCACCGAGATCTTGATGTCCCTGAAACCATGCTCCTCGAACAACGACGCCTCCCACAGCGCCGACTCCACCAGAGCCTCCGGCGTCGCCTTCCCGTACTTCTGCAACAACCGCCGGTCCAAAGACCCCGCATTCACCCCGATCCGGACCGGCGTCCCACGGTCCGCCGCAGCCCGCGCGATCTCCCGCACCTGATCATCGAACTTCTTGATATTGCCCGGATTCACCCGCACCGCCGCACACCCGGCATCGATCGCCGCGAACACATACTTCGGCTGGAAATGAATATCCGCGATCACCGGAATCTGCGACTTACGCGCGATCACCGCCAACGCATCCGCATCATCCTGCGTCGGACACGCCACCCGCACGATCTGACAACCCGACGCCGTCAACTCCGCGATCTGCTGCAACGTCGCACCGACATCCGACGTACGCGTCGTCGTCATCGACTGGACCGAGACAGGCGCGTCCCC